>JBIIJH010000034.1:0-20367 GCA_044233905.1 Phycisphaerales bacterium
TCTCGTCGAAGTTCCCCTGCTCGTCGAGGATCGAGATGCGGGGGATCTCGGTCTTGAAGGCGGTGGTGATGGGCATAGAGGGCGCAGTCTAGATGACAGGCGGACATTTTCGGCGCCCACGCGGGCGAGGCGGGTGGCCGATATTCCCGGCGGTCGGCTGTTTCGGGGAGGGGGTTGAGGGGAAGTCGGCGGGATAGGTGACAAAGCCGGGGCCACGGGTTCGGCCTCCACCCGACCGGATTGCTGTCAACCGGGCAAGCCCCAAGAAAAAAGGCGTTGCACGACAACCCGGCAACCATGTACGGTTACGTTGGCGCGGATGATCGTCTCGTTCGACGACCGTGCCACCGAGGCGCTGTTCTGCCACGGAACCCGGCCACGCTGGATGGCGCCCGCACTCGCGGACGCCGTCGTGCGAAAGCTGGACATCCTCGATGCCGCATCCCGGCTGGCGGACCTCCGGGTCCCGCCCGGGAACCGGCTCGAGGCGCTGTCCGGCGACCGCACGGGCCAGTACAGCATCCGGATCAATGGCCAGTGGCGCATCGTGTTCCGCTGGATCGAGTCGCATGCCCACGGCGTTGCGGTCGTGGACTACCACTGAATGCCATGATGACACGCACCCGCATCCCCACCCACCCCGGCAGGATCCTGATGAAGGACTTCCTGCGACCGATGGGCATCACGCAGGTGGCCTTCGCGGCACACATCGGCGTGCCGCTGCAGCGCGTCAACGAGATCGCCCGTGGCAAGCGCGGGGTCACGCCGGACACGGCATGGCTGTTCTCGGCGGCATTCGGCACCACCCCGGAATTCTGGCTGAATCTGCAGGCGAATCACGACCTGGCGCTTGCGAAGCCAAAGCGGAAGGTGGCGCGGTTGCGGACGGCGGGGTGAGGAGGCCCGCGGCTCGCTGGCAACGAATCCCGCATGCCGCGCCGGCGCGTCCGGAGGCAGAATCAAACGGGAAGCGTCAGTTGGACGCAGGGCTGGCAGTCGTCGTGGGTGCCACGCCCTCCTCCGGCTTCTTCGCCTCGACGATCGGCGCATCGCCGATGCGCTTCCAGGCGGCGATGGTCTCGGCGCGGCGCGTGTCGTACTCCTCCTGCGTCAGCAGGCCGTCGCGGCGTGCGGCGTCGAGCTGGATGAGTTCGTCGCCGAGGGTCGGCGGGCGCGTGACGATCGGGCGGTAGACGACGCACGCGAACGATGCGATCCATGGCAGCGCGGCGAGGGTGGCGAGCGCGACGTAGCGGCGGCGCGGGGCATGGGGGACGTGTGGGCGCATCAGTGGGGTGCCTCCGGGGGTCGGATCCAGAAGACCAGCGGGCAGGCGGTGTACATGTCGCGGATGTCGTTCGGATCGACGGCTTCGTAATGGCGCAAGAGATTCTGCGACCACTGCTTGTTCGGATTGGAGGCGTCGGACGCCTGTTTCCGGAGCGTCGGCAGCGCGCAGTGCCCTGCCACGAGCTCCCTGGCCCAGTACTTCCGGTGCGCCGCGCGGTTTACCTCGTCCCATTCGTCGTAGCTCGAACCCAGGTAATACCAGTGAAGCCCGTCCTCAACGGCGACACCGGTCGTCTCGAACGATCGGCGCAGCAGCGGCTTCCCCGCCTGGCGATCGAGCACGCGCTCGAACTCCTCGCACTCGGCCGCGGTGATGAGGCCCGCGTCGCGGGCGCGCCGCAGGTCGGTGCGCTCGCGGTCCACCGGGTTGTAGAGGCCGGGGTTGAAGAACGACCAACTGGTCGACGTGGTGCTCTCGTCCCCGTACGCGCGCGCGACCAGCGCGGGCGGCTTCGCCAGGAGCTGTGCGCGGACCGCGTCGCAAGCGGTGCCCCGCTCGGCCGGACCCGGGGGCGGAACGGTGGCATCCAACGGTCCGATGAGCCGATCGTCCTGCGGACGGGTGCGCTCCTCCTGCAGGCCACGCAGCTTCTCGCCCGTGGTGATGTCCTGCACGACGAGCGGCGTGTAGATGGGGATGCAGCCCGTGCCGACGGCAACCGCGATCGAAGCCCAGAGGACGAATGCGGTGGCCATGGTGCGGCGATGGTTGCGTGCTGCAGGGCGCATCGGAAGCCGACGACACTCTACCCCTGCCGTCGGGCTGGTCACGGCGCGGCCTCGGTGCTCGCTTGTGGATCGATACCGAAACCATCGCCCCACCTGAGTTGCAGACCGCGTGGGGCAATGCCATCGGCGTCGCCTTTGGCGATGTAGTACGCGAGAAGGGAGCGCAGTCGCTCGAGCTCGTCCCCGGACGCGCCGGCAATCAGCCGACGTGTCTCGTCGATCTGCATCTGGCGCGTGATCTGGCGAACGATCCAATTGCTGTCCACCCACTGCTTCCGCGCGGCCTCGGTGCGTTCCTTGTACTGGCCGCCGACGAAGAGGGCGGGTGACGTCACGCTGCCCACCATGGCCACGGGCGGCAGCTCGAACCCATGACGCACCACGGAACGACGCTCCTGCTGGCCGACGATGGCCCACAGTTCGTCGTATTCGGCCCGCGAAAGCACGCCCGCCTCGAGCGCGCGATGGAGGTCCATGCGCTCGCGGTCCTGGGGCGCGTAGAGGCCGGGGTTGAAGATCGAATACTGCTCGGAAGTGCACGGGTCCCACGTGCTGACCCATGCGCGCACGTCAGGCGGGGATGCCAGGAGCTGGGCTCGCAGTTCCTTGCTGGCTGCGATGGAACGCGATCGAACGTCGATATCGTCGGACGCGAGCACCGCCGGAAGCTCGCCCACCGCCTCGCCCCGCTCGCCGCGCGCGATGGCGCGGAGCTTCTCGCCGGTGGTCACGTCCTGCTCCACGATCGGCATCGTGACCTGCACGCAGCCAGTGGCGATGGCCACGCCCAGCACGGTCCAGAGCGCCGCAGCGAGCGTGGTGATGGTTCGTTCGCGGTGCATGCGTGGGCTCCGAGTCCGGTCAGCCGATCAGGCCGATCGCGCGTGCGGCGAGCATCACCAGGACGGCCATGGCGATGGCCACCTGCACCATCGTCCCCACCTGGATCACGCCGCGCAGGGGCACTGGGTGCGTCGGGCCGAACGTGCTGGCGGTGTTGAACGAGAGGAACAGGTAGTCGACGAACGCCGGTCGCCACGTGCGCAGCGATTCCATGTCCAGCGTGTTCTGCGGGAAGAGGATGCCGGGGTGGATGCCCTCGCCCTCCACGATGCGCTGCTGGTACGGGTGGTCGAAGCGCCAGTAGAACGCGGTGAAGACGGCGATGTTCTCGAGATACACGAGTGCCGCCGAAAGCAGCAGGAATCCCGGGTTCTCCTGCTTGTCGAAGAGGCACATGATGAGGCCGACCACGTTGTCGAGGAGCGCGACGGCGGAGAGGGCGAGCGTGGCATCGAACAGGAAGCGGAAGGCGCGTTGCGCGTGCGCGGCCCAGCACGCGGCGGCAGCGAGTGCCGCGATGAACGCCACCGGGCTGGTGTAGATGTCGAGCACCTCGAAGAGCCGCACGGCGAACGACGGCGCGCGATCGGTCTGGCTGAGCGCCTGCGCGGTGGCGATGTCCAGGAGCGACGCAATTGCCAGGACGGCGAGGATCGCGCCCGCCGTGGAGTACGCCGGCGTGCGCGGCGCGATGGTGTGCGGCTGGTGCATGGCGGAAATGATAGATCCGCGTAGGATTTCGCCATGCGCTGCGAGGAGTGCGGTCACAACATCTCCGGGCTGGCAGACGATGCACCGTGCACGGAGTGCGGCGTGGTCACGCCGGTGGCGCGGCGGGAGGCGCCCCCGCTCAACATGCGGCGCGTGGTCCTCGGATTCGCGTGGCCGTACATGGCGATCGCGGGCGTGTTCGTCCTGCTGTGGCTGGGCATCGCCATGCTGAAGGACAACACCGCTGCGGTGCTTTTTCCCATCGCGATCATCACCATCCTGGTGCTGCTCCTGGTTCCGATCAACGCCGCCAGGCAGTCATCGAAGCTCATGAAGCGGCTCCCGCGCCGCACGCGCGAGGCACCGCTCATTGCGCTGATCCCTCGCTCGGTGATGGTGCCGCTCCTGGTGGCGGCTGCGGCGTTCTTCCTCGGAGTCACGTTCGTCATCGGGGCGTGCGCGGTCGGCGCCATCGTGACCATGTCCTGACATGATCAAGATCTCCGTCCATCGAAACGAGCGGGTCATCAAGCTCACCAGGAGCAGGTGCCCCACGTGCCGGACCGAAGTGCCGGCGCGCGTCGTCGAGCGCGACGGCTCGGTGTTCATGGAGAAGGAATGCGCCGAACACGGCGCGTTCGACGTGATGCTCCAGCGCGATGCGCGGTGGTACTTCGAGAGCCATGGCGATCCGGCGAATGCGGGTGGCGCGTGCTGCGGGCCGCAGGGGTGCTGCGCGCCGACCGAAACTGCCGGAGCCACCAGCTCCGCCGGTGGCGTGGCGGTGGATCCGTTCGAGCGACTCTCTACGTGCGTGGCACTGATCGAGATCGTCGACAGCTGCAACCTGACGTGCCCCACGTGCTACGCCGAAAGCCCGTATGGCGTGGGCGCGGACCTGAAATTCACCCCGTTCGAGGAGGTGCGCGCGCGCGTCGAAGGCGTGGTGGCGCGCAAGGGACTCATCGACATCCTGCAGCTCTCGGGCGGCGAGCCGACCATCCATCCGGAATTCGAGCGCGTCCTGCGCTGGGCGGTGGAACATCCGCAGATCGGCTACGTGTTGGTGAACACCAACGCAGTGCGTGTGGCCGGTGACGAACGATTCCGCGGGATGCTGGCGGACGTGCACCATGCGCACCGGAAGTTCGAGCTCTACGTGCAGTTCGACGGTGTGCAGGAGGACGGCCAGTGCGAGCTGCGCGGCGCGGACCTGCGCGCGATGCGCGAGAAGGCGATCGACGCCGCGGGAGCGCTGGGTGTGCCGACGACCCTCGCCATGGTGATCGACCCGCGCACGGTGGCCGGCGTGGGCGACACGCTGCGTTGGGCCGTCGCGCGACCGCACGTGCGTGGCATCAGCCTGCAGCCGGTGTTCACGAGCGGGCGCGTGGCGAACGTGGAGAGCCGGACGTTGCCGGTGTTCCCAAGGGCAGCGGTTGGCGCAACCATTGGTGCGACGGCGGCGCCGATCACCACCTTCCAGACCATGGGGGTCTCCGACGCCATCCGCGCGTGCGTGACGCAGGCGCCGGAGCTGCTGTGCGAGGCAGACTTCACTCCCCTGCCCTGTGGCGACCCGAATTGCCACACCATCGCGTACGTGCTGCGCACGCCGAGCGGCCCCGTGGGGCTGAGCCGGCTGATCGATGTGCCGAAGTACGCGGGATTCCTGCAGAACCGAGTCGACTACCGCCTGGAGGACCTGGCGAAGTGCGGCTGCGAGACGGAGCCGCTCGGCGAGATCCTCAAGTCGCTCGAATTGCGGCCAGAGCATCCGTTCCGCATCTTCATCAAGCCGTTCATGGACGCGTGGACGTTCGACCAGGACCGCATCGACCGGTGCTGCACGCACGTGATCCGGCCGGACGGTTCGCTGGACAGTTTCTGCAGGTACTACGGAAAGTAGTTGCGCAACGCGATGCAGGAAGCAACCGAAAGCTCCACGCTCGACGCTGCGGTTGCATCCACGCACGTTGGCAGCCCGATGTACGCGCTGACCACGCTGGCGGGCATCGTGATCACGGCGCTCCTGTGGAGGAAGCTGGTGCGCAGCGAGGGGCGCGTGCCGGACAATCGGCTCTACGCGGTGTATGGCGGAGCGCTGGCGGGCGCGTACCTCGGCGCGAAGTTGGCCTTCCTGTTCGCGGAAGGCTGGCACTTCCGCGACAACTGGGCGGCGCTCCTGAGCGGGCACAGCGTCACGGGCGCATTGCTTGGCGGCGTGCTCGGCGTGGAGACGGCCAAGTCGATCACCGGCTATCGCCACGGCACCGGCGACATGTTCGCGGTGACGGTGCCGCTGGCGCTCGCGATCGGTCGGGTGGGATGCGTGTTCGCGGGCTGCTGCCAAGGCGTCGAGTGCGATGCCGCGTGGTGGACCGTGACCGACGCGCATGGGCACGCGCGCTGGCCTGCGCCGCAGGCGGAAATGGCATTCAACCTGCTGTTCCTGGCGTGGGCGCTCTGTGCGTGGCGCTTCGGATGGATGCGCGGTCAGCGGTTCAACATCTACCTGATGGCATACGGCGCGTTCCGGTTCGCACACGAGTTCGCGCGCGACGACGCGCGTTGGTTCGGCGCGTTCGGTGGGTACCACGTGGTGGCGCTCGCGATCATCGCCACGGGGGCGTGGATGTACACGCGGCGGGCGGAATCCAAATCCGTACCCGGTTAAGTATGCACCAATTGCTCCGGCACAAAACGAAACTCCCCCCGACAGATCGGGGGGAGTAATTGGTGCATACTTAACCGGGTACGGATTTACTGTCTCACGCCATCGCGGGCTGCGCGAGCTTGGCCTTGCGGCCTGCCTCGATGCGGCGCTTGGCGTAGTTCACGGCGGCCACGTGCTCGCTCGGGTCGTTCTTGCCTTCCTTGAGGACGGCCAGGGTGGTGTGCTCGATCTGCTCGATCTTCTTGTCGAGCGCCGCCTCGGTCATGCCGAGGTAGAGGCCCGCCAGGCGGATCACGCCGCCGGAGTTCACGATGAAGTCGGGGCCGTAGAGGATGCCGCGCTGCTTGAGCGCCGGTCCATCGACCGCGGCCTCATGCAGCTGGTTGTTGGCGGTGCCGCAGATCATCGCGCACTTGAGGTGCTTGATGTTGCTGTGGTTGAGCACCGCACCCAGCGCGCACGGCGCCAGGATGTCGCACTCCTGCGCGAAGATGTCCTGCCCGGGGTTCAGGGCCACCACGCCCAGTTCCTTCACCGCGCGCTCGATGGCGGCGGGGTTGACGTCGGTGCCGATCACGGTGGCGCCGTGGTCACGGCAGAGCTTGGCCAGCCGGTAGCCGGTCGCGCCGAGGCCCTGGACCGCGATCTTCAGGCCGGAGAACTCGACCTTGCGGCCGGCGTGCGCCAGGCAGGCCTTCATGGCGTTGAAGGTGCCCTGGCTGGTGAACGGGCTTGGGTCGCCGCCGTGGCTCACCGTCTCGCCGCCCATGATGTGGCTCGTTTCCTGCGCCATCCAGTCGCAGTACTGGGTGTTGACGCCCACGTCCTCGGCGGCGATGTACTTGCCGCCGAAGGTGTCGACGAAGCGGCCCATCGCGCGCGCCTCGGCCTCGGTGGGGACCTTGCCCTTCTCGATCATGATGACGCTCTTGGCGCCGCCCATCGGGAGGTCTGCCGCGGCGCTCTTGTAGGTCATGCCCTCGGAGAGGCGGAGCACGTCGCGGATGGCCTCGCTCTCGTCGGTGTAGGCCCAGCGGCGCGTGCCGCCGAGCGCATTGCCGAGCACCGAGGAGTGCAGGGCGATGATCGCCTTCAGTCCGGTGGCGGGGTCGACATGGAATGCCACACGCTCGTGGCCGTGCTGGTTCATCGTCTCGAAGAGCTTCATGGACGTCCTAAGTGGGGTGAACGAGTGGCTGGCGGGAGCGCGGAGACCGACACCGCGCGGCAAACGGAAAAGGCTACCGAACAAGGATCGCGTGCCCAAACGCCCGGGGCGCCGACCTCCAAGGCTGTTGTTTCCAACGGCTTACGCGTGCTGGGGATGCGCCGACTTGATGGCGTCGCCATGCCACACGCTGCCGGCGCCGAACTGCGGGATCGCCGCGGCATCGGCCGGCTTGAGCGTGCGACCGGTGCCGCGCGCCTGCATGTCCATGGTGCGCTCGGGGATCGCGAAGTCCGAGTTCTTGAAGCCGTCGATGTGCTTGAGCACCGCGTCTGCCGCACGCTTCATGGTGACGTCGGAGTTGGTCCGCAGCGCGCGGATCTCCTCCTCGATGCCCTGGCCGAACATGGAGCAGAGATGCTCCACGAGGCTCATCTCGTAGGCCAGCGCCTCACCGTCGAGGCCCTTGCGCATGTTGTGGTCGAGCTTCGAGAGCGCGCACGTCATGGCGTGGATGTAGATGGCGCACATCGAGAGGCGGGCCTGGATGGTCTGCTCGGTGACGAGCTTGTCCTCCCACTCCTTGAACATGAGCTTGACCTGGTGGCTGAACTCGCGGATGCGCATCATCAGCTCGTGCATCATGCCGTTCAGGCGCGGGTCGGTGCTCTTGAACGAGGGCAACGGACGGCGCACGCCGAGGAACAGCTCGCTGCCGATCTGCATCGCGGAGCCGAGGTGCTTGGCCGGGTTCTTCTTCACGCCGAGCATCCACTCGCCGAGCTGCTTGGAGCCGTAGGCGAAGATGAAGGAGTGCATCACCTCGTTGGCGCCCTCGACGATGATGTTGATGCGGCTGTCGCGCCACGCGCGCTCGACATGATTCTCCGTCATGTAGCTCTCGCCGCCCATCACCTGGATGGCGTCGTTGGCGGTGCGGTAGCCGAACTCGCTGCAGAACACCTTGCAGACCGCGGTCTCGAGCATGATGTCCTCGTCGTGGCGGTCGAGGAAGCCGGTGGTCATGAAGAGCATCGCCTCCATGGCGTACGTGTACGCAGCCATGCGCGCGAGCTTCTCCTTGACGAGGTCGAACTCGCCGATCGGGCGGTCGAACTGGAAGCGGTACTTGGCCCACTTGGTGGCCTGCTCGTACGCGAACTCCGCCGCGCCCAGCATGCCGGCGCTGAGCGTGCAACGGCCGTAGTTGAGGCAGGTGAGCGCCACGTTGAGGCCGCGGCCTTCCTTGTGGAGCAGGTTCTCCTTGGGCACCTTCACGTTGGTGAGGCGGATGCGCGCCTGCCAGGTGCCGCGGATGCCGCACTTGGAGCGGTTGCGGCTGAAGATCTCGACGCCTTCCATGTCGGGCGTGCAGATGAGCGCGGTGACCGCGTCCTTCTCCTTGCCGGTCTTGGGGTCCTTGATCTTCTGCTTGGCCATCACGGTGAACAGGGCCGAGAGCGCGCCGGAGGTGGCCCACTTCTTCTCGCCGTTCACGATGTAGTAGTTGCCGCATTCGCTGACGGTGCAGCGGGTTTCCTGGCCGCCGGCGTCGCAGCCGACGTTCGGCTCGCTCAGGCAGAAGGCGCTCAGCGCGTCCTTGGCCATGCGGGGGAGGAAGCGCTTCTTCTGCTCATCGTTGCCGAAGAGCATGAGCGCCTTGCAGCCGATCGACTGGTGCGCGGACACCAGCACCGCGGTCGAGCCACAGGTGCGGCCGATGCGGCGCAGCACGCGGTTGTAGGCGGTGATGCCGAAGCTCAGGCCACCGTGCTCCTTCGGGATGGTCATGCCGAGCACGCCCATGTCGAAGAGGCGCTTGATGACCCACTCCGGGATCTCCTGCTTCTGGTCGATCTCGACGGCGGGGTGCTCGTTGGTCAGGTAGGCGTCGAGCTCGGCGAGCAGCTGGTCGCAGCGCGCGCTCTCCTCGGCGGTCTGCGCCGGGTACGGGAACACCAGGTCCTCGCGGAAGTTGCCCCAGAAGACGTTCTTGACGAAGCCCATCGTCTTCGGATCCGGGCCAAGCATCTCCTGCGCCTGCTCGATCTGCTTGCGGTCCTTCTCGGAGATGTTCTTCAGGTCCTTCGCGAGGTCGGTCTGGGTCATGGTGTGTTCCGTGCTCGTGGTGTCCGTGGACGAATGGGGAGAGGGAAGATTGTAGGCAGTGACTGCAAGATTGCCCGGTTGAGGGAGGTTTGCCCCTCCCATGCTGCGGAGATGCTGTCGTGACACTTACTTATTGACCGCAGGCTCGGCGGAGTTGGTGCGGCGGAGTCAGACCGGGTCACGCGGGTGCCGGGGACGCGCCGGACAACCTTCAACCGGTCCAGTTGGAGAGCATGACCCCGAGGTCCAGGCCGTCCGCTCGTTGGTCGCCGTTGAGATCGCAGGATCCGGGATCGACGGAGCCCCAGCGGTTCAGGATGTGGAAGAGGTCGATGCCGTTGATGGCGCCATCGCGGTCGATGTCGCCCAGGAGCGGGGTGCAGGATGGCGCGGCGGAATCCAGCGACAGCAGCACCGTGTAGGTGGTCTCCGGGGCCCCGCAGGTGGGGTACGACTCGAGCGGCGCCACGAAGATGTTGTAGACCCCGGGCGCCAGGCAGGCGGAAGCATCGATGCAGGTGCCTGCGCCGCTCCCGAGCACGGTGCAATGGTCGACGACGGCCAGCTGCATCGTCACGCTGCCCCACGCACGCGCGATCACCGCGGTGGGCTCGGTGACGACGAAGCGGTAGAAGTCGGTGTCGCGCTGGGTTTCGTTGGCCCAGAACGTTGCTGCGATGGGGACGCCGATGTCGATCGGCTCGGTGGGATGCGAGAGGTCGTTGCAGCCGTCGTTGGAGTGGCCGCCGCAGGATTCGACTTCCTTGGCGAGGGGGGATGGGGGGATGCAGTCGTCGGCAAGGAGCGCGGTGGAGAACAACGGAAGGGCCAGCGCAACAAGGGACCGGTGACGGCAAGCAACCACCAGCGACGGGCAGGAACGGGTGTTCTTAGTGAATTTGGTGCTGACTTGATGCTCCATCACGGTCTTAGTTTCGCCAGCCGAGACACGGTGGAGGCGGGAAATCCGCCATGAATCACGGTAATGTTGGATCCGTCCTGCAGGCTGGCCTATCGAGGACATGGCGTGCTCGCATCGATTTGAGGTGTGTCCCGCTACCCTTCCCGCTCATGCCGGTGGACCACTTTCCAAGCACCCACGCCACGTGGATCGATGCGCAGCTGACCATCATGCAGGACAGCGGCGATGCCGGTCCCACCGCGCTGGGTGCGCTGCGCAGGCACCTCATGGAGCGCTACCGCGCCGCATTGGTGGCGTACGTGCGCGGCGGCAGCCTGCGGCGGCTTGGTGATGCTGAGGACCTGGTGGCCGGCTTCTTCGCGGACCGCGCGTGCGAGCCGCGCTTCCTGCAGGATTGGCGCGCCAGCGGCATGCCGCTGCGGCGCTGGATGATGAACGGCGTCAACTTCTACGGTCGCGGCATCATCCGCGACCGCGCGCGGGCGCGGGCGCGCGACGGCGGGCCGGAGCTGGCGGATCGCGCTGCCGGCGACCTGGCGCGTGCGCTCGAGGCAGCGGGCATGGAAGAGCAGGACGCGGAGCTGGCGTTCGAGCGGGCGTGGGCGCTGGCAGTGCTGAACGACGCGCATGCGCGGGCGCACGCCGACCTCGCAGAGCGTGGGCGGCTCGAGGAATACGAGATCTTCCGTCGTCAGGTGATCGAGGGCGAGGGATACGAGACGATCGCGCCCAGCCTGGGGCGTACGCCGCAGCAATGTGCCGGCGCGAAGCGCCTGGTGACGCAGGCCCTTCGCGAAGCCGTGCGCGAGTCGCTGCGTGCGGAGGGCGTGAACGAGAGCGAGCTCGATGCCGAGGTGGCGCGGGTGTACGGATTGCTCGGGTAGCGCGATGCGGCCGAGGCACCGTGGTGAATTCCCGGGGACTGCGCGGGAAGCACGCGCAGCAACGGGGGCGAAAGGGATCGCTCGCGGGGAGATGATGCCGGAGACCCACGTACCCACCATGGATGAGCACCAGGCGCGGCGCATGGCCCGGGACCTTGTCCAGGGCGAAATGGATGCAGGTACCGAGGGCGGCGCGGATTTGAGGGCGCCGGCAGTTGCAGCGCTTGCAGCCGCTTTGGGCGCACTGCTCGCAATGCTTCATTTCTCTGGAGATGTGGTTGGGGCGAGGGGCGAGCAAAATTCTCCGCAAACCACGCCGGTGAGCGCGCAGCACACGGAACCAGGAGGATTGCTCCCCGGCATGCAAACGAACCACACCATCGCAATCCCGCTCGCCGCCGCCGCAATCGTCTCCTCTTCGCTGTGCGCGGCGCCGCCGGGGTACGTGCTGGTGGCGGACTCGCAGGCGCAGTTCAGCGGGGAACAGGGGCGGGATGGGTGGTGGTACTTGTTTGATCGGGGAGAGGGGACGGCGGTGGAGCAAATGCCGTACTTCACCCCGTACAACGCAACGCCCGACAATGGCGCCTATGCGTGGTGCCCTGAGCCAATCGCCGGATTCGGAGGCTCTTTCTGCCTGCTGCACCGCACCTGGAGCCATGCCAATCAAAGTTATGGATGCGACACGTGGCAAGCAGGCCTCGAGCGACCAGTGCGCCGGTGGATGGCGCCCCGATCAATGCCTCTGGTTGTCGAAGTCAGGGCTGGAACCTTCGGCGCCACGTTCACGAGCGCGCTTCAGGCAGACCTTCTCGTAGACTCGATTGTGTTGGGTTCATGGCTCACGCAATACGGCAGCGTGCCGACGATCGATGCAACAATCAACCTGCCATCGGCAAGATCGATCGATTTCCGCCTCGACCCTGTGGACGTCTGCGCCGCAGACGGGTGCGGCGACCTCTCGATTCGCATCTACGCGCCCGACTGCAACGGCAACTCGGTCGCCGACTACCTTGACATCGACGCGGATCCGACGCTCGACCGCGACCACGACGGCGCCCTCGACTCCTGTCAGTGCGCTGCCCATCCTGAGCTCTGCTGCCCTGCCGACCTCACGCGCGACGGACAGGTGAACGGCGCGGACCTCGGCGCGGTGCTCGCCTTCTGGGGCCCGAATCCTGCGTATCCGCAGGCGGACCTCAACGCCGACGGGCGCGTGGATGGTGCCGACCTGGGTGCATTGCTTGCTGGCTGGGGGCCATGCGGACAGTGACCCGCACCGTGACCCCTGCGTGAATCTCACCGCTTCCGTGCCGACCCAATCGGCACCACCTCGTGCTCGATCCGCTCGCCGGCACGTGCGCGTGCGGTTCGCAGGTCATAGGACGCCTGCAGGTTCAACCAGAACTCCGGCGTGGTGCCAAGAAAGCGCGCCAGGCGCAGCGCGGTGTCCGCGGACACGGCGCGCTTGCCGAGCACGATCTCGTTGATGCGGCGCGGCGGCACGTGGATCGACTTGGCCAGCCGGTACTGGCTCATGCCAAGCTCCACGAGGAACTCGGCATCCAGGATCTCTCCGGGGTGGACAGCCATGGGGTGGCGGCGAGCTGATTGACGTGGGGTGCGCTTCGTCGGCATGTTCGTGTCCTGGATCCTCAGTGATAGTCGACCAACTCGACCTGCTCGGCGTGCCCGTCGACCAAACGGAAGCAGATTCGCCACCGCTCTTTGACCCGGACGCTCCACTGCCCGGCGCGGTCGCCCTGCAGCTTCTCGAGCCGGTTGCCCGGCATCGATCGC
This sequence comes from Phycisphaerales bacterium, assembly GCA_044233905.1. Classification (GTDB taxonomy): domain Bacteria; phylum Planctomycetota; class Phycisphaerae; order Phycisphaerales; family SM1A02; genus UBA966. The sequence continues at coordinate 13,194 of JBIIJH010000034.1, forward strand.
AGGTCACCGAGCGCCGCAGCCGCGTCGATCGCATGCAGCTTTCGCAACGCGGCCCGGGAGAGTTGCGGGTGCCACATCGGCACCTGGTCGCCCTCGAACACGGCTTCCGTCCAGGGATCGTGAAACGAACGAATCATAGCGCGGTCATAACGCGTGGCGTTATGTCTTCCCTTCGGATTGCTGGATTTCCTCGATCCATCGTCCGTCCATGGAGGTGGACCACCTCCTAGGCACCCACGCAACGCGGACTGGAGAACGTGCTGTCAGTGAGTTCGGACCCTACGGACCGGTCGGCGCGTCGATGACCAACACCCCGACCGAGCGCGCCACCCGGGCCATCGCGCGATCGCCGGTGTAGAGCCCGATCGGACGCGCTCCCTGCGTGCATGCGGCGATGAGGCCGGCGTCCACCCATCCGATTCCATTGCAGTTCATTCGCCGCTCGATCACGAAGTCGAGCACGGCATCGCGCCCGACCGGCAAGACGGCCGGGAGTTCCTGCACGGCTTCGCGTCCAAGGGTGGCTTCGGGATCGCAGCCCATCGAAAGCTCCCCGACCACGTCGGGATGCACGAGAACCATCGTTCGGGCGAGTATCGCCTCGAGAAGCGGGTCGGGCCAGCGGAAATGCCGGACCCACGCACTGCTGTCGACGAGGACATGAATGCCGTCGCCGCTTGCGGGACCCTGCGCGCGAGCCGTTTCCGTCAGCCCGGTGCCGGACCGCCGTGCTCCGGATCCTCGGGCCTCCGGCGGGGCGGGATCTCGAAGTCTGGCATGGTGCCACCCATGCGGATCAGGCGCATCGCCGCCTCGAGCTGGGAGAATCGCCGCAGCACCTCGGGCACCAACTGCTGGACGTCCTCGATCCCCGTCAGCCGCTGTGCGCGCGCCACGTCGCGTTCGTCGAGCTGGATGTTCACCTGCATGATCATGAGTGTATTCCTCCTTACGGTGTGCCATGCGTCGCTCCGCTTCAATCCTTGCGCCGTGGCATGATGACGGCGTTTGCGGGGCGACCACGCGGGTGCCGCCCTTTTTCCTGCAACATCGCGCGGCCGCCCCGCTACCCTCCGCCCCATGCCGGTGGACCACTTCCCAAGCACCCACGCCACGTGGATCGATGCGCAGCTGACCATCGCCGAGGACGGCGACCGCGCGGCGGGCAGCGGTGATGCCATCGGCCGCGCCCGTGCGGAGAGTGCGCGCGATGCGCTGCGGCGGCACGTGATGGAGCGATACACGCCTGCGCTCACGGCGTACGTCAGCACGCCGGAGCTCCGCCGCGTGGGCGAGCGCGACGAGCTGGTTTCCGGCTTCTACGCGCGCACCATGGCGGATCATTCGTTCTTCGTGCGCTGGCGCCAGAGCGGCATGCCGCTGCGGCGCTGGCTGATGAACGCCATGGCGTTCCACTGCCGCGGCGTGGTGCGCGACGCGCAGCGCGATGGCCGCCGATCGGTGGACGCGGACGCGGCGGAGATCGCCACGCGCATGCCGTCGGGAGAGCTGGATCCTGCCGATGCCTTCGACCGCGCGTGGGCGCTCGCCCTCTCGAACGAGGCCTACGCCATGGTGCAGGCCGACCTGGCTGCACGCGGCCGCGGCGAGGACGATTCCGTGTTCCGGATGCACGTGGTGGACGGGCTCACCTACGCGCAGGTGGCCGCACGCACCGGGCGCACCGAGGCCGAGTGCCTGAACACCGCGCGACGCGTGGCCGCCGCGCTGCGCGCCGCCGTGCGTGACCTGCTCCGCGAGGAGGGCGTGCCGCCGTCGCAGCTCGATACCGCGGTGGACGAGGTGCTGGCGATCATGGAGCGTGGGGGCGAGTGAGGCGCGAGCCGGGGGGCACGGCGTGATCGCGTCAACGTGGACGAAATTCCGGAGGTGGTGCCGTCAGCGGGCGCGCGATGTGGATCGATCCCGCCGCATGGAAGGCTCCACCGGAACGAAGGCAACGAGTGACGGCACGCGGCTCAACCGCATGCAGATGGCGCGCGCGCTGCGGGAGGGGGCGGACGCGGAGGGGGCGCGCACCGGCGAACATCGACCCTGGACTGCAGAGCACAACCAACGCGGTGACCGTGGTTTACGCCAGTTCGGCGCCAGTGTCACCTTGGCGATGCTTCTTGCGAGCACGCTCACAAGCGCCCGGATAACCACGCTTCGCGCAGATTCTCTCGGGCGCATGGCCGCAGCGAGCGGTCACGGTGGATCTATCCCCGGCAGTCCGAGCCCTTCCGGGGGCAGTGCGGGGCCAGGCCAATCTCTCATCCAAGACACGAACCAGGAGCAGCAGAAGATGTTCAGCAAGATCGCAGGAGTGACCGCGGCGATCGCGGTCGGCGCGTCGGTGACCGTGGCGGGGGCGCAGAACGCAGCGGTGCAGTGGCGCGTGGAAGATGGGGGGAACGGGCATTGGTATCAGATCCGCGAATTGCCGTCGCGACCGACCTGTGTCGATGCTGAAACGATGGCAGCCCAACTTGGTGCTCGATTGATTGGACTGGAAACTCAGCAAGAGTGTGACTTCTTTCGACAACTTCGATGCATGCAGGGAAAGCAGTCACTCAGCGCGTGGCAGGATCTCAGACGCATCGACGGACAGTGGCAATGGGGATCTGGCGCACCATTTGCATTTAGTTCGTGGTCTCCTGGGCAACCGGATTTCGGTGACGGCGCCACCATTGACTGGGCAGGCCCGTCAGGGCAGTGCGATTCATTGACGTGGGGTGACGAGATCTGCAATGTCGCAAACCTCCCGTCGTCACTGTTTATTGAATTCTCAGCCGACTGTAACAACGACGGTATCGTGGACTACGGCCAGTGCCTTGATGGCACGTTTGCGGACTACAACAGCAACAATATCCCCGACTGCTGTGATCGAGGGGGGGCATGTGTAGCCGGCAGCTACGCGGTGCAATGGCGAAATGAGGATGGCGGTAATGGTCACTGGTACAGAATGTCCTCGATAGAAGTGGACTGGAATACTGCGATGGCGAATGCTGCTGCCCTCGGTGGACATGGCGCGACACCGAGATCGGCAACAGAGAACGAATTTGCCTTCCGTCTTGCTCGGCCACGAATGCCGACCCATGGCGCATGGCTCGGCGCAGGAGCTCCAACCAACTCGTGCACGGATCCAAGTGCGTACCGTTGGGTCACGGGCGAACCATGGGACTTTGACGAGTGGTACCCCGGTGAGCCCAATGGCGGCTTTGGATCGAACGATTGTGGCATGGCCTATTCCTCGTGGACCACGGGCTGGAACGACATGCCGAAGAGTTGGGGTGGTGGTGTCGTAATCGAATGGTCCGCCGACTGCAACAACGACGGCACCGTCGACTACGGCCAGATCCTCACCGGCCAGCTCACCGATGCGAACGGCAATGGTGTGCCTGACACCTGCGAATTCAGCGACTGCAACCACGATGGAATTGCAGACGCGGAGCAGGTGAAGCGCGGCCAGCTGCCGGACTACGACGGCAACAACATCCCCGACTGCTGCGATCGCGGCGAGGCGTGCGTGGTTGGGAGCTATCCAGTCCAGTGGCGAACCGCCGAGGGCGGGAACGGACATTGGTATCAGGCAACTCCCTGGACGGCGCCAAAGACCTGGCCTGATGCGCTCGCAAGCGCGCGCGAAATTGGTGGTCTACTCGCCTGTGTCACGAGTGCCGGCGAGAATGATTGGATCGCAGCTCATTCCGATCTCAGTCAGCCCGGTTGCGCTGGTGGCTCCGACGGATGGCATCTCGGTGGGTATCAGGACTTCACCGCTGCCGACTACTCGGAACCATCCGGCGGTTGGCGATGGATTTCCGGTGAGCCGTGGTCGTACACGGCGTGGCTGACCGGTGTTCCCGGCGGAGACCGGCCGAACAACTACGGACCCGGGGGTGAGCAGTACCTGAAGATGTCGGAACTCCCCTACGCACCGCGATGGGACGACGTCGGAACCGGAAACGGGAACACGAAGTGCGGCGCCATCCTCGAATGGTCCGCCGACTGCAACAACGACGGCACCGTCGACTACGGCCAGATCCTTCGCGGCGAGCTTCCCGACATCAACCACAACGGCACGCCCGACACCTGCGAGTGCATCGGCGACATCTACGTCGACCGTGCGATCAACGGCGCGGATCTCGGTGCCCTGCTCGCTTACTGGGGGCCGGTGACTTCCAGCGCTGCGTCGCGCGCGTGCGACCTCAACGGCGATGGCGTGGTGAACGGATCCGACCTCGGCATCCTGCTGGCGTACTGGGGGACGTGCGGCAACTGACGCCGCAGGTCCAGGATTTCAAAATTCACCCACGAACTTCCGCCGCCTCCGGGCGGCGGTTTCGTTTGGACGTCCATGATGGCGGCCGTACGCTGTGGGTATGCGATTCGACCAGGAGGTCTGGCAGCGCTTGCCCGTCATTGAACGGATGGGCTACACGATGGACTGTCTCCTTGATCGCGCGCGGAGATTCTCCGATGCGCTGCGGGCCGCTGACGTTCCGTTTTCCGTCTGCGGCGGCCTGAGCGTCATGGCATGGGTCGAGACGCGAGACCCGAGCCGAGCGCGATCCACGAAGGATGTCGACGTCCTGATGCGCCGCGACGACCTGCAGCGTGCGGCGGAGGCGCTCGCGCCACATGGATTCGTGTTCGTCGAGGTCAATGGCGTGCCGATGTTCCTCGACGGGCCCGATGGCCGGCCAAGCCAGGCCGTGCACGTGGTGATCGCCGACGAGCAGCCGTCCCGTTTCGAGCGGGTCCGCACGCCGGTACTCGGTCCGTCCTGCGAGGATGGCCATGTTCCCTGGCCCCGCGTCGACCTCGCCACCCTGATCGAGATGAAGATCCTCGCCATGCGCCCGCACGACATCGCGCACCTCGGCGACCTGCTGCGCGTCGGGCTCATCGACCGCACGTGGCGCGACCGCATCCGCCCGGAGCTGCGCGAGCGCTTTGACCGCGCGTACGACGAGGCGGAGCGGCATTACGGTGGGTCGGTGCATTGAGCGCAGCCCTCCGTCCCCTACAATCCAAGTCATGAACGCCCCCAGCATCAGCCACGACCGGGGCGAGGAGGACATCCTCGCGAAGGCACGGTGGTTTGCGCAATTCACGCCGGAGGAACGCCTCCGGATGCTGATCGAGTGGGCGGACGCGATGCTGGCGCTGAATCCGGCAATCGAGGACAAGGACCGTGCTAGCCCGATTGCCGGACGTATTCAGGTGCTTGCACGCCCGTAATGTGCGGTACGTGGTCATCGGCGGCGTGGCCGCGATCGTCCATGGCGTGCCGCTTCACCGCCGCGTTCTCGAAGGAAGCGACGGCTGACATGCCCGTCGACCACTTCCCCAGCACCCACGCCACGTGGATCGATGCGCAGTTGACCATCGCCGAGGACGGCGACCGCGCGGCGGGCAGCGGTGACGCCGTGGGCCGCGCCCGGGCCGAGGCTGCGCGCAACGCGCTGCGGCGGCATGTCATGGAGCGCTACACCCCGGCGCTTGGTGCGTACGTTTCCGCGACCGGCCTGCGATCGGCGGGTGAGCGCGATGAGCTTGTTTCGGGCTTCTATGTCGGCCCGCTGGCGGACGAGCGCTTCTTTGCGCGCTGGCGCCAGAGCGGCATGCCGCTTCGGCGCTGGCTCATGAACGCCATGAGCTTCCATTGCCGCGGTATTGCGCGCAACACGGCGCGCGAGCGGGCGCGCACCGAGGATGCCGTCTCGCCGGGACGGCCCGGTACGGTGGGCATGCACACGGTGCCGGCGTCGGAAGGCGATGCCGCCGATGCGTTCGACCGCGCGTGGGCGCTGGCACTCGTCAATGAGGCGTATGCGCGCGTGCAGGCCGAACTGGCCGGCAGCGGGCGATCCGTGGAGGATGAGATGATGCGCATGCACGTGATCGAGGGCATGCCCTATGACGCGGTGGCAAACGCGCTGGGCCTGACCCGGGCGGATTGCTTCAACGCGGCGCGGCGGGTCACCGCGCGTGTGCGTGAAGCGGTGCGTGAGCTGCTGCACGAGGAGGGCGTCCCGAACTCGGGCCTGGACGCCGGGGTGCGCGAGGTGCTCCGCCTGGTCGAGCGGGCGTGATCGCGGCAAAACTTCGGCAACTGGCGTCGTACGCGGCGCGCGGGCGCGGATCTGTCCGCGGCATGGACGAGACACCAAGCGCAATGGCGGAAAGGCCGGGACTCCGGGGCGCGGAGGCGGCGGCGGTGCTGCGGTTTGGGCTGGGGGAGGATGACGGCAACCCACATCGTGAAGCTGATGACGAGTACCCACACCCCAATCCATCGTTATCTGCCGCCGATTCTGCGGCGTCTGAGCGTCGATCGGTTCGCACGATGACCCTTGGAGGCGTCACCTTGGCCGTGTTGGCAGCCGCGGTCATCGGATTTCCGCAATCCGGGCCAGATCCGACGTACGTCGGCGCGGGTCGAGGATCTGTAGTCGGCCCTGGGGTCAAAGCGGCCGGCGGTTCAGTTGGTCACCCCAGGGACGCCACACACAAGGAACAAGCGCAGATGTCCACCCTCCGGAATTCGATCCAGGCGTCCGTCGTCGCAGGTGCAACACTCATCGCGGCGAGCGCGAATGCGCAGGCGCCAGCGGTGCAGTGGAAGGTGAACGATGGGGGGAATGGGCATTGGTATCAGCTCCACACGAGCGCCCGTCAACAGACTTGGTTTGAGGCTAGAGATATCGCCGTTTCCAAAGGTGGCTACCTCGCGACGGCCACGTCGGCAAGTGAAGCGATACTGCTTGGTGGTCTCTCGATGATGCCTGAGGCGTGGAGTAACGGCGGCTACGTCGGACCATGGTTGGGCGGATACCAAGACCATGGCGCAGTTGATTATGCGGAACCGAGCGCTGGGTGGCGTTGGGTGACGAATGAACCATGGTCCTTTACTGCATGGGATCCGATCGGGAACCAGCCAAGCAATGGCCCCCTACCCGGTGAGGACTTCTTACATCTCTCCAGCTACTCGTGGACGTGGAATGACCTCCGATGTTGCGATGGTGGAGTAATCGCGTCCATCATCGAATGGTCCGCCGACTGCAACAAAGACGGCATCGTCGACTACGGCCAGTGCCACGAAGGGACGCTCCCCGACTACAACGGCAACAACATCCCGGACTGCTGCGACCAAGGTCAGGCGTGC
>JBIIJH010000148.1:0-6015 GCA_044233905.1 Phycisphaerales bacterium
TCAGCGGATTCCATCGATGCCTCCCAGGACGCGGTTGACCCACTTGTTGGTGCTCTTCCACGTCTCGCACCATGCGGCGAGCACGCGCTTGCCCTCGGCGGTGAGCGTGAAGCACTTGCGCGCCGGACCCTCGTTGGAGGGCACCAGCGTGCTCTTGACCAGGCCGTCGGCCTCCATCGAGCGAAGCATCGGGTAGAGCGTGCCCTGCTTGAAGGACAGCCCCTCGGGAGCCTCGTCCGCCAGCTGCCGGGCGATCTCGTAGCCGTGGATCGGCTCCTCGGCGCGCGCCACGGCGGCCAGCACCACGAGCCACGCGGTGCCGACGCTCAGGTCGCGCTGGAGCTTGTCGGCCAGGTTCGATGCCATGGTCGGTAGTATACAAGCCACAGTACTGTTCGGCAAGCAATTCATCGAATTTGCTGAAATCGACGAGGTAGGATTGGTCACACAGGAGTCACCCCATGGCAGAAACTTCCTCGAATCCGGCGCCGTCCTCCCCCGCAGTCAACACCATCGTCCTGGATGGGCAGTTCCACGAGAAGCCGTTCCGGGCCATCTCCGGGTGGCTGATGCTGCCGGTGTCCCTTGCGCTGTTCGCCGCGCCGGTGCTGCTGGTGGTGGCCGCGGCGCGGAACCACGAGCCCGGCGTCGGCTTGCTCGCCATCCCCTGCATGCTCCTCTTTATCCTCTCGCTCGTGGGCTATTTCGTCATCAGCCCGAACGAGAGCCGCGCGCTGGTCCTCTTCGGCCATTACCGCGGCACCGTGCGCGCCATCGGCCTGCACTGGACCAACCCCTTCACCATCAAGCGCCGGGTCACGCTGCGCGTGCGCACCTTCGAGACCGGCTCGCAGCAGACCGCCGCGCTCAAGGACCCCATGGGCAAGGTGCTCCAGGAAGGGACGCGCACGCGCCACCCGATCAAGGTCAACGACCTCGATGGCAACCCGGTGGAGATCTCCGCGGTGGTGGTCTGGCGCGTGGTGGACACCGCCGAGGCGCTCTTCGCCGTGGACAACTACGAGAACTACGTGGAGATCCAGAGCGAGGCCGCGCTCCGCAACCTGGCCAGCCACTACCACTACGACTCGCCCGAGCCGGGCGGCACCAGCCTCCGCGGCAGCACCGACCTCATCGGCCAGCGCCTGAAGGAGGAGCTCGATGGCCGCCTCCGTGGCGCCGGCGTCGAGGTGATGGAAAGCCGCATTTCCAGCCTGAGCTACGCACCCGAGATCGCCGCGGCGATGCTCCAGCGGCAGCAGGCCACGGCCGTGGTGGCTGCGCGGCAGAAGATCGTCGAAGGCGCGGTGGGCATGGTGGAACTGGCCATCGAGCAGATCCACGCCAAGAAGATCGCCGACTTCACGCCCGAGCAGAAGGCCGAGATGGTCACCAACCTGCTCGTGGTGCTCGTGAGCGAGCGCGGCGCGCAGCCGGTGGTGGCGACGGGAAGCTGATTGGGTTGCCCGTGCCACGCGCGTGCGTGGAACGGGCGCCCGTGGACGCACGCGGAGGAGCGCATGGACGGCACGCACCGTGAGCATCCCGACGTGAATCGCGCCTCGGCCGGCGAGGAGCCCGCGGCCGGCATCCATTCGCTGCGCTGGCACCATCGCCTCGCGGACCACGGTCGGCGCACCATGGCGCGCGTGCGCTCGAGCTGCCTGCCGCTGATGGTGGCCATGTTCCTGCTGCTGGGGCTCGGCTGGGCGTTCGATCGCGAGGACGGCGCGGTGCCGCCACTCGTGATCACCATGTATGCCGCGGTGCCGATGCTCGGCGTGCTGCTCCTCACCAACCGCATCTGGGCCATCGCGGCGTTCGTGCTGCTGGTGGCGTCCAACGCGGCGCTCTTCGTGAGTCCGTCGCTTGCCGGCGAGCAAGGCATCATGCAGTGGCCGGGCAAGCTGCTGGTGCTGTACTACGGCGTCATCATCATCGCGCTGGTGCGCGTGATCTTCTTCGGGCACCGCACGGTGCGCGACCGCGTCTACGGCGGCGTGGCCGTGTTCCTCCTCTTCGGCGTGGTATGTGCCATCTTCTACCGGCAGATGCTGGCGATGGACCCCGGGGCCCTGCACGCGGCGATGGGTTCCAACGCGGGCCACGGCGCCATGAACTGGAACGACTGCATCTACTTCAGCTTCGTGACGCTGGCGACGATCGGGTTCGGGGACATCGTGCCCGGCAACTCGATGGTCCGCGCGCTGGCGATGATCGAGGGACTGATCGGCGTGCTCTACCCAGCCGTGCTCCTGGCGCGGTTGGTGAGCAAGGACGAGTGAGGACGGCACGCTCGCAATGCGTGCGCCTGCGAATCACTGTCTAATGCACCGCATGCAGCCGCTCGAACGCAACGTCGACCCTCCGCGCTGGGCGCAGTGGGGCGTGCTGCTGGCGGCGCTCTTCCTGGTCTGGCATTCGCTGGGGAACCACGCGCTCTTCCCGCCGGACGAGGGTCGCTACGCATCGGTGAGCGGATGGATGGCCGAGCACGGCAACTGGTTGGAGCCGCAGCTGCGCGACCAGGTCCACCTGACGAAGCCGCCGCTCACGTACTGGGCGCAGGCGGCATGCGTGCGCGCGTTCGGGCACGGCGAGTTCGCGGTGCGCTTCCCGAGCGCGATGGCGTCGACGGTCCTCCTGGTTTCCCTCTTTGCATTCGCGCGGCGCACCGGCGGCGCGCTGTCGGCGATGCTCGCCGTCGGGCTGCTTGCCTCCATGCCGCTGTTCCAGATCGTGGGGCGCCTGGCGATCACCGATCCGATGCTCGCCGCGTGGTGGTGGCTGGCGCTGTGTGCCGCGTGGCTCGCGGTGGATGCGGGCCGGGCCTCCGGGCGCCGGCATCCCGGATGGATCGCGGCATTCTGGCTGGCGTGCGCGCTCGTGGGACTCACCAAGGGTCCGCTCGTCCTGGCGCCGCCGGCGATCGTGGCGGCGTGGCTGTTCCTTGCGGGCCGCCTGCGTGAGGTGCGCTTCCTGCTGCCGTCGGTCGGCCTTCCCCTTGCATTGGCCCCGCTTGCCGTGGTGGCCTACCTCTACTGGCACGCGGATCCCGCGCGCGCGTCGCGGATCTGGAGCTACGAATTCGTCGACCGCTTCACCGGCGATGGAGGTCACGACGATCCGTGGTGGATCCTGCTGCCTGCGTTCCTCGGCGGGCTGTTCCCTGCCACCGCCATGATGATGCTGCCGTGGTTCAACATGTCGCCGGCGCGCGCGTGGGGCTTCATGCGCGGCGGTGACCTGCGGGCGCTGCTCGTGGTGGCGGTGGTGCTGCCGTTGATCGGCTTCAGTGCGCTGAGCGGCAAGGAAGTCACGTACATCCTGCCGCTCGCCGCCCCGCTGGCGCTGCTGGTGGCCGGCACCGTGGCGCGATGGGTGGACGGATCGGTGGCAGACCTCCCCGCGGGGATCACGCCACCGGACGTGCGTATCACGGCCGGCATCGCGATGACCGTGGTCGGCATCGGCATCCCGGTGGCCGCGGCCGTGGTGGTGCTCCGCGGCCTCGCACCTGCGTGGGCACCTGGATGGACGCTGGTATGGATGACATTCCCGCTGCTTCCCGCAGTGGCGGCCGCATGGATCGCCATGAGCTGGTGGAAGTGGCGCGAGCGCCGCCTTCCCGCGCTTGGCGCGTGCTTCGTGGCGTCCTTCGCCATCTGGCTCGGCTTCCACCGCGCGGAGGACACGGCGATGCAGGTGATGGGCGCGCAGCCCGTAGCCGAGGCGATCGCTGCGGAGGACAAGGCGGTGCTTGTCTACCAGCTGCGCAACCTCACCATCGACTGGTACCTGGGGCGCTGGCTGGACTTCGAGCTCAAGCCCGCGCCGATGCGCGCGTGGATCGAGGCGCATCCCGGCGGGCTGGTGCTGACCGGCGAGGCGGAGATCGCCAAGCTGCGCAAGACCGACCCGGACATGGCCGGATGGCTGCGCCCGCGCCGCACCTTCGAGGTCTGGCCGATGCGCCAGGCGCTGCTCTGCGACGTGGTGCGGTGAAGCGCTCAGTCGGCCGCGCGGCCGCGCGCCCCGCCACGCAATTCGCGCACCAGGAATCGCTGCGGAAGGAGTGCGGGGAGCAGGTCATCGGCCACGCATCGCGGCGTGCCGCAGACCATGTCGGCAATCAGCTCGGCCGCCAGGAACGCGGTGCACGTGCCGCGCGAACCATGCGCGAGCGTGGCGAAGAGGCCTGGCAGCACGGGCGCATCGGTCCATTGCGCCGCCACCGGGCCGTGCGCCAGGCGCGCGAATGCCTCGCGGAATGCGCCGTCCGACACCACGGGGCCGGCGATCGGGCAGTGGTCGTGCACGGAGGTACGGATGCCGGCCCACGCGCCGCGCCGTGCGGGCGCGCAGGCGGCGAGTTCCGGAAGCAGGCGCTCCACGTGGCCAAGGTTGATGGCGTCATCGTGCGGCGTCGCGGGTGTTGCGAGCCGCTCGTGCTCGAAGGTGGCGCCGGCGCAGATGGCACCGTCCACCGGCGGCATGGCGAAGCCGTTGGCGCTGACCACCGTGTGCGGCACCGCGGCGGCACCGTCGAAGGATAGCGTCGAGAGCTGCCCGCGCGTGGCGTCGAAGGGCACCGAGGGCAGGGCGTCGGACGCGAGCGCCTCGGGCATCTCCGGCAGTGCGCCGGCCGGGATGCCGGCGGTGGCGATCACCAGCACCTGGGCGTCGAAGGTGCGGCCGTCCTCGGCATCCACGCGCCAGCCTTCGGGCAGCGGATGGAGCCGCGCCACGGGCACCTGCTCTCGAAGCGTGATCGCGGGGTGCGAAAGCGCCGCGCGCACCGTGTCTGCCGGGCGCGTGGTGCCCGCGTCGCGGACCAGGAGCGCGCCCTCTGGCGACTCGCGGCTGCAGAGCGGCGTGCCGGCCACGGCCGTGGCGTCGTCCGCCTGCACCAGGCGCAGCATGTCATCTGGCCAGCCCCAGTCGGCGATGGCCTGCTGGTAGCCCCATTCGTCATCGCCGTTCACGGGATGCACCATGCCGCATGGGTCGAGCGGCGCGCCGATGCGTTCCATCACCGCACGCGCGTGGAGGAACGCGTGCGCCACGATGCGCGTCTGCGGGCTCTGCCAGCTTGCCAGGTGCGGCGCCAGCACGGCGCGCGGCGCGGCGGATGCGCCGGAGGCGGCACGGCCGGCATCGAGCACGGTGACGCGCAGGCCACGCTCGGCGAGCGCACGCGCGGCGGTAGCGCCGGCGATGCCTGCGCCGATGACGATGGCGGTGGAGGGTGGCTGCGGAACGCTTGCAGCGGCGGTGTCGCGCGACTCGGCGTGCCCCACTCCTTGCGGCACCGCAAACCACTTCGGCAGCGTGCGGATGCACTTGCGATCCGGCGCGCGTTCCATGGTGGCGGAGATCATCTCGCGCTTGCCGTTCGCGCCCGGCGTGCGTGCGACGCGAAAGCCGAGCGCGGAGAGCCGTTCGCCCACCGCAGATGCCGCGGAATACGTGGCCAGCGTGCTGTCCACGCGCGCGTGCGCTGCCACTTGCGCGAGCGCTTCCTCCGACCACATCTCCGCGTTGCGCGCGGGCGAGAAGCCATCGAGGCACCATGCATCTGCGCGGAAATCCATCACCGGCAGCAGTTCCAGCACGTCCCCGAAAAGGAGCGTGAGACGAACGCGCCCGCCATCGAACGCGCGCCGATGGATGCCGCGCACGTGTGCCGGCAAGGCGCGCGCCAGTTCCGCGACGAGCGGCGCAAGCGGCGCCATGGCGGGGTCGGAAAGCGCAGCGCACGAGAGCGTGGCCGCATCGAGCGGTGCGCCCTCGACGCTCACCCAGTCGAGCTGCGCATCGACCGGCGCATGAGCGCGGAATGCGGCCCACGCGGAGAGGAACGTGACGCCGGTGCCGAAGCCGAGTTCGGCGATGACGTGGCCCGATCGCCCCGTGCCGCCGGCCTGCTTCCAGCGCCCGCCATCGGCATCACCTTCGGCACCGAAACCGTTCCCGCGCAGGAACACGTGCTCGCGCTCCACGCGCGCGCCGCGC
>JBIIJH010000149.1:0-5979 GCA_044233905.1 Phycisphaerales bacterium
TGCGCCGCCTGCGCCGGGACATGCAGATCATCTTCCAGGATCCGGGCGGCAGCCTGAACCCGCGCATGCGCGTCGGCAGCATCGTCGGCGAGCCGCTCGAGGTGCACGGCATGGCGTCCGGCGACGAGCTGCGCGAGCGGGTCGAGGCGCTCCTCGAGCGCTGCGGCCTGTGGCGCGCGGCGGCCGACCGGTACCCGCACGAATTCTCCGGCGGCCAGCGCCAGCGCATCGGCATCGCGCGCGCGCTGGCGCTCCAGCCCAAGATGATCGTCTGCGACGAGCCCACCAGCGCGCTCGACGTGAGCGTCCAGAGCGAGATCCTCAACCTGCTCGCCGACCTGCAGCAGCAGTTCGGCCTGAGCTACCTCTTCATCAGCCACGACATGGCGGTGATCCACCACATCTGCGACCGCATTGCGGTGATGAAGGACGGCAAGATCGTGGAGGAGGGTTCGCGCGAGGACGTGATCGGCAACCCGCAGCATCCGTACACCAAGCGACTGCTCCTGGCGGTGCCGGAGTGCGATCCGCGCGTGGATGCCGAGAAGCGCCGCGAGCGCCAGCGCATGCTGGCCGAGGAAATCGAGCGATGAACGAGATCATGCCGGAGCCGATGACGCCGGAGCTGGCGGCGCGCAACCGCCGGATCATCCTGGTGGTGGCGGCGGTGTTCGTTGCCATGTGCGTGGCGATCATCATCTGGAGTCGGGTGGTCACGCAGGAGTCGCGCGCGCAGGCGCGGGTCACCGACGCGGCGCTGCGCAGCGTGGCGTGGTCGATCCTCTGCTACGCCAGTTCGAACGATGGGGCGTTCCCCACGTCGGATGCGGCGCTCATGGCCGGTGCGGCCGCGGCGGCGTCGATGCCGCCTGCGGGCAAGCCGTGGCCTTCGACGCAGGAATCCGCCTTGGGTGGGCTGGCACCGACGCCGCTTGCAGAGGCAGTCAAGACCGTCGGCATCACGTGGGGCGCAACGTCCGACGTGGTGCCCAACCTGAATACCAAGGGCAGCCCGAGCACCTTCGGCGCGGTGGAAGCCGTGAACGGCTGGTTTGCCGAGTACGCCCGCGACCGGATGCGCAGCGGCGCATCCACCGGCGAGAGGAGTCCTTCGAAGTGACCAGCATCCAGACCAACGGCCATGCCGCCGCACACGCAGCGCCCTCCATCAAGATCGTGCCGCCCGAGGCACCGCTCCGCGATGTCATGAACGGGGCCGGGCGCATGGAGATCCCGTGCCTCGACCACGGCTTCGTGGCGCTGGTGGACTGCATGCCGCGCCTGGTTCCCGAGGGGAAGACCGCGGACTTCGCCATCGTGCAGAGCGCGCGCGTCAGCTACGGCGAGGGCACCAAGCAGGTGAGCGAGGACCGCGGCCTGGTGCGCTACCTGATGCGGCACCGGCACTCGACGCCGTTCGAGATGGTGGAATTCAAGTTCCACATCGCCATGCCGATCTTCATCGCGCGACAGTGGATCCGCCACCGCACCGCGAACGTGAACGAATACTCGGCGCGCTACTCGATCGTGCCGGACCGCTTCTATCGCCCGGACCTCGAGTCGGTGCGCAAGCAGTCGAAGTCGAACCGCCAGGGCGGCGACGAGCCGATCGACGTGGGCACCGCCGAGGAGTTCATGAAGCTCCTCGACAACGCGGAGCACCTGTACAAGGACTACCTCTCGCTCACCGAGAAGGGCGTGGCCCGTGAGCTGGCACGCGCGGCGCTCCCTGTGAGCGTCTACACCGAGTGGTACTGGAAGTGCGACCTGCACAACATCTTCCACTTCCTCTCGCTGCGGATGGATCCGCACGCGCAGTGGGAGATCCAGGTCTTCGCGAAGGCCATGTACGAGCTCCTGAAGCCGATCGTGCCCGTGAGCGCGGAGGCGTTCGAGGACTACCGCCTGGAGTCGATGCACCTCACGCGGCTCGAGATCGAGGCGGTGCGCTCCGGCAAGCCGCTCGCGACCGACAACAAGCGCGAGCAGGCCGAGTGGGAAGCGAAGCGGGAGCGGCTTGGGCTGAAGTGACGGGCCGCGGGCTGCCGGTAGCTGGTGTTATTGGTCATCGGAAACATGCGCGCAACCCCGGGAGGGGTGGGCGGTAGTTGCATCGATGTTCTCTCGCCCCGCGTTCCTCCTGCTGTCCGTCCTCGCCCTGGTTTCCGGGTTGATGGGCGGCTGTTCGCAGCGCATGGCCGTCGAGGGGACCCGTGAGCAGCTGGTGGCCGAGGCCAAGGGCGCGCTGCTGAGCGAGGGGTTCCACCCCGTTGGTCGTGGTGGCGCGGTGGCCGGCACCGAAGGCAGCAACCCGCGCGCCGGGCGCCTGGAGTTCCTCTACTACTGCGACACCATGTCGCCCACGGTAGTCGAGATTCAGATCAGCCCGAACACTGCGGGGAGCGCTGCGAGCGGCACGGCTGTGGCAGCGAACGGAGCGGCGGCTTCGAGCGTGCCGGCCGGATTCCTGGGCGCGCACCAGGTGATCGTGAAGGCGTGGTCGAGCATGACGTTCGCGCCGGATCCGTTCATTGCGGACTTGGCCATGGGCGTGCTGCGGCGCGCGTACATGCTGTCTGGCAATACGCCGTGATGACGAGATGAGAGTGATGGTGTCCGGGGGTGGGGTTGTCCCATGGGTTGCGGCGTTGGTGCGGGGCGGCGTTTCAGTGACGCGTGCGTACTGGCCCCATCGCCTTGCGGGGCGGGCGGCATGGCGCCGCCTCTGCCCCTCCGGCGAGGGGGCCAGGCACCCGCTGTGCCAATGGCGTCGGTTCGGCAATGGCCTCACCGCCGCGCTTGGGTTTCATGTTGTTTGTGCGTACGTTCATCGCACCGACTGCGCGATCAACGCTTGTCCGTGTCCGGCGGCTTGGCGATCAGGCCCACCAGGGGCGTGTCGGGGCCGGACTGGATCTGCACGAGGATGACCGGGGTGGGGTCGTAGTAGCGCAGCCAACCGCCGGGGAACGGACCTTCGCCGCGTTCGTCCCAGAAGGTGTCGATGGGGAGTTCGACCGTCTGTCCCGCGGGCAACGCGTCGACGTGGCGCACGTAGCGGCGGTTCATCCAGAGGTCGAAGTTGGAGTACGAGACGGCCGTGGCGTTCACGAGCTTGAGCGTGCCGCCGTTGATGTTCGGGATGACCTGGATGTCCGCAAGCGAGCCCTGCGCGAGCTGGCTGGGGTAGGGGCGCGTGGCCTTTTCCGGGTCGTACGGGTAGCGCTGGCAGCCGGTGGTGACCGAGGCTGCCGCTGCAACGGCGATTGCCGCTGCGGGCGGCAGGCAGTTGGCGAGTCTCTGGCGGGAAGCGCGCATCGCCTGCGTAGTATCCACGAAATCGGTGCTGGGCGCGCCGCGCGGCCCGTGCCGTTGGAGCCGCGTGCCCGAGCCGCACAGCCATGGGCGTCGAACTCAATCCATCCCGCATTCCGCCGCGCGAGCTTTCCCGGCCCGTCGAGGAGACGGCACGCGCGGTGCGCATCGACCCGCGCATTCCGGCGGCAGTGCCTGGGTTCGACGCGCCGTTCTTCCAGGCGGGGCTTGCGGGCTACTCCGACGGTGCCATGCGGCTGGTGGCGCGCATGCACGGTGCGCCGTTCTGCGTGACCGAGGCGCTCCTCGATCGCACGCTCATCAACGGCGGCAAGGGCAGGCGCAAGGAAGACCCGGACCTGATCGCGAGCGAGATCGGGATGGGCGAGATCGAGGACAACCGCGCGGCAAGCCTGGATGACCATCCGCTTGCCGGGCAGATCATGGGCAGCTGGCCCGACGAGATCGCGCGAGGCGCGGAGATCCTGGCCGGCATGGGCCACGAGGTGATCGACGTCAACCTGGCGTGTCCGGTGAAGAAGATCAAGCGCAAGGCGCGCGGTGGGCACTTCCTGGCGTTCCCGGAGGATGCGATCGGCGTCCTCCGCGCGGTGCGCGATGCGGTGCCGGCGCACATCCCGTGCACCGTGAAGCTGCGGCGCTCGTTCAACGACACGCCGGAGATGGCCGCGAACTTCGAGCGGATCTTCGATGCCTCGTACGAGATGGGCTACGCGTGGGCCACGGTGCACTGCCGCACGGTGGAGCAGAAGTACCTGGGTCCGGGCCGGTGGGAGTTCCTCCGCGACCTGGTCTCGCGGCGGCCGGACCGCGTGATCTTCGGTTCGGGCGACATCTGGACCGTGCTCGACATCTTCCGCATGATGGACATGTGCGGCGTGCACGGCGTGAGCGTGGCGCGCGGTTGCATCGGCAATCCGTGGATCTTCCGGCAGGCGCGCGAGATGATGGCCGGGCGCCCGCCGGTGGGCCCGTCCATTGCGGAGCAGCGCGAGACGCTCCTGGCGCACTACCGGTTCAGCGAGATCATCCACGGCGCGCGGCGTACCAGCCGCCACATGCGCAAGTTCGGCATCAAGTTCGCGCAGCACCACCCGTACGCGCAGCAGGTGAAGTCGGCGTTCATCCGCTGCGACGATGCCGCGGAGTGGGCGGCGGTGATCGATCACCATTACGGCCCCGAGGTGGAGGCGCGCGCGCAGTCCGCCGGCTGGGCCCCCGCCGTGGTCACCGATGCCTCCGCCGCCATGGCGATGGAGGATGCGGACATGGACTGCGGCCCCTCCGATTGCGCAAGCAGCACGGGTTGAGGCTTAAAGAGAGCGAAGAGCTGGACGGCGCCCGGCGTGGCCGGGCGCTCGGGATCCTCGTGGCAGGAGACCGCCAGGAACCGCGTGGGGCCCAGGCGTGCGGAGCCCGCAGCGGAGCCGAGTGCGAGGCCCGCGCCGAAGCCGTCACCGGCGCGCGGCGTGCGCGCATCGAGGCGCTCGAGCGTCTCGCCGCGCAGCGGCGTGATCCACGCGCAGCCAGCGTCCTCGCCGCGGGTGTCGTCGCCGGGTGCGCCGATGGCGGCCCAGCCTTGGTGGAGCGCAACGGACATGCCGAAGCCGTCGCCGGGCGTGGCGGCGGGGTCCGTGATCACGCGCTCCGCGTGCCACGTGCCGCCGCGCAGTGCGTGGACGACGGCGGCGCCGCAGCTGACGCGAGCTTCCGCGCTGCGCGCCGCCGGTGCACCCACGATCATCACGCCGCCCGCGAGCGCGACGCTGGCTCCGTACCAGCCGACCGCGCTCGCGGGTGCGTGCAAGGTTTGTGCAAGCTGCCATCCGGCGGCGGTGCGGTGCAGCAGGTGGACGGCGCCGGGGCGCGTCGGCAAGGCGCCGGCGCCGGGTTCGCCGATGGCGATCCAGTCACCGTCCACCGCGACCGACGCGCCGAACCGCGCGCTGGCGGCGGGCAGGGGCGGCCGGATGCGCGCCACGTGCGTGACGGCGCGGTCGGGTGCCGGCCCGACGTCGAATACGTCCACCGCACCGGCATCGCGTTCGGGCGAATCCGCGCGGGGTGAACCCACCACCAGCACCTGGCCGTCCGTGGCCACCGCGGCGCCGAACTCCGACGCCGGCTCGGGTTCGGGGCAGGGCACCTGTTCCACCGTCCACGATCCGTCGTGATCGGGCGAGAGGAGGTGCACCTGCCCCGAGTCGCAGCCGCGCTCACGGCAGCCTGCATGCGGCGATCCCACCATGCACATGCCGCCGGCCGCCGAGAGCGCGCGCCCGAACCCCGCCGTCCGGTCGGCGGACGGATGACCGACCGTCGCCGTACCGAACGAGGGAAGACCGAACCCCGCACGCACGCCGACGGCCGTGACCTGCGGCGGTCCGTCGCCGACATCCGTGTCGCGCGCCGGGCCGATCCAAAGGCGGCCCTCAGTCACCGCGACCGCGGGGCCGAATGTGCCGGAGACCGGTCGTGCCGGAATCTCCGTGCGCACTGGGCGCCAGCGCGGGGCATCATTGGCAGCCAGTGCAGTCACCGTGCCGAGCGTGTGCGGCGCAGTTGGTGCAGGGGATGCCGCAAGTGCTACGAGAACGCACATCGCGGCGCAGCAGGCAGCCAAGATTCCAGCGGGGATATGTG
>JBIIJH010000150.1:0-5948 GCA_044233905.1 Phycisphaerales bacterium
GTGCGCGCGTTCGTCTCCGACACACGGCCCGATGCGTGGGAGCGATTGATCGATCGCCTGCTTGCAAGCCCCGAGTACGGCGTGAAGTGGGCGCGCCACTGGCTCGACCTGGTGCGCTACGCCGACACCAACGGCTTCGAGCGCGACGGCGAGAAGACCTCCGCGTGGAAGTACCGCGACTGGGTGGTGCGCGCCTTCAACGAGGACAAGCCGTACAACCGCTTCGTGGTGGAGCAGCTGGCGGGCGACGAGCTGCCTGATCGCGACTATTCCACGCTCCTTGCCACCGGCTACTACCGCCTGGGCATGTGGGACGACGAGGTGCCCGACCTTCAGCAGGCGCTCGCCGACGACATGGACGGCATCGTGGACGTGACGGCGCGCACGTTCCTGGGCGTGGGCCTCGGCTGCGCGCGCTGCCATGACCACAAGGGCGACCCGATCCCGCAGAAGGACTACTACCGCTTCGCCGCGTTCTTCGCGGGCGTCAAGCCGTACAAGTCGAGCCCGTTCAACAGCATCGACGCCGAGAGCGTGCTGCGCATGGTGCGCACGGATTTCGGCCACGCGGACCCGGAGGCCGAGCGCGCGGCATACGTGGCGAAGCGCGCGTCGCTGATTGCCGACATCGGCGCCATCGAGCGAGGCGCAGAGGCGGGCGCGGATGCAGCGGGCAGCGCGTTCGTGGACCGCGCGCCGAGCAACGGGCTGGTGGCGCACTTTGCGTTTGAGGATGCGAAGTCGGCAACGGCACGGAACTCCGTGGCAGGCTCGAAGGCCGGCGCAAAGGTGCGTGACGCGGGCTTCGGCGCCGAAGGCCGCATCGGCAAGGCATTCGCGTTCGACGGCGGCGACGATCGCGTGGTGATCGATCGGCCCGTGCAGGACAGCTTCACGGTGAGCTTCTGGTTCCGCACCACTGACGTGGGCGGCGGCAGCGAAGGCGACCGCCGCTGGTTCCTGGGCAAGGGCCTGGTGGACGGCGAGGTGCCGGGCATCGTGCGCGACTGGGGAATCAGCCTGATAGCCAACGGCTTCGTGAGTGCGGGCACCGGTGATCCGGAGACGTTCGTCTCGAGCGGCCCGGGCTACAACGACGGCCAGTGGCACCACGTGGCGTTCACGCGCGACCGCGGCACGGGGCGCATCGCGCTCTGCCTGGACGGCGTGCTGGTGGCGGACGCGGTGGGCAGCACGGCGTCGCTCGACTATCCGAAGGAGATCTCCGTCGGCACGATGCATCCGGATTCGCATCCGTTTGCGGGCACCATCGACGAACTTCGCTTCTACGACCGCGTGCTGGAGGAAGGCGAGGTCATCTCGATGGCCACCGGCCTGCCGCGCGAATCGGAGGCGGCGCGGGCGCTGGCATCGCGCCCCGCGGACGAGGTGGCGCGCTGGAAGGAGATGCGCACGCAGCTGGCGGCGCTGCGTCCGCCGTCGTGGGAGGGCGAGACGGTGCTCGCCGTGCGCGAGGCCGCAACGCCCGCGGAAACGCACGTCATGCTGCGCGGCAGCCCGCACGCGCTCGGCGAGCGCGTGGAGCCGGGCGTGCCGCTGGTGGCATCGCGCTTTGAGCCGGAAATGCCCACGGCGCGGCCGTTCGGCGAGTCGAGCGGGCGTCGCCTGGCGCTTGCGAGGTGGATCGCCGATGACCGCAACGCGCTCACGCTGCGCACGCTGGCGAACCGGCTCTGGCAGCATCACTTCGGCATCGGCCTGTGCCCCACGTCGAACGATCTTGGCAAGCTGGGCGAGGCGCCGACCGATCCGCAGCTCCTCGACTGGCTGGCGGCGCAGATCCCTGCCAACGGCTGGAGCGTCAAGGCGATGCACCGCGTCATCATGAACAGCGCGGCGTACCGGATGTCGAGCATTCCGACGGCGAGCGCGCTGGCGAAGGATGCGCCCAACGAACTGCTGTCGCGCTATCGCCTGCGGCGCCTGGAGGCCGAGGAACTGCGCGACGCCATGCTGGCCACTGCCGGCACGCTGAGCGACGCCAAGGGCGGCCCCGGCGTGCGCCCGCCGATGCCCGAGGAAGTGCTGGCCACCAGCAGCAAGCCCGAGGAAGTCTGGCCGCGCACGCCCGAGGACACGTGGACGCGCCGAACGCTCTACGTTGAAGTGAAGCGCTCGCTGCTGCATCCGCTCCTCAGCGTCTTCGATATGGCGGACGTGGACGGCCCCTGCCCCGTCCGCTTCAACACCGTGCAGCCGACGCAGGCGCTCAGCATGTTCAACGGCGAGCTGACGAACATGCTTGCCGCGGACCTGGCCGCACGCGTCATGCGCGAGCGCCCCGGCAACCTGCGCGCGCAGCTCTCGTGGGCGCGCGAGCTGTCTTCCGGACGCGTTCCCGCGGCGCGCGACCTCGACGAGGCGGAGGCGTTCGTGGCGGAACTGCGCGCGAAGGACGGCATGGACGAAGCGCACGCCATGCAGGCCTACTGCCTGGTGGTGCTCAACCTCAACGACTTCCTGACGGTGGACTGACGGAGAACTGCATGCACGACCACCACTCCCATCCCCACGCGCCGCGCAACACCTTCTGCGGGCAGACGCGCCGTGAATTCTTCTGGGAGGCGGGCGGCGCGTTCACGAGCGTGGCGCTCGCCAGCATGCTGGTGCAGGACGGCTTCCTGGCGAAGCAGGCCATGGCGTTCGACGGCGAGACGCCCATGCCGAACCCGCTGGTGCCGAAGCCGCCGAAGCTCCCGGGCAAGGCCAAGAGCGTGATCTTCCTGTTCATGTACGGCGGCCCGAGCCACGTGGACACCTTCGACTACAAGCCGGACCTCTACAAGTACGACGGCCAGACCATCAAGGTGAAGACCAAGGGCCGCGGCGGCGACCGCAACGAGGGCCGCGTGGTGGGCCCCAAGTGGAACTTCCGACAGCACGGCCAGAGCGGCGCGTGGGTGAGCGACCTGTTCCCGCACCTGGCCACGTGCGTGGACGACATCGCGTTCGTGAAGAGCATGTACGCGGACAGCCCCATCCACGGCAGCGCGATGCTCATGATGAACAGCGGCAAGCTGCTCGGCGGCGCGCCGGCGCTCGGAAGCTGGGTGAACTACGGGCTGGGCACGGTGAACCAGAACCTGCCGGGGTTCGTGGTGATGCTCGATTCCACGGGTGGCCCCATCAGCGGCGCCAAGAACTGGAGCGCGGGCTACATGCCCGCCATCTACCAGGGCACGGTGCTGCGCGGCGACGGTCCGCCGATCCTTGACCTTGCGAACCCCGCGGGCCGCAGCGACGACCTGCAGCGGCGCATGCTGGATCGCCTGAAGATGTGGAACACGCGCCACGCGCTCGAGCGCTCCGGCAACACCGAGCTCGAGAGCCGCATCGAGAGCTACGAGCTGGCGTACCGCATGCAGTCGACCGCGCCCGAGGCGGTGGACACGTCGCTCGAGAGCGCGAAGACCAAGGAGCTCTACGGCATGGACGAGCCGCAGACCGAGGAATTCGGGCGCAAGTGCCTGCTGGCGCGGCGGCTGGTGGAGCGCGGCGTGCGCTTCGTGCAGGTGTATTCGGGCGGCTCGCACAACGACGCCAACTGGGACGCGCACGGCGACCTCAAGAAGAACCACGACTACCACGCGGGGCGCACCGACAAGCCGATCGCGGGGCTCCTGAAGGACCTGAAGCAGCGCGGCCTGCTTGACGAGACGCTGGTCGTGTGGGGCGGCGAGTTCGGGCGCCAGCCCACCGCGGAGTACGCACAGGGCACCGGGCGCGACCACAACTCCTACGGCTTCACCATGTGGATGGCCGGTGGCGGCATCAAGGGCGGCGTGAGCGTTGGCGAGACCGACGAGCTCGGCTCGATCGGCGTGGGCGACCGCTACCACGTCAAGAACCTGCACGCCACGGTGCTGAGCCTGATGGGCCTCGACCCGAACGCGCTCACCTACTTCTACGCGGGCCTGGACCAGAAGCTGGTGGGCGTGGAAGGTGCGGACCCGATCCGCGGCGTGATCGCCTAAATCCGTACCCGGTTACATATGCACCAATTTTCGCCACTAGCATCCGCGCCAGTAATTGGTGCATATGTAACCGGGTACGGATTTATCACTCCATGAAGACCCCCGACTTCAGACTCGACGGACGCGTGGCGCTGGTCACCGGCGCATCGCGCGGGCTGGGCAAGGCGATGGCGTTCGCGCTCGGCAAGGCCGGCGCCAAGGTGGCCATCAACTACGCCAATTCGCACGAGCACGCGCAGCGCACCTTCCACGAATTCACCGACGCCGGCCTGCAGGGCATGCTGGTGCGCGCCAACGTGATCGACGAGGCCGAGGTGGACCGCATGGTCACCGAGATCGAGGCGAAGCTCGGCCCGGTGGACATTGCCGTCTACAACGCCACGCCGGACCAGCCGCTGAAGCCCATCGAGGAATACGACTGGGCCTTCTACCAGCAGATGCTCGACTTCTTCGTGAAGAGCCCGTACCTGATCACGCGCCGCGTGCTGCCGCACATGAAGAAGGCGAGGCACGGGCGCATCATCAACATCACCAGCGAGGTCTTCCGCCGCGGCACGCATCCCTTCAGCGCCTACGTGGCCGCCAAGGGTGCGCAGACCGGCTGGAGCCGCGCCATGGCAGGCGAGCTGGCGCCGTGGCAGATCACCGTCAACATGGTGGCGCCGGGCTGGATCCCGGTGGAACGCCATGCGAACGATCCGGAGGAGATGAAGGAGGGCTACCGGAAGATGATCCCCATGGGTCATTTCGGCCTGCCGTCCGACGTGGGAGGCGCTGTGACCTTCCTTGCCTCCGACGCTGCGGGATTCATCACCGGTGCCGACATCCCGGTCAACGGCGGCATGACAGTCTGCTGAGGAAACATCCATGAACAGGAAGCTGATCTCCATCGTCGCCCTCGCCGCCGTGAGCGTGGGCCTGGCCGCTGCCGCACCGCACGCCGACCTGGTGGCCGCGCAGAAGGCGCGCATCGCCGAGATGAAGAAGTCGCCGAAGGCCAAGCCGCACGTGGCGTTCGTCTCCAACGGCGTGGCCGACTTCTGGACCATCGCCAAGGCCGGTGCCATCGCGGCCGGCAAGGAGCTCGGCTGCGACGTCACCGTGGAGTTCCCGGGCGGCGGGCTCGGCGACCAGAAGCGCATGCTCGAGGACCTGGTGACCCGCGGCATTGACGGCATCTCCGTGAGCCCCATCGACCCCACCAACCAGGCCGAGGTGCTGAGCATGGTGGCGGAGAAGTCACTCCTCATCACCAACGACTCCGATGCGCCGAAGGCCCCGCGCCTCTGCTACATCGGCATGGACAACTACGACGCCGGCCTGATGTGCGGAAAGATGGCGCGCGAAGGCTGCACCGGCGGCGAGGTGGCGATCTTCATCGGCCGCCTCGAGCAGGACAACGCCAAGCGCCGTCGCCAGGGCTTCATCGACGGGCTGCTCGGCCGTACGCCGGACGCCACGCGCTACGACGAGCCGTCGAAGGTGATCACCGAGGCCGGCTACACCATCGTGGGCACGTGGACCGATTCGTTCGACCGCGCGAAGGCGAAGGCGAACATCGAGGACGTCATGATCAAGCACCCGAAGCTGGCGCTCATGACCGGGCTCTTCGAATACAACTCGACGCTCGCGGTGGAGGTGCTGAAGCAGACCGGGAAGACCGGCAAGGTGATGCTCGCCGGCTTCGACGAGGGTGCCGACGTGATCGCAGGCATCAAGGAGGGCTTCGTCCTCGGCACCGTGGTGCAGGACCCCTACGGTTACGGCTTCGAGAGCGTGAAGGTGCTCAACGCGCTCAACAAGGGCGACATGTCGATGATCCCGGCGAACGGCGTCATCAACATCTCCGCGCGCGTGATCCGCAAGGACAACGCCGAGGCGTTCTGGAAGGAACTCAAGGCCCGCATCAAGGCAGGCAAGGAAGCCGGCGGCAAGAAGTGACGCGCACCGGCC
>JBIIJH010000002.1:0-65640 GCA_044233905.1 Phycisphaerales bacterium
ACAAGAACAACGACGGCACCATCGACGACACCGAGCGCCAGGCCATGATGGAGGACTTCCGTCAGCGCGGTGGCCCCGGCATGATGGGTGGTGGTGGCCAGGGCGGCGGTCAGGGCGGTGGCCGCGGCGGCCGCGGCAACGGCAGCGGTGGAAACGGCGGCGCCCCGGCCGGACAGTCCCCGAACTGAATTGCATCGCAGGTCCCAATCCTGCATTTACCCGTGAAATCGCCCCGGATCCGGTTCTCGGCCTTCCCCGAGACGGATCCGGGGCTATGTTTGGTGGGTCGATCGACCCCACGTCCGCTGACGGAGATACCGCTCACATGAAGATCCGCCCCGCCCTCGGTGTTCTCGCCTCGGCTGCCCTCGTTGCCGGTTTCATCGTCACGGCCGCCATCGGTCACGTGGATGATCCGAAGGCGCGCGATCTGCTGCCGCCGGTCTACGGCCCCATCTATCACGAGGGCCAGGGCTCGACCGCGGAGGTGTTCCCCTTCAGCGGCATCAACCTGAAGAGCTGGATCCCGCTGAACAACTTCACGGGCTCTCCCACTTCGGGCAACGACTGCTGGGGCTACGTGAGCCCGTCCGGCAAGGAGTACGCCATCATGGGCCTGTCGAACGGCACGGCGTTCGTCGACATCACCAACCCGTCGGCGGCCACGACGGTGGGGCACATCGCAGGTCCCACCAGCCTCTGGCGCTGCGTGAAGGTCTATGGCGCCTACTGCTACGCGGGCACCGAGGCCGGCGGCGGCATGCAGGTGATCGACATGACGAACATCGACGGCACCAACGCGAGCGCGCCGCGCGTGGTGCTCTCGTCCACCGTCACCACGGGCGGCAACTCGCTCAACACGCACACGCTGACGATCGACACGGCCAGCGGATACCTGTACCGCGCGGGCGGCGGCTCGAACGGCATCCGCGTCTACGACGTGAAGACCAACCCGGCGAACCCGACCTTCGTGGGGCAGTGGAACAACGTCTACGTGCACGAGTGCCAGGTGGTGACCTACACCTCCGGCGTGTACGCGGGCAAGCAGATCGCCTTCTGCTGCGGCGGTTCCAACGGCGGCCAGACCAACACCGGCCTGTACATCGTGGACGTCACGAACAAGGCGGCGATGACGCAGCTCTCGTACACCACGTACCCCGGTGCCAAGTTCTGCCACCAGAGCTGGCTCTCCAACGACAAGCGCCGCGTGTACATCAACGACGAGCTCGACGAGGGCGCCACGGTCAACGTGACCACCACCATCGTCATCAACGTCGCCAGCCTCACCGCACCGGTGGTGGAGCCGAGCTTCAACAACGGCAACCCGGCCATCGGCCACAACCTGTACATCGGCCAGGGCAACAAGCTCTTCGAGGCCAACTACAAGGCCGGCCTGCGCGTGTTCGACCTGAACGCCAGCTTCTCGAACCCGCCCGAGATCGCCTACTTCGACACGTGGCCGGCCGACGACGGTGCGCAGTTCAACGGCCTGTGGAACGTGTGGCCGTACTTCCCGAGCGGCACCGTGATCGGCAGCGACATCAACCGCGGCCTCTTCGTGTGGCGCCTCGGTGGCCCGGCGGCGTTCTTCACGTACCCGAACGGCCTGCCCACGGTGGTGGCCCCCACGGGCGCGTCCGTCACCATCCAGGTGGCGCCGCCCGCCGGCACCACGCTGCCCGCCAACTCCGTCAAGATGGTGGTCACCGTGGCCGGCGTTGCCACGACCGTCACCATGGAGTCGCTCGGCAACAACCTGTACCGCGGTGCCTTCCCGAACATCCCCTGCACCAGCGAACTGATCTACGAATTCCGCGTCGACTCGGTCGACGGGCCGTACTCCGACCCCGCGGGGCCCCGCTCGGCCATTGCGGCCGTCGGCGTGGCCACGCCGGTGAACGACGCCTGCGAGGCACTGGGCAGCTGGGCGCTCTCCGCCGCCGGTGACAACGCCACCTCCGGCCTCTGGATCAATGCTGACCCGGTGGCCACGGTGGCGCAGCCCGAGGACGACCACTCCGCGACCGGGACGCGTTGCTTCGTCACCGGCAACGGTTCCGTGGGCGGGGCGATCGGCGAGGCCGACGTGGACGGCGGCACCACCTCGCTGACCACGCCCGTCTTCGACGGCACCGGCGACCAGACGTTCGTCAGCTACTGGCGCTGGTACTCGAACGACCAGGGCTCGAACCCGAACGAGGACTCGATGCTGATCTCCATCTCCAACGATGCCGGCGTCACCTGGACGCAGCTGGAGCTGGTGAGCACCAACTCGAACGCCTGGGTCCAGCGCTCATTCAGAATTTCCGACTTTGTTGCACCGTCGACGATCATGAAGGTTCGCTTCGCGGCGCGTGACATCGGCGTGGGAGGATCCATCGTCGAGGCTGCCATCGATGATTTCCAGGTGATCCGCTACTCATGCAATGCAAATCCCGCGGATCTGAACGGCGACGGCGTCGTGGGTGGCGCGGACCTTGGCCTGATGCTTGCGGGTTGGGGACTGGCCGGCCCGACCGATCTGAACGGGAGCGGCACCACCGATGGTGCTGACCTCGGTCTGCTGCTCTCGGCGTGGACGTTCTGAGCCCGGCAATACTTCCCCGCCTTCCAATTTCCCTGCCTTCCGCCGGCCGTCCGCTTTCGCGGGCGGCCGGTTTCATGTTCAATGCCGCGATGCAGATCACCCGCCGCAACTTCGTGTTCGCCTCGCTCGCGACCCCGTTCGCTTTCCGCACCGTGACCAACCTGCGCCGCAGCGAGCCGTGGAAGAACGAGAAGTTCCTCGTGGCCAAGGTGGGCTGCGGCGGCATGGGAGGAAGCGACCTGGGCGAGGTGGCCAAGCACAAGTCGGTGGAGATCGTGACGCTCTGCGACATCGACCGCCGGCAGCTCGACACGCTCACGAAGGGCGGCAAGGACGAGGAGGGCAAGGCCATCGCCCCGAAGTACGCCTCGGTGGCCGCGTTCGCCGACTGGCGCGAGATGTTCGCCAAGATGGGCGACAAGTTCGACGCCGTGGTGGTGAGCACCGCCGACCACATGCATGCCTCCATCGCGATGGAAGGCCTGAACCGCAACAAGCACGTCTACTGCCAGAAGCCGCTCGCGCAGGGCGCATGGGAGAACCGTCGCCTGGCCGAGGTGGCCGCGCAGAAGACGAAGCTGGTCACGCAGATGGGCACGCAGCGCATCGCCACCAAGTGGCGCCGCTACGGCGGCAAGCTGCTCCGTGAAGGCGTGATTGGCCCCGTGAAGGAGGTCTACGCGTGGACCAACCGGCCGGCCGGCTGGTGGCCGCAGGGCAACCCGCGTCCGACCGGCACCGACCCGATTCCGGACTGGCTGTCCTGGGACCTGTTCCTCGGCGTGTCGCAGGACCGTCCGTTCAAGGACGGCTACACGCCGTTCAACTGGCGCGGCACCATCGATTGGGGCACCGGTGCCTTCGGCGACATGGGCTGCCACATGCTGGACGTCCCGTTCTATGAACTGCAGCTCGGCACGCCGCTCACCGCGTACTGCAACCCGGTGAAGGCTTCCGCCGACCAGTTCCCCGAGAACGAGTCGGTGGTGCTGACCTACGGCCCCACGCCGAAGACCTCCAAGGACGGCCTGACGCTCAAGTGGTTCGACGGCGGCCAGTTCCCGAACTTCAAGGCGATCGGCCTTCCCGACGGATGGGAAGGCGGCAAGGAAGGCGAGGGCGTGGTCAAGGGCGACGGCGGCGTGATCCTGGTGGGCGAGAAGGGCATCATGTGGTTCCCGATCGAGCACGCCTGGGCGCGTGTCTTCGTCGACGGCAAGGCCGTGGACATGAAGCCCGAGGACCTCGGCAGCTCCAACCACTGGCACGACTGGGTCGATGCCTGCCTGGCCGGCAAGAAGGATGCCTGCGTGTCGCGCTTCGAGAAGGGCGGCCGCATGTGCGAGAGCCTGTCGATCGGCGCGATGAGCGCGCTGGACCCGGGCAAGAAGCTCGAGTACGACGCGGCCACCTGCACGTTCCGCAACAGCCCCGAGGCGAGCAAGATGCTCAAGCGGACGCCGCGCGCCGGCTGGAAGGTCGAGAACCTGTGACGGCAGGCTGCGCCCATCGCTGGGTGCCGGGAATGGCGGCGGTCGCGGTCGTGGCGCTCGGTGCCGGTGGCTGCACCTCGCGCATGGCGCAGCTGGAAGGGGCACGCGGCCACACCGAGTGGATCTCCGGCGGCGATGGCGGCACCGCGGAGGTGCCGTCGGTCTTCGTCCTGCGCAATCGGACGCTCGGGTGGGTGAAGGTGGAGAGCATGCGCACCGAGGCCGGGACGGAATGCGGCACGGTGCCGCCACTGCCGGCGTCGATTGCGCCCGGCAAGCAGATGGAGGTGGCGGTGATCGCGCGCTTCCCGCGTGCAGCGGGCGACGCGGTGCGCACGGTGACGCTTGAATCGAAGGGCGACGAGCCGCTGGTGCTGCGCGTCGACGGGCGGTTCCAGCCGGCGGCGCCCGTGGATGCGAAGCCGCCGCAGCCGATCGCGCCCGTGGGGAAGTGAGCAGGCGCGGCGGGGAAGTCGGTGCGCGCCCCGCGATCAGCCGCGCTGCGCGATCAGCCGCGTTGCACGATCAGCGCTGCGCAGCCAGGCGCTCCCGTGCCGCGGGGATCTGCGTCAGCATCAGGATGCCGCAGACCATCGATGCGAGGTTGCCGGTGAGGATGGTGCAGATGTCCAGGACGGCATAGGTCTTGGCGCTGTCGAGGTACTTCGCGGGGTCCGCGGTGCGGGCTCGCGAGTAGGCGATGAGCTCGTAGACGCCGAGGATCAGCAGCGGGATCGACAGGATGATGCCGAAGCACGTGAACGCCCAGCCGACCGCGGCGACGATGTTGAAGATGCCGCTGATGAGCTGGGGGATGGCGATCATGTCCGGCGGCCAGTTTGCGGGCACGGCGGACGCGGCGGACGACGGGCCGGTGGGCGGCGCCGTGCGGGGCGCGTCGCCGACGGGCGGGGCGTCCGGCATCGGTTCGGCACCGAAGGCCGACGCGAACTCGGGGAAGAGCGCGGCGTCACGCCAGGGGCCGGTGGCGGACTGGCCGACCGGCGTGGTGGAGATGACCCGCCGTTCTCCCACCCAGCGATGGATGGTGGCGAGGTCGACTGGGCCGAAGGTCTGTCCGTTGCCGCCGATGATCCAGTAGGTCATGATTGCATAGTACTATACCGATTACACTAGTGAAAGCAAGGGGCAGCCGGGAATTTCCTACACTTGGAGCATGGTCACCGTCCTTCCAGTCGGCTGGATGAGCGAGACCGACCTCCTCCGGTCGGTGGCGTCGGTGGCATGCGGCAGCGGGCATCCGGTGGCCCACGAGCTGCTGCGCGAGGCGGACATGCGGATCGTGCGGGTGGTGGACGCGCTGAACTGCGAGCTGTTTCCCGGCGGGGCGGCGGGCGTGGTGGCAGGGTCCCGGGTGCTGGTGGGTTCGCCGGAGTTCCTGCTCGAGCACGGCGTGGACCTGGGCGGCGTGCCGCCGATGCAGGTGTACGACGGCATGTTCTTCTCCGCGATCGACGGACGGTTCGCGGGGATCGTCAGCATGGTCGAGATGTAGGCCGCCGTGCACGGCGTATCGTCCGTGCATGTCCAGGCTGCAGCGCACCGTCGCATCGAATGACGTGGTCACGTACCGCAGCGAGCTGCTCGCGTCGGAGGGGTTCCGTCACGGATTCTCCGCGCGGCACGGCGGCGTGAGCGTGGCGCCGTTCGACTCGCTGAACCTTGGCGTGGCGCAGGCGCCCGGCGAGCCGGACTCGGACGCGAACATCGAGGAGAACGCGCGCCGGCTGATGGCGGCGATCGGTGCCGAGCGCGCGGCGATGGTGCGCGTGCGCCAGGTGCACGGGTGCGTGGTGCACGCGTGCGCGGGCGATGAGCGGTTCGGCCCGCCGCAGGCCGAGGCGGACGCCCTGATGTCCGCCGATGCGCGCGCGGCACCGGCGATCCGTACCGCCGACTGCGTGCCGGTGCTGATTGCCTGCACCGAGACCGGCGTGGTCTGCGCGGTGCACGCCGGGTGGCGCGGGATCGTGGCGGGCGTGGTGCCGCACGCGATTGGCGCAATGCGCGGGGCACACGGCGCGCGGCCGGGCGGGATGGTGGCGGCCATCGGGCCGTGCATCGGGCGCGATGTCTACGAGGTCGGGCCGGACGTGGCGGCGGAATTCGCGAAGGTGGTGGGCGACGCGTTCGTGCTGCCCGCGGGCGGCGGGCGTGCCAAGGAGCACATCGACTGCTTCGGCGCGGTGCGTTCCCAGCTGGTTGCATGCGGGATCCCCGCGGAGAGCGTGGACGGCGAGGAGCTCTGCACCGTGGCCACGCCGCGGGAGTTCTTCAGCTACCGGCGAGACGGCGCGCGGAGCGGTCGCATGGCGTCCGTGGTTGTCCCGCGGCGCTGACCACGGTGCGGCGGATGGATCTCCGATATGGTGCGCTGCATGGAACGGTTCATGCATCGATGCCGCGCGTCCATCATCGTGTTCGCCTGTGCCCTGGTTGCGGGGGTGTTCGCTCCCGTGGCGCGGGCGCAGCAGGCCGCGCAGGCGCCGGTCGCCGCGCCGGCGGCAGCTGCCACGGACGTGGCGCCGACTGCGCCCCGGATCGTGCGCGTCGGCGTTTACGAGGTGCCGCCGTTCGCCGAGCCGGACGCCGCGCTCAAGTGGAAGGGTTTCGCGGTGGTCCTCTTCGAGGCGTCGGCCATCCAGCTGCAGATGGTCCCGGAGTTCCGGCAGTACGCGAACCTCGACGACCTGATGTCGGCGGTGGAGAAGGGCGAGGTGGAGGCGGGCATCGGCAACATCATGGTGACGAGCAAGCGCCTCACCCAGGTGGACTTCTCGCAGCCGATCCTCGACGGCGGCCTGCGCGTGATGGTGCCGAGCGACCGGACGCACACGCTCCGCCGGCTGTGGAACGGGCTGGTGGAGGATGGACACGTGCAGGTGCTGTTCTGGGCCCTGGTGGGCATGCTGGTGCTGTCGGTGGTGGTGATGGCGGTGCTGCGCCGGCTCGACCAGGAGTTCTCGAAGCACTGGCACGAGGGTTTCGCCGAGGCGATGTACCACGTGGTGTCGGTGATGATGACCGGAAAGACGTCTTACAAGGGGAAGCTGGGCCCCGCGTGGCTGGGGCGCGTGATCGCATCGGTCTGGCTGGTGTTCGGCGTGGCGAGCGTGGCCTACTTCACGTCGAGCATCACCAGCGTGATGACCGCGGACACGATGTCCGATGCGGTGCACGGCCCGAAGGACCTGCCGGGGCGCACGGTCGGGGTGCTCACGGGCAGCGTCGGCGCCCGCTACTGCGCGGAGCACGGCATCGACGTGGTGACGTACGACACGCTGGACGAGGCGGCCCGCGCGCTGGCCGACCGCGTGACCGACGCGGTGGTCTCCGATGCGCAGTCGCTCGAGTTCTACGACGTCTCGCACCCGCAGGTGAACGTGGCCGTGGTGGGCGAGATGTTCGAGCGCCGGCACTACGCCTTCCCGATCAACCGCGCGGCGGAGGACCTGCGGCGGAGGATCGATGTCGTCCTGGTGGGACTGCGCGAGGATGGCATGCTCGAGCAGCTGCGACGGCGCTCGTTCGGGCATTGAGCTTGACGGTCCGGCGCGAGTGCCGCGCCGGACCGCGCTGTCATCAGCGGATCTCGATCTTCCTGGCGCGCACCACCAGCATGCCGGCGTCGTTGCGCTCGGTGACGGTGCCGGTGACGGCGACGATGGCCAGCGGGTCCAGCCCGGAGACGCCCTTCACCGAGCCGGCGAGCGGCTTGCCGTTGGCGCCGGCGATCTCGATGGTGGCCATGCCGGACTTGAGGGCCTTGCGGTCCTCGCAGCAGTAGTCCCACGGCGTGGTGCAGTGGTCCGGGTCGCCGCCGTCGGCGCAGCTCTTGAGCGAGGGGTCGACGATGGTGAACACGGCGCGGTCTGCGCTGAAGGGTGCCTCGCTGCCGCCGATCTTGCCGACGATGACGATCTCGGCGCCTTGCGTGGCGGAAGCCTTGGCAGCGGTGACGCCGGTGCCCTGCGCGGGGCCGCGAGCCACCATGCCGGCGGGGATGGTGTTGGTGCTTGTGCTGGCGGCGGGCTTCTCCTGTGCGCCCTCGCAGGCGACGAGTGCGGAGGCGGCGAGGATGCAGGCGACACGGACGAAGGTGGAGGAGTGATTCATGGCGTGGTTCCTTGTGGTTGGAGTATCGGCGGTCGGAAGCGGGTTAAGTGGAAGTTCAGTCTGACTTGAGGGCAGCAGGAAGCGGAAGGCGAAGGCAGCGGATGGCCGGCATGACGCAGCCGGCAATCCCGACGAGGAGCCCGGCGGCCAGCCCGATGGCGACGACGGTCTCGTCGATCCGGATGCCGAACGTGCCCATCGAGAATCGGATGGCGATGCCGTCGAGCGCGAAGAGTGCGACGGCGACGGCGACGAGCGCGCCGGAGAGCGACGCGATGACGCTCTCCTGCAGGAGGCTCGCCACCACGGCGCTGCGTGCGAAGCCCAGCACCTGCAGCATGGCGAGCTCGCGGATACGGCTGGCGAACGCGGCATACATGGTGTTGAGCCCGCCGAGCAGCGCGCCCGCCGCCACCAGCGCCGCGCTGGCGAGCACCATGATGCGCACCGGGCGGTAGAAGGCGCTCTGCGAGGCGTAGTACGTGGGCTCCGGGATGGCCGAGAGTTCGAGGTCGATGCGGCGTTGCGCGAAGTCGGTGACGTCGGAGGGCGAGGTGCCCGGGTCGAGCGTGACGATGACGGCGGAGATGGTGTCGCGCTGGGTGAGCACCAGTGCGTCGTTGAGCGGCATCCAGGCTTCGCCGTCCATCACGGTGCCGGGGGCGTTGAACGTGCCGACCACGCGGAAGGTGCGGGTGTCGACGAGAACCTCGGGGCCGCCGGTGCCGTCGTCGTGGAGCGTGTGTGCGAGGACGGCGGGGTCGAGCCCCGCGCCGCGCGCTGCGCTGGCGCCGAGGATCACCTCGCCGGCGCCGGCCTCGGGCGCGCGGCCGGACACCAGCCGCACCTGCGGATGGACGAGGAATGCTTCCGGCGTGATGCCGCGCACGAGCCCGGTGCGTTCGCCGGACGTGGCGGCCGGCGGCAGATCGCGCGCAACGACGGTGAGCGCGACGTTGACCTCAGGGCTTGCGAGCGGGCGCCCGTCGAGCACGGCGATGCCCGGGATGCTGGCGGCGATGACGCCGGCGTTGGCGGGGGAGATCTCGCTTCGCTCGACGCTCTCCTCGCTGCCGGCGCCGAGGAGCACCACGTTCCCCGGGAGCCCGCTCGCGCGGAGCGCACGATCCATGCCGATGGCGAAGCCCGCGCCGGCCATGGCCAGGAGCGAGACGAGGAGCGCGCCGCCGACCGCGAGCGCGAGCCGGCTGCGGCTGCGTCCGAGGTTCCGCGTGGCGTAGGAGATGGGGAGGTAGGTGGGCACGGTGTTTGCTCAGGCGGTGCGGAATCCCTGGACGATCTCGCGGCGCGACGCGGTCCATGCCGGTGCCAGACCTGCCACGGCGCCGAGCGCGGTGGCGAGCAGGATGCCGATGGCGGTGACGGTGGCGCTCGAGGTGACGCCGATCGAGACGCCTTCCATGGTGAAGTTGAGCTTGGCGAAGGCGATGGCCCCGTACGCGGCGAGCGCGCCGATGGCGCCGCCCGCGGCGCCGAGCATGCCTGCCTCGAGCACCACCATCCAGGCGATGTCCATGCCTGTCCAGCCGAGCGTCTGCAGGATGGCGTGGTCGCGCACGCGGTCGCGCACGGCCAGCGCGATGGCGTTGGCGATGAGCGCGAACACCGCCGCCAGGCTTGCCCAGCCGACGATGCCGGCGAAGCCCACCAGCGCGATGACATCGCGCGCGGCGCGGGCCACGAAGGCCGACTCCGGGCGCGTGGTGGTGGGGAACTGGTCGTGCGCCAGGCGCTCGTCGATGGCAGCGGCCACTTCCTCGAGCTTGGCGGGGTCGGTGACCTCCACGTTGAACTGGGTGACGATGCCGCCGGTGCCGCCGCGCTGCGCGGTTTCCTGCAGGAAACCGAGGTGCGCGTAGGCCACGTTCTGGTCCTGTGCGTCGTCGCTCTCGAAGACACCCGCCACCAGCGTGCGCACGCCGGCGGCGTCGAAGCGGTCGCCGGCGCGGAGGCGCCGTCGGTCGGCGAGCGCCGAACCGACGATCACCGCGTCGCTGCGCAACCTCCAGTCGGCGATCGATCCGGAGCGGAGCGTGGCGCCCCGGAGGTGGTCCTCCATGAATCCCTCGTCGGGCACGCCTCGGAAGGTGACGACGTCGAGCGATGCGCGGCAGTTGTTGACGACGATCTTCACCGGCACCGCGGACTTGACGCCGGGCACGTCCTGGATGGTGCGTTCGTAGCTCTGCGGCAGCTTGCTGGTGAAGGGGCAGAAGCGGTTCTTGCGATAGACCACGAGGCGTGTCTCGGCGGCACCCGCCTCGGTGGCGCGGCGCACGCCGTCGCGCATGCTCTCGACGAACGAGAACAGGAACGTGGCCACCGCGATGCCCGCCACGGTGAGCGTGGTGCGCAGGGTGCGCCGGGAGAGGTTTTTCCAGGTGATGGGGACGGAGCGGAGGAGGGAGTTCACGTGCGGTGCTCCCCGTGGTCGTGCGCGTGACCATGCGCGTGTTCGGGCTCATCCACGATCTTGCCCTTGTCCAGGTGCACGGTGCGTCCGGCGCGTGCGGCCGTGGACGGGTCGTGCGTGACCATCACGATGGTCTGGCCGAATTCGCGGTTGAGGCGGACCAGGAGGTCCATCACGTGCGCGGCGCTGGCGCGGTCGAGGTCGCCGGTGGGTTCGTCGGCCAGGATGAGCGTCGGCCGCGTCACGATGGCGCGCGCGATGGCCACGCGCTGCTCCTGGCCGCCCGAGAGCTGGCGCGGGTAGTGCTGGTGGCGGTCGGCGAGTCCGACGAGGCTGAGGGCGTCGGCGACGCGCTCGTGGCGTTCCGCGGCGGTGAGCCTGTGCAGGAGGAGCGGCAGTTCCACGTTCTCGTACGCGGTCAGCACCGGCACCAGGTTGTAGAGCTGGAAGATGTAGCCGACGTGCGCGCTGCGCCACGCGGCGAGGCCGTTTCGGCTGAGGTCACCGATGTCCTGGCCGCCGATCTCGATGGTGCCGCCGGTGGGGCGATCGATCCCGGCGAGGAGGTTGAGGAGCGTGGTCTTTCCGCTGCCCGACGGACCCATCAGCGCAACGAAGCTGCCCGCCTCGATGTCGATGTCGACGTCCTGCAGCGTGTGGATCACTTCCTCGCCGCGGGTGTAGTCCTTGCGGAGGTTGTGGCATTCAATGGCGCTCATGGGGATTCGCTTCCTTTGCCTGGGGCTGCGCTGCGGCTGCTTCGGAGGGCTGCGCCGAGGCGCGCCACGGTTCCATGACGCGGACGCGTGTGCCGGGCTTCGGCGACGCCCCCGAGATGACGAGGTCGCCGGCGCGGAGGCCGGAGGTGGCGGCGATCCAGCCGTCGCGCGCGGGGCCTGCGAGCGTCACCGCGCGGTGCTCGACCGTGCCGCGACCGTCCTCGAGCCCGGCCACCACGCAGACGACGGGCGATGCGGCGGTGGGGTCGACGAGGTCCGCGCGCACCCAGATGGTGCTGCGGCCCGCGCTGGCGGCCGTGGCCTCGCCCGCGACCTGCGGGAAGAGCTTGACGCGCGCCAGCATCTCGGGCTTGAGCTGCGGCACGGGGTCGAGGAGCCGCACCTTTGCCTGCACGGTGTTCTTGGCGATGTCCGCCTGCTGCACCACGCGGATCACCTCGCCGCGGAAGGTGCGATCGGGCATGACGTCCACCGCGATCTCGGCGCGGTCGCCGATGGCGATGCGCCCGGCGTCGGCGAGCGGCACGTCGGCGCGCACCTGGAGCTGCGCGGGGTCGTAGAGCTCGACGAGCGCCTTGCCGTCCTGCATAGAACCCGCGGCCATGCCGGGGACGGCGAGGCGCGCGAGCACGACGCCGGCGATCGGCGCACGCACCTGGGTGCGGGCGAGCGAGAGTTCCTTCATCAGGCGCTCGGCATCCGCGGCCTGCTCGGCGGCGGTCATGGCCTCGATGCGCAGGCGCAGGCGCGCCACCTCGCCGGCGCTTGCCGCGCCGGTCTCGACGAGCTTCGCCTTGCGGCCGAGCTCGTCCTCCATCTCGCGGCGCTTGGCGCGCACCTCGGCCTGCGTGGCCTCGGCGAGCTTGAGCGCGATGCGCTGTTCGTCGTCGACGAGCTCGACGAGCACCTGCCCGGCCTCCACGCGCTCGCCCTCGAGGATGGCGACGCGCTTGACGATGCCGGGGGTGAGCGCCGGCACCATCACCGCGAAGGGCGACGGCTCGATCCAGCCCGGGGCCTGCACCGGCGGGCCTTCGTGGGTGGTTGGGGCCTTGGTGGCGGTTGCCTCGGCCAGGGCGGCCGGGCGTACGGAGACGGGGACGACTTCCACGGTCGGCACCGGCAGGAAGCTGCGCCAGCCGGTCCATGCGAGGGCCGCGGCCGCGGTGGCGACGAGCGCGACGGGAAGGACGTAGCGGGTCAGCACGCGCGTGGGCGGTGCGGGGATGTGCGCGTTCATTCCATGATCTCCAATGCGGTGAATTCGAAGTCGGGCATCGTGGCGCCCGTGGCGGCGCCGCCCATGCCGCCGCCGACCGAGCTGCCCGACGAACCTGACGCGCCCATCGACGGCAGCCGTGCGCCGGCAAGTGCGCGCTCGAAGGCGAGCGCCGAGAGCGCGCGATCACGCTGTGCGCGCGCAAGCTGGATGCGGACGTGGTTCTCCTGGTGCTCGGTCTTCCAGAGTTCGACGGCGGGTCGTTCGCCGGCGCGCACGCCGTCGGCGATGATCCGTTGGTTGGCATCGAAATTGGCGAGCGTCTTGTCGCGCAGGCTCGCAACGTGATGCTCCGCGGCGGCGACACCGGCAAGCGCACGCCGCGTGTCGATCACCGCCCGCTGCCAGAGGCGGTCTTCCTCGATGCGGGCGATCTCGAGGTCGGCCGTCGCGGCATCCACGCGGAAGCGGCCCTGGTTGAAGATGGGAATGGTGGATTCGATCTCCACCATGGCGGCCTCGTCGCCTTCCATGTCGCGTTCCCAGCCTCCGCCGAGCATGAGCGTGGGCCAGCGGCCGGCCATGGCGAGCGAGACGCGCGCTTGCAGGCCCTCGACGCGTGCGGCCGCGGCGCGCAGGTCGAGGCGCTTCTCGCGCACGAGGGCGTGGAGCGCGGCATCGTCCTCGGGCTGCGGCGGCGTGGCCACGCCGCACGCGGCGCGGGCGGAATCGGCGGTGATGTCCGCGGTGCTCCAGTCCAGGCCATGCTCGCCGCGGCCGATGGTTTCCAGCAGGCGCGTCTTGGCGGCCACCAGCGCGGTGTGTGACTCCATGACGCGGTTGGCGGCCTCGGCATCGTTCATGCGTGCCTGGTTGACCACCGATGCACGGGTCTCGCCCGCAGCGAGCCCGGATTCCTCGGCGCGCAGGACGCGAGCGGCCACCAGCGCATCGCGCTTTGCAAGCTCGGCCAGCTCGAGCGCGGCGGCGGAATCGATGTACGCGGCTCGCACCTCCACCGTGGTGGAGACGATGGTGGCGGCGGCCTCGAAGAGGAGCGTGCGCAGCTGGGCGTCGGCATCGCCGACGAGCGCGTCGCGCTTCCAGAACCAGTCGATCTGCTGCGCGAGCATGGCGATGATGGGCACGGTGCCCATGGAAAGCGGCGCGCCGACGGCCAGGTTGAGGGTGGGGTTGGGCGGCAGCTGCGAATCCTGCATCAGCGCGCGGCGGCGGTCCACCTCCACCAGCGTGCGGCGGAGCTGGCGGTTGTTCGCAAGCGAGCAGCGGATGGCTGCCTCGGCGGTGAGCGGCGAGGTGCCGTCCCACGCGGCGCTCTGCTCGGACCAGGGCGACTCGAAGGCACGGTCGAGGGTTCCGTCCTTTGTGCCGATGCGGGCATCGAGGGCGGGGACGGTCTCGGCGATGGACTTGCCGGGTTGGGTGGCGCACCCCGGGGCAAGCAATGCGAACGCCGTGGTGGCCGCGACAGTGGCGGCGCTGAACCGGGATGTCTGCGAGAAAGTGGTGGACATGACCTGCTCCATGCGAAATGCAAAGCACGCACGGCACGCGCCGTGCGGACGGGCATTCGCTGGTTCAGATCACGAGCGTGGAATGGAGGGCAAGCGCCTGGCGGCCGGCGGGGGCGCGCGGCGGGCCGGTGTCGCGGCGCGCAAGCAGGGCAGCCGCGGAGGGGTCGAGGCCGAACCCGGCATCGGCGAGCACCGCGGTGGAGACGAAGTCGATCTCGCCGACCTCGTCATGGTCGATGGTGACGGGTGCCGGGGGCAGCACGCGCTCCTTGCAGGAGACGCTGCAGGAGACGCAGCAGGTGCCCTTGGGCTTGTCGTGGGCCGCGTCCGCGGCATCGTCATCGTCGCAGCAGCCGCCCGACGCGTGGTGGTCGGATTCGGCGGGTGCCGTGTCGTTCGAGGCCTCGGCTCGGCAGCAGGGCGGGGTGGTGGAGTCGTCGGCGTGTTCCGAGGCGATGGTCGAGTGCCCCGCATGTGCCACCACCGCCGCCGCCGCACGCACCTGGCAGCAGCAGAATGGCATCCAGCATGCCATGAACGTGGCGAGGAACTGGTGGAGGCGCGAGCGCATCGATCAAGTCACTGTAGCAGCAATGCGGGAGAAAGCGAGGGCGGTGGTCGTTTGGCCCGACGGAAAGGCGCTCCGGCACGCGGAACCGAACATCCGTGTTCCGGTAAGGTTCGTCACATGAGCAAGATTGCCGCCATCGTCATTACTGCTGCAGCCTCCTACGGCGCCGGCGCCGTCGTTGTTCACGCGGCATTCGATCCGCCGGCACCGGCCCCGCAGGCCCCCGCGGCCGAGGCCCCGGCCGCACCGGCCGTGAAGGTGCCCAAGACGGCCGCGGTGGAGCGCGGGACGCTGGAGATCGCGGTGGAGCGCCCGGGGCGCGTGGAGTCGGCGCGCTCCGACGACGTGCGCCTGGAGCTCGAGGCATTTGGTGGCCAGGTGTCCGTCAAGGAAGTGGTGCGCCGCAGCGGCCCGGTGCGCGCCGGCGAGACGGTGGCGACGCTCGAGGGCAAGGAGTTCGAGCGTGGCCTGGAGGACCTGCGCACCGCGGTGGCCGAGGCGCACAAGCGCTTTGCGATGCAGAAGGAGGAGCGCGCGATGCAGGCCCGCCAGTCGGTGGCCGGCGTGGAGCGCGCCACGCTTGCGGCGGAGCTCGCGGCCCAGGCGCTGGAACTGCACCGCGACTACGAAGCCGCCAAGGCGCTCGAGATGGCGGACCTCTCGCTGAAGGGAAGCCTGGACGGATTGCGCGACAGCCGCGATGAGCTGACCCAGCTGGAGAAGATGTACGCGGGCACGTCGCTCCAGAGCGAGACCAAGGACATCGTCCTGGACCGCGCGCGTCGCGGCGTGGAGCGCGGCGAGATCTACACCAAGTACGCCAAGCGCGACAACGAGATCTTCAAGGCGGTGCGCGCGCCGAACGACTCGCGCCGCGTGGCGGACCAGGCGAAGTACTCGAAGCTCGAGCTCGAATCGGCGCAGCTCCAGCAGCGGCTGGGCGAGATCAAGGCGGAACTGGAGATGGCGGCAGGAGAGCGCAGCCTGCGCGAACTCGACCGTCGGCTCGAGAAGATGGAGGGCGACGCCAAGCGCATGACCGTGAAGGCGCCGGGCGACGGCTACCTGGTGATGCGCCTCAAGGACTCCGGCGACGTGCTCCAGCCGCGCCAGGAAATGGCCTCGGTGGTTGATCTCACCACGCTGCGCGTGCGCGGCACCATGAACGCCGATGCGCTGCGCGTCCTCAAGCAGGGCGACGTGGTGCAGGCGTGGTTCCCGGCGCGGCCCGAGGTCCGCGCCGAGGCGGTGATCGACGAGCTGGTGGCGGTCGGCGCACCGGAAGGCGACGGCGCCGCGT
This sequence comes from Phycisphaerales bacterium, assembly GCA_044233905.1. Classification (GTDB taxonomy): domain Bacteria; phylum Planctomycetota; class Phycisphaerae; order Phycisphaerales; family SM1A02; genus UBA966. The sequence goes on from JBIIJH010000002.1 coordinate 16,017, forward strand.
TCCCGTTCACGGCCACCCTGCGTGGGATCGACGGGTCGGTGCTCCCCGGCATCGAGGCACGCCTGGAGGTGCGCGGCAAGCTCGCGGACCGCGTGCTGGTGCCTTCCAAGGCAGTCAAGCAGGAGCGCGGCCGCTTCACCGTGAAGGTGATGGCCGACGGCAAGGAATCCGAGCGCGAGGTGCGCATCGGCGCGACCGACGGCACGAAGTCCGAGGTGATCTCCGGGCTGCAGGCAGGCGAACAGGTCGTGATGCCCGATGCGTGAGTCGTCGCAGCAGCGCGTGTGCTTCCTTTGGCGATCCGTGGCGACGGCCTGCGTCGCCATGCTCGCCGGTTGCGCATCGCCGTCGGCATCGACGGCTGCGCAAGGTGAGCCTGCGGATGCCGGCGCGTCGGCCGCGTCGGTCGATGCAAACGCATCCGGCCCCGCCGTTGCACCGATGCAGCGACAGGCGACCACCGCCACACCGCCCGCGCTCCGCCCCGTGCCGGATCCGGCGAAGTCGCTCGCGCGCACCCGTGCCGCGCGCGCCAGGGGGTTGGCCTGGGAGCTCGCGAACCAGCAGCCGGAAGGCGGCTTCGGCACCTTCGAGAGCCCGCGTGCCCGCGAGATCTACCTGGACACGCAGGCAAGCCATCGTGCGTTCCACACCTCCACCACTGCACTGGTGTGCTGGTCGCTCCTGGCGCCGGCGCGCACCGATCCGGCGGCGCGGCGCGCGCTGATGCGCGGGCTGGCGTGGCTCGAGGAGCAGGGCGAGGTTGGGCGCGCCTCCGGCAACACCTTCTACAGCGTCTGGACGCACACCTACCTGCTGGAGCTTGCGGCGGGGCTGCTGGCCGATCCCACGCTTGCCGAGAAGCATGCGACGTGGCGCGGGATCATGGACCGCGAGGTGGAAGTGGCGCGGCGCGAACAGAGCGCCGAGGGCGGCTGGGCGTACTACGACTTCAACCACGTCGGCCAGAACCCGAGCGGCGAGCAGAGCACCAGCTTCAACACCGCGGCGATGGTGGAGTCGCTCCTCAACGCGCGCGGGCAGGGTGCTGCGGTGCCGAAGGGCACGGTGGAGGACGCGGTCTTCTGCATCGGGCGGATGCGGATCCCGAGCGGCGCGTTCGCGTACGGCACGTACGCGGAGCTGACGGTTGCGGCCGACTACAACAAGGTCTCCGGCGCGAGCGGTCGCCTCCAGGTGTGCAACGTGGCGCTGATGCGCACCGGGCAGCCCGGCATGGACGGGGAGGTGCTGCTGCGCGGCGTCGAACTGCTGCGCGAACGGCACCACTACATCGAGATCGCGCGCGGGCGCGTGATGCCGCACGAGGCGTACTACCGCAACTCTGGCTACTACTATTTCTTCGGCCACTACTACTGCGCACGCGTGCTGCAGCTCTGCCCGCCCGGCGAGCGCCGCGACCTCCTGGTGCGCTGGCTGGCCGAGCAGATGGCGATCGACCAGAACCGCGACGGCAGCTGGTTTGATTACCCGCTGTACGGGTACGGATTCGCCTACGCCACCGGGTTCGCGATGCGCACGCTCGAGATCCTCGAACCGATGATCGAGGAACAGGTCCGTGCCGCGGACGGCACCGGCACGAAGCCGGCACCGCCCGCGGCTGCCACGCCGTGAACATCGCGCACGGGCGCGCTGCGCGTCACCTGCGCTGCCGTCCGCGGCCGATGCACGTGCAGAGCGCCGCCGCCACCGTCGCCACCGCGCCCGGTGCCGGCACGGCGGGTTCGCCGCCGGGCGTGTCGCGCATCCAGCTCGCGTACTCGCCCGCCTGCCATCCGTTGCCGTCGAACCATGCGTGCGGCGGCATGCCGCCCGTGGCGGTGAGGTCGACGGGTCCCACGCGGACCGTCGCGTAGACGGGGTCGGTGGAGTTCGATCGCACGAACGCTACGGAATCGAGCAGCTCCTTCCACGGCATCGCGTCGAGCGTGCCGTCGTTGCCCGCGTCGAGGTCCATGCCGACGGTGCCGCTGAACGCGCGCACCAGCATGTACGTCACCGAGTCCGAGTTCTCGAAGTTGAGCGAGTCACCGGTGCCGATCACCGCGTGCGCTCCGGCGGGGTTCACCGTGAGCGTGCGGCCATCGAACGCTGTGCCGCCGAACGTCGCCTCGTGCGCGACGAACCGGCCGTTGGAGCCAAGCGACCACGCCGACAGGTCGATGGCCATCTCCACCACGCCGCCCGGATCCGTGCCGCTGTCGCCGATGGCGACGAACCAGCATCCGGCGAGTGACGAACCGGCTTGCCCGAGGATCTCGACGTACTCGTCCGTGTCTGCACCTTGCTGGTCGACGCGCAGTTCCGAGATTCGGAACGTCGGCGCGGGTGTGCCATCGGCCCCCTTCGCGAGCCCCGCGTGCGCCGGACCGCCCGTCGCCATGCATGCGATCGCCATTGCCGCGCCGAGCGCGGCCCGTTCCTTCGTTCCCTTGGTGTCCATTCCGTTCCCTTGCGGCCGAGCCGCGAATGTCCTTGCGGCGCCGAAGGTAGGCCCGACGGCGGTTGTTCTCGGAAACGGCGCGGAACTTCATGGGAAATTCCTACCGGATCTGAACGGACGGGACATTTCCGGGCTTGTCCGGACCTGCACTCCGGGTCACAATCTCCTGATGCTCCAGGCCCACACCGCGCACGCCCTCGTTGCTGCCCTCCTCGTCGCCGCTCCGGCAGCCGCGGAGAACCTGCTTCTCATCCCGGACACCTCCAGGGACAAGATCTGGGCGTTCAATGCGTACGACGGTTCGCTGGTCTCGAACAACTACATCCCCAGCGACGGCCGCATGAAGCAGGTCATCCAGGTGGCGCAGACGCCGCAGGGCACGATCCTGATGTCGGACGTCGGCACGGACCAGAACTGCAGCGCCGACGACGCCGTGCGCGAGTACTCGCGCTGCGGCCAGTACATCCGTACGCTCGCGGGTCCCGCGGACGGCGTCTGCAATCCGCAGGGCATCTGCATCGCCTACGGCAAGGTGTGGTTCATGCGCCTCTTCGATGCCGCGTTCGAGACCGGCACCACCGGCCGGAATGCCATCTGGTCCATGAACTACGACGGCACCGGCCTGCAGGAGGTCTGCGCCAGCTCGACCTTCGGAAAGACGTGGTCGATGTTCCCGTACAACGGCGGATTCCTGGTGAGCGACATCCAGGACAGCAACCTGGAGTTCGCGCCGCTCAATTGCGCGGCATCCGCACCGTTCTACGCGTTCGGCCAGGGCGGCGTCTCCATGCAGAGCCCGCAGCAGATCAACACGCTGGCCGACGGCACCGTGGTGGCGCAGTTCTTCTCGGGCAACGCGGGCATCGCGTTCTTCAGCCCCACCGGCGAGTTGCAGGGCCTGTACAGCACGCTGACGGGGCGCGGCGTCCATCCGCTGGGCAACGGCGAGATCCTGCTCTCGGGCGGCACCCAGGTGCAGGCGTACAACCTGACCACCGGCCAGCTCCGCACCATCGTCAACCAGGTCAGCCCGCTCGCCAGCTTCCGCTGGATTGCGCCGGTGACCATCACGCCGTGCCCCTCTGACCTCGATTGCTCCGGGACCGTGGACGGCGCCGACCTCGGCACCCTGCTCGGCAACTGGAACGGCACCGGCAGCGGCGACATCAACGGCGACGGCGTGGTGAACGGCAGCGACCTCGGCGTCATGCTCGGCAACTGGGGTCCGTGCAGCTGAGCGCCGTACGCGACGGCCGTCACCTCATCGGGACGTTCCGCAACGACGGTCCGCAAGAACTGAAAAATGAACCGGGGCGCGACGGCGGGTCGCGCCCCGAATTCAATCCGCGGATCCTTCTCAGGGGACTCGGCGGCCTCGGTGGCGGCCGTTTCCGGCCAGCGTCGCCCGAGGTGGGCGTTGGTCCCTCCCTGTTGTCCTGAAAGGTAGCCCGCGTTGCCGGGGAGGCAAACGGAATTGGGAAAGATGGCGCGGAGCAGCGAGGTCCGGGCGATGGCCTGGGGGCACTCCGATGATGTCCGATAGACTCGCTCAGATGCTCCCCCACGCCAGTTTCCATGCAATTCGCGCCGTCCTCGGGGTTTCCATCGCCGTGGGCGCCGCGCCGACGGCAGGGGCATTGGCCGCCGCCCTCCCGGCCCCTGGCGCCCTGCCGACGGCAGCCGCTGCGCTTCTCGATTCGGGCCCCGGGATCGGTGACCAGCTCCCCGGCCCCATCCTGGCCACGGCCGTGCGCGGCCACCTGCCAACCTTCCGCGAGGTTGGCGTGACCTACGTCCTGGTCTTCATGAACTCGTCCGACGCACCGAGCCGCCAGGCGCTGCCCGTGATGGATGCGTTGGCGCAGCGTTTCGGCAAGAAGGTCGGCGTGGTGGCGATCAGCGACGAGCCGGTGTCGATCGTGCGCGAGTTCGCCTCATCGCCGGACTGGGCGCCGAAGCTCAGCTTCGTGATGGCGGCGGACCCGCTGCGGAACGCGCTGCAGACGGTCTTCGGGCGGGGGTCATGGCCGACGCTGCCCGCTGCGTTCGTGGTGCGGGGCGGCGTGGTCCAGTGGCGCGGTGCACCCGTGGACCTCGGCGAGGTGGTGCCCGAGGTGGTCGAGGAGCGATGGGACCTTGCCGCTGCCAAGCGTGCCGCCGAGCAGCAGCGCCTCTGGGAAGCGCAGATGGCGCGCATCGACGACCTGGCGAAGGACGGCCGTTACGACGAGGCGCTGCAGGCGCTCGACAGTTCCTGCGACAGCGCACTCCCCGCGCAGAAGCAGATGTGCGCGGGGCGGCGCTTCTCGCTCCTTCTCGGCGCCAAGCGCGTGCCGGACGCGCTGAAGGTGGGCGAGGAGATCCTGCGCGCGCCGGCGAACCTCAAGCAGCCGGCCGGCATCGCGTGGACCATCGCCAACGTCATCCCCGGTGATCCCGATGCGCTGGCCTTCGCACTGCGCGCCGCGCAGCAGTCCGACCGGGCCCTCAAGGGTCGTGATCCGATGGTGGGCGCGATCCTGGCGCGCGTGCAGTGGCTCTCGGGCCACCGCTCCGAAGCGGCGGAGACCGCGCGGCGCGCGCTGGCCGTGGCGGATTCGCCGGACCTGCGGAACGCACTGCGCGAGGACCTGCGGGTGTACGCGCCGGCCGCGAAGGACGGCGGCCTCCCGGGGAAGCCGGGCCAGAAGTAGCGCTCGGCGCCTGCGCACACGCTGCCGAGGGTCGATCGCCCGGAGCAGACGTGCTTCACGCGAGTGCGAGCAGACGGTTCATTCGATCACGCAATCCTGCGGGCAGCACGCTGATGGTGTCGCGCAGGGTGGGTTCGGCCGTGAAGCGGATCGCCATGAGGATGAGGGCCCCATACACGCCGCAGACCGCGGCGAGCTCGACCGCGGCACTGAACCGTCCGTCGGGCAGCGCAAGCGTGGTGACCAAGCTATGGCCGACGGACTGGGAAGCCACCGCCGTCAGCAGTGCGAGCATGGGACCGAAGGAGAGCATGCGCAGGAGCGACTGCCACTCCGTCCCGTACTTGCGCATGATCCAGACCAACTGCGCGAGCGATGCTGCGGTCATGGTCAGCCCGGTGCTGGCGCAGACGGCGGTTTCGGGGCTCACTCCTTCGGGGAGGAGTTTCTCGGGGCGCCAGATGAGGAGCGCGCCGAGGGCTGCCCCGCCGACCGTGCCGAAGATCTTGCCCGCCTCGAAGGCCGCCACTGCCTTGAACTGCCGCAGCCCAAGGAGCGGTCCGGTCAGGATGGTGGCGACCGTCATGTACGTGGCGCCGATGCACAGGAACATGATGCCGGAACTGGCGGCAGACCAGCGGCCGCCCCACAGCAGCCGCTCGAGCGACGGGAAGAACGATGCCGTTGCCACCGTGGTGATGGGGACGTACAGCATGCCGGCAGCGAAGACCCGCTCCATGCCCTGGCGTTCCAGGACGGGGTTCCCCCGGTCCCGGGCCAGGAACGGCGCCAGCACGTTCTGGAGCGCCGTTGCGAGGAAGAAAGTCGGTTGAGAGGCCAGCTGGAACGCGAAGTAGAAGACGCCGAGCGTCGATGCCGGGATGAGGATGCCGAGGACGAGCAGGTTCACCTGGGTATTGAGCGAGATGGCGATCGCCGTGACGAGCGGCCACCTCATGTTGGCGGCGAGCTCCCTGAATCCGCTCCCGTTCCACCGGAGGTCGGACAGCCTGCACGCATTGCTGACGAAGTAGTACATCAGCTCGACGACGCTCACCGCCAGGGGCGGGAGCGCCAGTGCCAGCGCGCCCAGCCCCGAGGCCGCCGCGACCCAGGTCAAGGCGAGGCGCAGCAGTGCTAGGATGGTGTCGAGTTTGGCCAGCTCCTGGAATCGCAGCTCCACGGACATCCGCATGCGCCCGACCGTGAGCGGACCGCTGATGATGATCTGTCGTATCGCCAGCAGCCAGAGCGTTGCCTCCAGCCCGGGCAGGTCGCTCGCGCGCGCCAGGCCCGGAAGTACCGCGAGCAACCACTCGCTCTCCTGGACAACGGGGACCAGGGCGATGACCGCTGTGGTGAGTACCGCACTGAACGTCAGGAACCCCGTGCACCACCAGAACAGCCGGCTCGCCTTCGCCTCGAAGTCCTCGGGCTTGATGGTCGGCAGGTAGAGCGCCGCACCGCCCCCGCGCATGAGGGCCGTCACGCCGAGCACGCCGATCGCGATCGCATAGGTGCCGACCTGTGCTTCCGTCAGGTAGACGCCGACCACCACCTGCCCCGCGAGCGACGACAGCCGCGCGAATACGCTCGCGAGGGTCATGGCGACGATGGCGACTGTCTGCTTGCTGCGAGGCAGGACGTTGGCTCCAGTCACCCACGGAATGCGCTCACTGCGGGGCAGTCAACGAGGAAGTCATTGTAAGCCCCTGCCCGGTATCCGCCCCCCATGATCGTGTTTTCCTCAGTGAACGTCGCGTTCAGGCCGGCTGGCGTCGCGCGCGGAGCGGTGGGACCGATAGTGCGCGCCGCGGGCTGTTTCCGAGGCGTTTCCTCCAATATCGCTCACTGCACCGTCACGCTGCCGATGGCCCGGTCGTAATCGGCCATGGCGGCCCGGATCACGGCGTGGGCGTGGGCTTGGTCATAGGTACCGAGCACCTCCGCCGCCGACGGGTGCCCGGGCCGCATCTTGTAGGTGGCGAAATAGTGCACCAAACGCTCGACAAGCGCCGGCGGCAGGTCGCGTAGCTCGCGCACGTTGCCCCAGACGGCGTCGTCCTTCAGGACGGCCACGATCTTGTCGTCCGCCGTGCCGCCGTCCAGCATGGTGAGGCCGCCGACCACCACGGCCTCGGCGATGATCTCGCTGCGGTCCACGGGCCGTTCGCTTACCACGCAGACGTCGAGCGGGTCGCCGTCGGCCTCGAAGACATGCCCGCCGGCACGGATGGCCGCGACGCGCGCCGTGGCCTGCGGGTCATGGCGTCCGAAGAGGTCCGCCACCGCGCCAGCGCAGAGCGTGCGCGGCACGAAGCCGTAGAGCGTGGGCGGCGTGCTCGAGAAGCGCTGCGGGCGATCGACGCGCAGGTAGCCCGAGGTCTTCTCGATCTCGTACTTCACCACGTCGAAGGGGGTGATCTCGATGAACGCGTTCACCACGCTCGGCGCGTCCGGACCCGCGGGCAGGCCGTGCCAGGGGTGCGGACGGGAGCGGTAATAGGTGGGGACGCCCATGCGGAAAGGGTAATCGCGCGGTGCACGGATGGAGCGGCCGGGTGCGCGCGATGCTCGATTCCGCACGCCGTGCGTCCCCGTGCGTCTTCATGTGGGAAGATGCCCGGATGCCTCCCTCCCCGCCCGCTCCCGCCCGTGGCACCCGTTGCTGGTGGTGCGGCACGGATCCCGTGTACGTGAAGTACCACGACACGGAGTGGGGCGTTCCCGTGACCGACGACCGGGCACTCTACGAGAAGCTGGTGCTCGACGGATTCCAGGCCGGGCTTTCCTGGATCACCGTGCTGCGCAAGCGGCCGGCATTCCAGCAGGCGTTCCGTGGGTTCGACCCCGCGAAGGTGGCGCGCTTCGGCGCGCGCGACGTGGCGCGGCTCCTGAAGGACGAAGGCATCATCCGCAGCCGCGCGAAGATCGATGGCGCCATTGCCAACGCGCGCGCGTGGGAATCGGTGATGGAGGCGGGCGGGCGCGGCGCGTTCCGTGACCTGCTCTGGCAGCATGTGGGGCACGCAACGAAGGTCAACGCGCTGCGGCGGCCTTCGGACATCCGGCCGACCAGCGCCGAGAGCGAGCGGATGGCGAAGACGCTGAAGAAGGCCGGCTTCAAGTTCTGCGGTCCCACCATCTGCTACGCCTACATGCAGGCGGTCGGCATGGTGAACGATCACCTGGTGAGTTGCCCGCGTCACGAAGCATGCGCGAAGCGCGCAAGGAAGAGCACATGAGCGGAAGCGAGCACGGGCATGGGCACGGGCACGCTCACGCCCATAGTCGGCGTGATGAGCACGCCGGTACGCAGCAGACCGAGGTCTCGGAACTCAAGGTGGACGGCATGACCTGCGCAAGCTGCGCGGCAAGCGTCACGCGCGTCCTGCGTGCGCAGCCCGGCGTGCGCGACGCGCAGGTGGATTTCCTGATGGGGCGCGCGAAGGTGGAGATCGACCCCGCGAAGGCTGATCCGCAGGCATTGGCCAAGGCGGTGGATGCCATCGGCTACCACGCGCAGGTGAAGACGGGGGCGGCACACGCCGCATCGGCCGCCGGCGATATGCATGCCGGCCATGGCGCGGGCGCTGCCGGCCACGTCCACAACCCCGGCGCGCCCACGCGCATCGAGGAGCTCGACGAGTGGACCCGCAAGGAGATGCGGTCGATCCGGTGGAAGCTGACGCTCGCGGTGCTGCTGTGCGTGCCGCTCGTCTGGATCGCCATGAGCAGTCATTCGATGATGGGTGGAGGCGCGCTGTCCGCCGTGGACCATGCCGCCCAGCCCGACATGAAGGACATGCACCGCGGGAGCGCGCAGCTTCTCTCGCTGATGCTGCAGCTTGCGCTCGCGACGCCCATCGTGCTCTGGTGCGGCGCGTCGATCTTCCGCGTGGCGTGGAAGGGCCTGCTGCAGCGCACCGCGAACATGGATTCGCTGGTTGCGCTCGGCGTGGGCGCGGCGTACGGGTGGTCGGTCTTCGTGGTGGCCGTCGAGATGCTCCCGCGGGTGGGAGCCAGCACCCCGCCGCCCGTCTACTTCGAGGCCGCGGGCGTGGTGATCACGCTGGTGCTTGTGGGCCGGTGGCTCGAGATGCGTGCCACCATGCGTACGCGCGATGCGGTGCGCGGCCTGGCGGCGCTGCAGCCGCCGATGGCCCGCGTGCGCCGCGGCGCCTCGGACGTGGACGTGCCGGTGGAGCAGGTGGCGCACGGCGACCTGGTGGTGGTGCGGCCCGGCGACCGCGTGCCGGTGGACGGCTCGGTGGAGGAGGGCACGTCCGAGGTCGACCAGTCGATGCTCACGGGCGAGAGCGTCCCCGTTGCCAAGCGCCCGGGCGACGCCATCATGGCGGGCACGCTCAACACGAGCGGTGCCATCGTGTTCCGCGCTTCCAAGGTGGGCGCCGACACGGTGCTGCAGCAGATCGTGCGGATGGTGGAGGACGCGCAGTCCGACCGTGCGCCGGTGGCGCGGCTGGCGGACACGGTGAGCGCGTGGTTCACGCTGATCGTCCTGGGCGCTTCGGTGCTGACCTTCGTGCTGTGGGTGGCGTTCGGTGTGGCGGCGTTCCCCGACGCGCCCAGCCCGCGCAGCGAGGCGCTGATGATGGCATTCACGAGCGCGATTGCGGTGTTGATCATCGCGTGCCCGTGCGCGCTGGGGCTTGCGACACCCACGGCCATCATGGTGGCCACCGGCGTCGCTGCGCGGCGTGGCATCCTGGTGAAGGGTGGCGCGGCGCTCGAAGGACTGGCGAAGGTGGACACGGTGGTGCTCGACAAGACCGGCACCATCACTGCCGGCAAGCCGACGGTGGTGGGCCTGCATCCGGCCGCGGGCGTCACCGAGGAGCGATTGCTCGCGATGGCGGCCGCCGCCGAACGCTCCAGCGAGCATCCGCTGGGCGAGGCGATCGTGCGTGCGGCGTCGGAGCGTGGCGTGGCGCTGCCGGCCGTGGCGGACTTCCGCTCTACCGCGGGTGGCGGCGTCGAGGTGCGTGTCGACGGCCAGGCCGTGCGCGTGGGTACGCCGGAGTTTGCGTACGCGGGCGCCGTGCCGGCGGACGTCACGCAGCTCCTCGCTTCCGAACGCGAGCAGGCACGCACCGCGGTGGTGGCCACCTCGGGCGGCGCGCCGCTCGGCGTGATCTCGATCGCGGACGCGCTGCTGCCGGATGCGCGCGAGGCGGTCGCCGCGTTGCGCGCGATGGGAATCTCCGTGGCCATGGCCTCGGGTGATGCCCAGCGCGTGGCGGAACGGATCGCCGCGGAAGTGGGCATCGACCGCGTGCATGCGGGCATGCTGCCCGGCGACAAGGCGAAGGTGGTGACCGAACTCCGCGCGCAGGGCAGGCAGGTGGCGATGGTGGGCGACGGCGTGAACGACGCACCGGCGCTTGCTTCGGCAAACGTCGGCATTGCGGTGGGCGGCGGTGCGGACATCGCGGCCGACGCCGCGGAGCTGGTGCTGATGCAGCCCGGCGTGATGCGCGTGGCCGATGCCGTGCACGTGGCGCGCGCCACCATGCGCACCGTGCGCCAGAACCTGTGGTGGGCGTTCGGTTACAACATCATCGGCATCCCGCTGGCCGCCGGAATCCTCTGGCCGTGGTTCCACTGGAACCCGGGACCGATGGTGGCCGCCGTGTCGATGAGCTTCTCGAGCGTGGCGGTGGTGACCAACAGCCTGCGTCTGCGGAGCACCGCGCGCCGATGAGCATCTACGCCTGGCTGGCACCGCTTGCGCCGTACCTGGCCGGTGAGTGGCGCTGGCTGGGCTATGCGGTGATCGCACTGCCGCTGTATGTGGCGCTCTGGGCCGTGTTCGGCCGGCGCTGGCGGCCGGACGGTGTGCGGCGCTGCACGAAGTGCAGCCATGCGTTCGACCCTGAGACGCGGTTCTATCGCGCCGAGGGCGTGCGGTGCACCGAGTGCGGTCACGTGGTGCGCACCGAGGCGGCGGCGCTCGCCCGGCGCGGCCGAGTGCGGGTGTTCGTGGCGGGCGTGGTGGCATCGGTGCTGCTGGCGTTGCCGCTCATGGCGTGGCACAGCGTGCACGTGTTCCTGGCGCGTGCGCTGCTGCCACGCTGGGTGACGATGCAGCGCGCGGACTTTCCGAATGGGCTGGTGCTGGTGGAGGAGGTGGATCCGGTACAGCAGCTGCTGGACTGGGCGCCGAATCCCGACGGCAGCGCGTGGCAGGCGAACTTCGACGAACCCGCGGATGACGGGACCGCCAACACGGTGTGGCCGGATCGCGGGCGGCTGCGCACGTGGACCGACCCGGCGCATCCGTCCATCACGCGCTCGATGGGGCCGTGCCAGTTCGGCGTGGTGTTCGCCGGAAGCGAGGGGAGTTCCTGGGGCGGCACGATGCCGCCCGTGGGCTCTCCCGGCTTCTGCTCCGACATCACCGGTGACGGCGAGCCCGACATCATCGTGGGCGAGCTGAACGTCGGGAGCGGTGGCGGCATCATGTGGATGCGCATCACGCTGCCCGAGGAGGCTGCGCAGGACGGCGGTCCGTCTTTCTCGATGATCGGCATCGGGATGGGGATGGGCATGTTCCGCCATGACGAGGCGCGCGGCGACTGGGTGTTCATGGCCGATTGCCAGGGATTTCGCTACCTGTTCGGGCTGCGGGCCGTTGTGCGGGACATGGAGATCGCCTGCACGTGGGATCCGCTGCGCCGCAACTGGCTGCCGGATGCATCGCGCATGCGTCGCGAGCCGGATCGGGAGCTTTTGGCCAGGTCGGCCAGCGAGGCTGCCCGCGCGTGGGACCAGTGCGAACGGTTTGCCGTGGACGGCGACGACGGCGGTCCGATCGATGACTCCGCGCTCGATGCCGCGTCGCGCGCGCGGCTGCAGGCGCTGCGAGATGCTGGCGCGTCGGGCCGATTCGGCAGCTCATGCCCCGGACTGATGGCGCCCGTGGTGGCGGGCGTCGCGGAACTGGTGACAAGCGGCCATGGTGCCGAGTGGGAGGAATGGGTCCGGATGACATGGCCGCCGCGCGCGGGGGATTCCTACCGCGAGCGGTTCGTGGCATTGATGCGGCAGGCGCTCGAGACGTGCGAGTGCACCGAGGTGCTGCGCGAGCTCGGTGCGGTACCGTCCGCTCCGTCGGCGCCGGCGAAGCCGTCCGCATCGCGGGCCGAAGCGATTGTCCCCGTGCAACGCTGACCACGCATCGTCTGACCCATGCCCACGCACCTCATCATCGTCTCGCTGTGCGGCGCGCTTGGCTGCGCGCTGCGCGTGCTGGCGCGCGACGCCATGATGCGGGTGGGCACGCCGCCGTGGTGGGGGACGTTCGTCATCAACCTCCTTGGCGCGCTGGTGATGGGTGCGGTGGCGGGAAGCGCAGCCTCCATCGAGGAAAACGCGGGTCCGTGGATGGTGGTGGCCGCCACCGGCGTGCTTGCAGGATGGACCACCTACTCCGCGTTCTCCATGGACGTGGTGCAGCTCTGGCTGCGCGGTGAGCGCGGGCACGCGGCGGCGCTGTGGGCCGCGACGCTCGTGGGTGCGCCGCTCCTCGCGCTCGCGGGCGGCGCTTTGGTGGCGTCCTTCAACGGGGTTTTGCCATGAACGGCGCGAAGGACATGATGCCGCTCTCGCCGTGGAAGCTGGCGCTCGCAGCGTTTGCTGGCGGGCTGATGGGCAGCGCCGCGCGCGGGAGCTGCGAATGGCTATTCGCGCTCGCGGGTGCGCCCGCGTGGACCTCGCGCGTGACCGTGAACGTGCTTGGCGCATTCGCCATCGGCATGCTGTTCGCGCGCCTCTGCGACCACGACGACCGCGGCATGCCGCTCGGCGTGCCGCACCGAAACCGCATGCGCGAGCACCAGTGGGGCGCCGGCTTCATGGGCGGATTCACCACCGTCAGCGGCTTCGCGTGGGACGTGGCGTGGGCGATGCAGCACGGCGAGCACGCGCGCGTGGCGGTGCTGCTGGCGTTCGACGGGCTCGTCGGCATTGCGGCGGCGGCGGCTGGCTATGCAGTGGCGCTCCGCGCGCGGATGCGCCACGAGGCGGCGGTGCGCGGCGACATGCCTTCCCCGTGACCGGCGCGTGGCGCGCGATCACACGCGGCGTTCGATCACCAACGATGAATTCAGCTGGTTCTGCGCGGCATTTCCACGCTGGTACGTGGACCGCTCGTAGCGGCAGCTCCATGTCCCGCCGGCCTCCAGGCCCGCCACGATCCGCTCGAGGTACGGATGCCGATGCGCCGGCTCGGTGCGCGTGGTGGTGGGATAGAGGTGGAGCGATCGCTCGGTGACGCGGAGCAGTTCGCCCACTGCCTGCACGTGCCACTCCTCCGTGAACGGGGAGTCCACCATGATGCCGCCCGACGCCGGATCGCTGTAGGTGACGAGGAGGTGTGCGCTGAAGGTCTGGTCGAACGCGCGGTCGGCGAAGGGGAGCGAGGGGAGCCCGGCCGCTACGTACCGCCCGGCGGCGCGGCCGGCGGGATAGTCGGCAAGGAATCCGCGCAGGGCCGCGCGCTTCTCGTCGGCGTAGTGCGCAAGGTCAAGCTCGGCGTACGCACCGCCATGCGCGGCCATCGCCTGGATGGTTCCCGCGATGTCCGCCTCGCAGCGTGCGCGGAGCTCGTCTGCCGTGTGCGCGTAGAGCGGGTCCACCGCCACTGCGTGTGCGCCCGCCGCGCATGCCTCGGCGACGAACGAGCTGGGCCCGCCCGGGCAGTCCAGGATTCGAAGGCCGCGCAGTTGCTCGACGGAGACGCCGAACATCTCGTGGTACGTGCTGGCGAGTCGCCCGAAGAACTGCATGGTGTCGAGTCGCAGCGTGGGAGTGGCCATGTGCGCATTGTCGTCGTTGGGCGGGGCGTGTGCACCCTGCGTCCGCGGGATCCGTTCGGGTGGCGGCTAGGCTGCGTGCATGGCAGAGACCGTCCTCCATCACCAGGTCGCGGACGTCGTGTCCGGCATTGTTCGCCCATGCACCGTGACGGTGCGCGAGGGGCGCATCGCGTCCATCGTGCCCGCGTCCGGCCCGGTGGACCCGGGCGTCCTCGTGCCCGGCTTCGTCGATGCCCACGTGCACGTGGAGAGCAGCATGTTGCCTCCGTGGGAGTTCGCGCGCATTGCCATGCGCCACGGCACGGTGGCGAGCGTGAGCGATCCGCACGAGATCGCCAACGTCCTGGGCGAACCGGGCGTGCGCTACATGCTCGAGGACATCGCGGGCTCGCCGTTCACCTGCTGGTTCGGGTGCCCGTCCTGCGTGCCGGCTACCGGCTTCGAGACGGCGGGCGCCACGCTCGACGCCGGTGACTGCGCACGGCTTCTCGATGACCCCGGCATCCACTACCTGAGCGAGATGATGAACTGGCCCGGCGCCATCGCGGGTGACGCGCAGGTACTTGCGAAGATCGCCGCCGCGAAGGCGCGCGGCAAGCGCGTGGACGGCCATGCTCCCGGCCTGCGCGGCGAACAGGCGCGCGCCTACTTCGCGCGCGGCATCGAGACCGACCACGAGTGCTTCACGCTTGACGAGGCGCGCGACAAGGCTGCGCTCGGCGTGCGCATCCTGATCCGCGAGGGAAGCGCGGCGCGCAACTTCGACGCGCTGTGGCCACTCCTGCGCGAGCATCCGGAACTCTGCATGTTCTGCACGGACGATGCGCATCCGGATGATCTCCTCGTCGGCCACCTCGACCGCCTGCTGGCGCGCTCCGTGGCGAACGGCATCGAACCCATGGCTGCGCTCCGCGCCGCGACGCTGCACCCGGTGCGCCATTACGGTCTTCCGTGCGGCCTGCTGCAGGCCGGCGACCGCGCCGACATGGTGCTGGTGGACGATCTGCGCGATTTCCGCGTGCGCCGCACCTGGATCGCCGGGCAGGTGGTGGCGGAGGATGGCATCACGCGCATTGCGCCGCGCGCTTCCGGTACGCCCAACGCATTCCGCACCGCGCGGTTTGCCGCCGATGATTTCGCGGTGCGCGCGCCCGCAGCCTGCGCAGGTAGCGCCACCGTGCAGGTGCACGCGATCGTGGCGGAGGACGGGCAGCTGGTGACCAAGCGCGCGGATGTTTCTGCGCGTACATCCAACGGCATGGTCGAACCCGACCCATCGTCCGACCTCCTGCAGATCGCTGTCGTCAATCGCTACTCCGACGCCCCCATCGCCACCGCGTTCGTGCGCGGATTCGGCCTGAAGTGCGGCGCCATTGCCTCGAGCGTGGCCCATGACTGCCACAACGTGGTCGCGGTGGGCGCCTCGCGCGAGGCGATTGCTGCGGCAGTGAACGCGGTGTTCGCGGGCCGCGGCGGCCTGGCCGTGGCTGACGGAGATTCGGTGGAATCGCTCGCGTTGCCGATCGCCGGGTTGATGAGCGATCGCCCGGCGGAGGAAGTGGGTGCGGCCTACGCGCGCCTCAGCGCGCGGGCCAAGGCGCTCGGTTCCCCGCTGCGCGCGCCGTTCATGACCGCGGGATTCATGGCGCTCCTGGTGATCCCTGCGCTCAAGCTGAGCGACCGCGGACTCTTCGACGGCACGAAGTTCGAGTTCACGCCGGCCGTGACCTGCTGATCGCGCCTTGCAGTTCCCGACGCTCCGTCAGCGCGCTGCGCCGGCTGCTGCGTGAGCCAATGCTGCGTCAGCGTCACGCGCCGCGTGTCGCCACCGCAGTCGCCACGTCACGCACCAGCTCGGCTGCGAACTTGCCGAGCATCTCCGCGGGCCACGGACCGTTGCCCGGCGCGCCCTCGGCGATGTGCACGGCGTGCAGGTTGAGCGTGCGCGAGAGCAACGTGGCCATCGCGCGGAAATCGCTTGCGCTGAAGCCGCTGGCGGCGGCGGCGCTTGCGGGTGCCTGCGCCACGGCGTCGAGGTCCAGTTCCAGCGTCGCCGGTGCGCCCGCCACGTGATCCGCCGCTTGCTGCGCAATGTGTCTCGGTGTGCTGCCGTTGCGCAGCATGGATTCAAAGGTGAACGCCGCGATCTCCGCGTCCTGCTCGATGGCATGGATGATGTCCTGCGTCGCCCACGCCTCGCCCATGCCCGCGATGGCGTAGCGCGCCAGGTGACCGTCGGCGCGGGCGTAGGAGAACGGGTTGCCTGAGTGACGCCCCTCGCACGGCCGAAGGTCGGCGTGCAGGTCGACGTTGACGCATCCCATGGGCGTACCCGCCGCGCGTGCGCATCCGGCGAGGATGCCGTACGCATTGTTGTGCCCGCCGCCGATCACCACGGGCACCAGCCCGTTGCGGCGCAGGCCTTCGACCACCGTCGCGACGCGCGCGTCGATCTCGCTGACCGTCCCGCGCAGCGTCTCAAGCGCGTGTGCCCGTGCGCGCGGTCCGCCCACCGTCGGATCCAGGCCCTTGGCCGCCTTGCGGAGGTCGCGCAGGTCCACGGTGCCGGCCACGGCCACGGATGCGCCGTCCAGGAACGTGTTCGACTGCATGTTGAGGAACCGCGGCAGGAACGCCCGCCACATGCGCCGGGCCCCGGGCCTGCCGAGGTTGGCGCGAACGCCGATGTCCTCGGGGATGCCGAGCAGCGCAACCCGCGTTCCGGCAGGCGCTTGGCCGTTCGCGTCCACGATGCGAATGCGCTGCCCGATGCGCAGCTCGCCCTCGCGGGTGGCGGTGAGCGTACGGATCATGTCGTCGGTGGGGGTCCTGAGGTGCTCCACGGGCGCGAGTGTACGGATGGCGTGAATTGCCCCGATCGCCGTCAACCGCGGGCAACTCCCCCGGTATGCACCGCATGCCGAACGACGAACGCCCCGCTCCCGCCGACCGCCGCGCCTTCCTCCGCACCGCGCTTGCCGGCGCGGGCACGCTTGCCGCCATGCGCACCGCGTTCGCCGCGGGCGATGCGCAGGCCGCGCCCGTTGCGCCCGCCGCCGTGCCGCCCGCGTCTGGCATCACCGGCACCATCCGCCTGGCGCACCTCACCGACATCCACGTCCAGCCCGAGCTTGGCGCCGAGGCCGGCATGGCCGCGGCATTCGTCCACGCGCAGCAGCAGAAGCCCGACCTCATCGTCACCGGCGGCGATTCAGTGATGGACGTCTTCGAGGCCAAGCGCGGCCGCGCCGAGGAGCTGCGCAAGCTGTTCCAAGGCACGCTCAAGCGAGAGTGCGGCGTTCCCATCCGCCACACCACGGGGAACCACGACATCCTCGGCTGGAACAGGAAGAAGAGCGAGTCCACCGGCACCGAGGCCGACTGGGGCAAGCGCTTCGCGTGCGACCTCTTCGGCGAGGCGCGCACCTGGCACACGTTCGACCACGGCGCGTGGCGGTTCATCTGCCTCGACAGCGTGCAGCCGAAGGGCGACGGCTACGTGGGCTACCTCGACGAGGAACAGTTCGACTGGCTGCAGCGCACGCTCCGGGATACGCCGAAGGGCATGCCCGTGGCCGTGGTCTCGCACATCCCCATCCTCTCGCTCGCGGCCATGACCTACGGCAAGCCGCGCTCGCGCGAGCACGTGGGCGAGGCGACCACCATTTCCGCGGGCGAGATGCACACCGACGGCACGCTGCTCCACGACCTCTTCAAGCAGTCGGGGAACGTCAAGGTGTGCCTCAGCGGCCACGTGCACCTGCTGGACCACTGCAAGATCGACGGCATCTCGTACATCTGCGACGGTGCCGTCAGCGGCGCATGGTGGAAGGGCTCGCTGCAGGGCGTTCCCGAGGGCTACGGGTTGCTCGAGCTGCGCCCTGACGGCAGCTTCGACCATCGCTACGTGAACTACGGGTGGCAAGCCCGCAAGTGAGCCCGGCGTCGCAGCGCGGCGCTCGTTGCCGCACGCCTGCATCTCTGAAAACGCAGATACCCCCTGGAGGCGTGTAACTCCAGGGGGCAAGTGTTTCTCCGCGGCCCTGCCGGGCGCGCGAAGGGAGTGGCTTTCGGTCCAGATAACCAATCTGTCGCGGAGTGCGCTGCTGGAGGCATCGCAACTCGCGGGACCACCTTCTGACACGCATTTCGTGGGCCGGACCCATCATCGAAGCGGCGGTTTGGCGCAGGATTTTGCAAATTAGCGGAAACCTCGATGTGCCACGATCCATTTGAACGACCGTTTGCGCCTCCAGAGGTGGGAATGGCGACTCAACGCCGCTGATCCCCAACGAGGAACCGCCCGGGACCCGAGCGGCAAGTTTCGTCGGTTGCGAACTACCACCTGCCCCTTTTCTACGGCCTGACGGAATGGAGCGTTGCTCAGCGGCGCTTCCGCGAAGGAAGGCCAGACCCGTCCATGCGCAACTCGCGCCTGGACGGGTTGTTATGTCGGCCTGAAGGATTTCCTTCGCTTCGTAAGTCCCGAATTCCGGGGGAATTTCCCCGCCGCACGTTGACTGGCGGAATTTCCGGGGCATCGTCTTGGGGCGCTGGTTGCTCGGCGCGTTTGCAGGAGAGCGGGAACAAGGGGTGTCGTGCGTGTCCGAAAGCGTGTTTCGGCCGTGGTTGACACTGTCCAGGAGTGGTTCCCATGTCGTCCCTGCCCATGCCATCCCCTGCGGACGGTCCGTCGCTTCCGGTGTTGTTCGAGAACATCTACTCGCGGCTCAAGGAGCTGTCGTCGATGTTCATGCGCAACCAGCCGATCGGCCACACCCTTCAGCCCACGGCCATCGTCCACGAAGCGTTCCTGAAGCTCGCCGAACGTGAGTCCGCCGAGTTCCAGACCGAGGAGCACTTCTTCGCCACCGCCGCGACCGTGCTGCGCAGCGTCCTCGTCGACCACGCGCGCCGTCGCATCAGCCAGAAGCGCGGCGCCGGCCGCCGCGGCTCGCAGATCGAGTCGTTCAGCGTGGCGGACCCGAGCGCCAACGTGTCCGGGCTGCTGGAGCTCGAGGATGCGCTGCAGAGCCTGGCGAAGGCCGATCCCCGCAGTGCTCGCGTGGCGGAGCTTCGCATCTTCGGTGCCATGCCCATGGACCACGTGGCGCGGCTGCTGGGCACCAGCGTGCCGACCGCGGAGCGTGATTGGCGCTTTGCCCGCGCGTTCCTCGAGAAGCAGTACGGTGTCGGCCGCGCAGGCGCCGCCGTCGAATCCAACGCGGGAGCCGGCGAATGACACTTGCATCCGCCGATCGCTGGGTCCGCGTGCGTCGACTGTTCGAGTCGGCGATCGAGCTCCCGTCCGAGCAGCGGCTGCCCTTCGTCAGCGCCGCGTGTGCCGACGATCATGAGACGCGTGCCGATGTCCTGCAGCTCCTGGAGGCGGATGAATCCGCCGTCGACCTGCCGGTCGACCGCGACTGCACGCGCGAGGAACCCGGCATCGACGGGCGCATGCCCGAGGTGCTCGGCTTCACGCTGACGCGCCGCCTGGGTGCCGGCGGCACGAGCCGCGTGTTCGAGGCCATCTGCCGCGAGAACGACGCGCGCGTGGCGATCAAGGTGATGAACGCCGGAGCCAACGCGCAGGCACTGCAGCGCTTCCGCCAGGAGAGCCGCGTGCTGGCGCGCCTGGACCACCCGAGCATCGTCCGGCTGTATGAGTCCGGCCATACCCAGGACGGCCACGTGTACCTGGCCATGGACTTCGTGGACGGCGATTGCATCGACCGCTGGTGCGAGTCCGCCTCTGCGGACCTCTGCACCCGCGTCGGGCTGGCGCTGCAGGTGCTGGAAGCGCTCGGGCATGCCCACGCCGCGGGCGTGGTGCACCGCGACATCAAGCCGCACAACATCCTGGTCGACCGCGGCGGCTGCGTGCGCCTGGTGGACTTCGGCGTGGCCCGCCTCCACCGCGACGACGGCAACCGTACCGGCTTCCACACCGAGACCGGCAACCTGGTCGGCACCTTCGCCTACATGAGCCCCGAGCAGGCCGACGGCAAGGCAAGCCGCGTGGGCCCGCCCACCGACGTCTACCAGACCGCACTGGTGCTCTTCGAGCTCCTCTCCGGCGAACTGCCGTACGACGTCGATGATCGCGGCGCGATGGCGCTCCTCAAGGCCGTGCTCTTCGAGCGTCGCCGCCGGCTTTCCGAGCTCCGCCCGGAGCTCGACGGCCCGCTCGACGAGGTGCTCCACGGTGCGCTGGACGCGGATCCCACGAAGCGCCCGCAGACGGTGCAGCAGTTCGCTGCGCAGCTGCGTGCGGCGCTTGCTTCGATGGCGTGAATCAATATTGCGTGCTCCCGTCAGCCCACCGCGCGTGCCGCGTGGTGCGCCGTCGACTGCCCGATGCGCAGGACCAGCGGTCCGTCGCTTGTGGCTGCACGGAGCAGGTAGAGCCCGGGTGGCACCAGGAGCGGCGGCATCGCTGGGTCGCGCGCCAACAGGTCCGGCACGAAGTCCCGGCCGAACGAATCCATGATGCTCACCTCGGAACTGTTTCTGGCACAGATGGCCCAGGCTTCCACGGCGGCCGCGCCGTTGCCGTGCACGATCCACTCCACTTCGAGCGTCGAGCGATCCCCGCCGATGAGCGTGGCGTGCAGAAGCCCGGGTGCCAGGTCCACGCAGACACCGCTTCGCGTCTGCGGGGGGCGCAGCTCGAAGCGCCGATCGCCGGCGTCGATCCGGAGCAGCTCGCGGCACGCCAACGGCTTGCCGTCCAACCACACCGATGCCTCGGCGGCGAGAAAGCCCATCCGGACCACGCCCCGGATGGATGAAGATGGGTTGACTTGGTTCTTCAATCTTCCTTAAGAACGAGAATGGCGTGCCGCAACCATCATGCGAATGGTCAATATTCGCATTATTGAGAGGCGCCGCGCGGTCGGGCGCGCGGATGGCTGGATCGGCTCGACTTTTCTGCCGGAATTCACAAGACGCTGATGGTCGGCTGGCGTGGATTGCGTTTCTACAGATGGAGGCGTCGCCGCCCTTGGCGCGACCACTTCCGCCCCGTGCCCCTTGCAGGTCCGACTGCTGGGGCATTTCTCTTTTTCAGGGCAAATCGCTGCCATCCTGGGCCCTGGGAAGGCGGCAACCTTGGCAGCACGCCGTCCTTTCGCCCGGTGGCCGTAGCATTGGGTGTCCGCCCGCACCCGAGGCGACCCCGAGGACCCCATCCATGACCACCGCCACCGCCATGCGCATCCCCGAGCCGCCCACCACCCCCTCCGCCGGCCGCGTCTACAACTTCTCCGCCGGCCCGGCCTGCATGCCCGAGTCGGTGCTGCTGCAGCTGCGCGAGGAGCTCATGGACATTCACGGCACGGGCATCGGCCTGCTGGAGCAGAGCCACCGCGCCTCGGTCTACGACCGCATCCTGGCCGAGTCCTTCGACAGCGTCCGCGCCTGCGCGGGCCTGGGCGACGACTGGGAGGTGCTCTTCCTCCCCGGTGGTTCGATGCAGCACTTCTCGCTCATCGCCATGAACTTCGTGCCCAAGGACGGCTGGGTGGCGTTCGCCGACACCGGCCTCTGGAGCCACAAGGGCGAGAAGGAGACCGCCTGCGTGCGCGCCACGAAGAAGACGTTCGACGGCGCCACCTGCCGCTTCGACCACGTGCCCGCGGACAACGAGATCGCCGACTGCTCCGGCGCCGCGTACTTCTGCTACTGCTCGAACAACACCGTGGAGGGCACGCAGTTCGCGCGCCCGCCGCGCGTGGCGGCCCCGCTGGTGTGCGATGCCACCAGCGACATCTTCTCGCGGCCGTACGACCTGGCTGCGCACGAACTGATCTTCTGCAGCGGCCAGAAGAACCTGGGCGCCAGCGGCATCACCATGGTGCTTGCCAGGAAGTCCTGGCTGGAGCGCGCCGACCGTTCGCTGCCGCCGCTCCTCAGCTACTCGAACTTCGCCAAGACCGAGTCCCGCCCGAACACCCCGCCGACCTTCGGCGTGCGCGTGATCGGCCTGATGGCCAAGTGGACGCATGACTTTGGCGGCCCGGCCGCGTTCGGCCCCCGCAACAAGGCGAAGGCCGCGCACATCTACGCAGCCATCGACCGCAGCGGCGGCTTCTACCGCCCGTCGATGCGCAGCGACTGCCGCAGCGACATGTCGATCAGCTTCCAGCTGCCGAGCGACGCGCTGGTGGACCGCTTCGTTGAGGAGTCGGAGCGCGAGGGCCTGTGCGGCCTGCGCGGCCACCGCGAGTGGGGCGGCATCCGTGCCTGCGTCTACAACGCGTTCCCCGCCAAGGGCTGTGAGCTCCTGGCCGAGTTCATGGACGGATTCGCCAAGAAGAACGGATGAGCGGGACTGGGCGTGGACAGCGGGCGTGAGCGGGGCGAAACGTGCGGCGCCGCCTCAGTCTTCGTCGTTGCCGCCGCCGTCCCAGCGGTGGACCACCTTGGCATCGATGCCG
This sequence comes from Phycisphaerales bacterium, assembly GCA_044233905.1. GTDB lineage: Bacteria > Planctomycetota > Phycisphaerae > Phycisphaerales > SM1A02 > UBA966. The sequence goes on from JBIIJH010000002.1 coordinate 38,455, forward strand.
AACAGGTCGAGCGCGCGGCCCACGGTCTGCGTAACGATGTCGTCGATCGACTTCGGACGGTGGTAGAAGGCGGGTACCGGGGGCATGACCACGGCGCCGTTCATCGTGGCGCGTTCCATGAGGGCAATGTGGCCGGCGTGGAGCGGGGTCTCGCGGAAGAGGAGCACCACGCGGCGGCGTTCCTTGAGCTGGACGTCCGCGGCGCGGGCGATCAGTTCGTCGGTGGCGCAGTGCGCGATGGCCGAGAGCGTCTTGACGGAGCAGGGGGCCACCAGCATGCCGTCGACCTTGAACGATCCGCTGGCGATGGTGGCGCCGATGTCCTTGAAGCTGTGCACCTGCGAGGCAAGCGAGCGCACCTGCTCGAGCGAGAGGTCGGTCTCCTCGGTGATGGTGCGCCCGGCCGACGGCGACAGCACGAGGTGCGTCTCGACGCCCAGCGTGCGCAGGATCTCCAGCGCGCGGATGCCGTAGATGGCGCCCGAGGCGCCCGAGATGCCGACGATGATTCGCTGCATGCGTTGCCTTCAGGAGAGCCGGCGGAGTGCGTCGAGCTGCGCTTCCCAGCGCGCCAGCACCTCGTCGGGGGAATGCAGACGATAGGACACGCCTGCGGTCACCTCGGCGTACTTCGCACGATGTTCCTGCACCGATTCCACCGCGGCCCGGAAATACGCCAATTCCGGCGCCCCGGCAGGCGGCGTCGCAGCGGCGGCGTGAAGGCGGATTTCCCACAGCGCGCCGTCGAGGGCCATGGAGAGCGTGGCGCGGCCGTCCCGGCGCAGGTTCGCGGTGGAGCCGGAGCCGGGCCAGAGGCAGAGGTGGAGCGTGTGCGGATCGGCAGCCAGCACCTCGCCCACGGAAACCTGCGCGCCATGCGGCCAGCCCTCGGCATCGACGGTGGAGAGACGGAACGCCTGGCCCGCGCGGGTGCGCAGGTCGGTGCCGTCGAGGAAGCCGGCGATGATGGACGGGAGCGTTGCCATTGCCGGGTGCTCGCGTGCTGCGCACGGCGGGACATCGTTCCCGTCGGGACGCTTACTTGGTCGGGAACAGTTCGCGGAACTCGGTGCCCCACTCGGTGCAGGCGCGCTCCGCCGTGCCGAGCGCATCGAGCTTCTCGGTGCTGAAGCGCTCGGTGTCCGTGGTCTGCATGAACGCCGCGACCACCGGGCCGGTGTCGCCGTCGGTGGCGTAGATCTCGCAGGCGGCGTAGCCGTAGCCGCGCTTCATGATCTGGCTCTGCGGCGCCACGTTGAGGAGCGGCTTGTTGGGCTTCACGGCGGTGAGCGCCGAGCGGATCACCAGCGTGCGGTCGCCGTTGCCGAGGCTGGCACCGAACGCCTCCTTGATGCTCTTCTCGAGCAGGCCGCGCAGCGTTGCCAGCTTCTCCGGATCCAGATCGCCGTAGGCGTTGCCTGCGGGCGTCTCGGTCGGCCACACCACCACCTTGCCGAAGGCTGCGAGCTTCTTGCTGTCGGCAGCCCACTTGTGGGACTGGTTCTCGCCCGACTTCATGGTGACGCTCTTCGGGATGAACCCGGTGCGCTTCACCTCGTTGGAGCAGCCGGTGAAGAGCGATGCGGCGAGAGCGAGGGCGATGGCGGTGCGTGCGGCGTTGATGGTCATGGTGGGATCCAAGGAAGGGGTTTGCGTTCCCCGGGAAGTCGCACAGCGTAGGCGTTGGAAGCACAACGCCGCTACCCCTGGGGGGACGGCGGCGTTGAATGTGGCCGAATTATGAGTGCCGTTCAGGCCTGGGGCGGAGCCGGAGGAGCCGGAGGAGCCGGCGGGGCGGGCGGAGCCGGCGGGGCGCCGTTGCCCTTGCCGCCGTCCTTGCCGCCATCCTTGCCGCCGGGGCCGCCGGGACCACCGGGGCCCTTGCCGCGACCGCGCTGCTCGGCCATGCCCTTGGTCATCTCGTCGGCGCTGATCTTGCCGTCGCCGTCGGCGTCGAACTTCTTCATGCGTTCCCACGCCTGGGCCGGCACTTCATCTTCGGTGATGGAGCCGTCGCCGTTCTTGTCGAGGGTCTTGAAATCGGGGCGCTTGCGCTCGCCGCCCTTGCCGCCTTGCTTGCCGCCTTCCTTGCCGCCGTCCTTGCCGCCGGGACCCTGGCCCGGGCCCGGCGCGGGATCCTGGCCGCCGTTGGCCGGCGGCTCGATGGCGAGCGCGGCGCTGGCGAAGGTGCAGGCGAGGAACGCCGGCGCGATGAATGCGAACTTCTTGCTGAGCATGTGAATCAGTTCCTTTCTGTGGACTGTTGTTGCCGCGCATGCGGCACAGGGGACGGTGTGGATCGAGATTTTCGCGACGGAATCGATCCCGGCGACGCAGGCAGAACGGGCCACCCCGCCGCCGATTTCGGAAGTCCTTCGGAATTCGCGACGGTGGCGCGCTTCGCAGCAGCCGACGGCACCGCCCGCTGAAACGGCACGGCCCAGGCGGGTGCCTGGGCCGTGCCGAAGTTGCGTGTTGAACCTGCGTGCTCCGCAGGCTTGCGCGCTGGGTCAGTTCCAGAGCGGGAAGTACTCGAGCGCCACGATCGGGAAGTTGACCTGCAGGCCGACCTGCTGGTTCGCCTTGCCGTCCGTCACCTGGTAGCCGTAACCCATCTGGATCAACGACTGCGGGCCGAAGAAGTTGTAGCCCAGGTTCGCGGAGATGAGGTAGTTGTCCTGGTCCGACTGTCCGGGCTGCGACAGGTTCTGCTGGGTGAAGACCACGTCGGTCTGCCAGTTGCCGTAGTTGGAGATCAGGCCGACCGTGTAGTAGTCGCTGGAAGCGCCGTCGATGCCGTCGTTGTTCCAGAAGTGGACGTACTCGAACATGGGCCCGATGCTCCAGTACTGCGCATCGAGGGTCTGGTTTCCGTCGCCGTTCACGACCCACTGCCAGTAGCCGCCGGCATTGAAGCCCTTCTGGTTCGCCGGGGCGCCGTCGCCATCGCCGAACTGGATGTAGGCCACGTTGACCTGGAGCGTCGGGAACAGCACCGGGATGTTCGCTCCGCTGTAGCCGATCATCCAGCTGTCGGCGCCGCCGCCGGTGCCGGGGCCCGAGGGGGCCTTCGGGTTGGCGAAGATGCCGCCCGACATGAACGTGGTGTCCACGCCGAAGACGGCTGCGTTGAGGGCATGGATACCGTAGCCCTCGTCACCCGTGGACAGGGTTGCGAGGCCGCCGAGCAGGCCGCCGAAGTTGTAGTTGTTGACCAGGTTGGTGTCGAAGATGCCGGGCAGGATCAGCGGCGCGATGCCGAACGGAGCGGTGAATCGGCCGGCAATGATGCCGGTTCGCTGATCGCTCCACTGGATCCAGATGTCGCCGGCGGTGATGCCTTCGCCGTACATCAGCCACTCGTCGTTGTCCTTGGGCGTGCCCACCTGGCCGAGCTGCATGTTGACGTTGACGGTGATCTCGGGCGTGATCCAGATGTACGACCCCCAGGAGACCTGGGAGTTCAGGTTGTTCATCGGCTTGCCGTCGGTCTGGTAGACCCAGTTGAACTGCGGCTGGTAGGCCATGTTCACCCAGGGTCCGTGCCATTCGCCGACGGTGTCGAACATGTCGCGGAACAGCGCGAAGGGGCGCGGGTCCGGCGTGTTGCCGCCGCCCTGCGCGAACGCGGCGTGCGGCGCGCACCAGGCGGCAAGCGCAACGATGGCGACCAGGACGCGACGGATCGAGGCGTTCAGGGCGCAGTTCACTTGGCACCTCCTTCGGTGACGGCGGCGGTCTTGGTGGGGACGCGCGGCGCGAACTCCTGCACCGCGGCGGCGATCACCTTCGGATCGGTGTTGAGGGCGAAGCGCTTGAAGATGCGCCCGCCCGGGCCCACCAGGTAGATGTCCGTGGAGTGGCGCACCGTGTACGAGCCGTCGTCCTTCTTGGGCTGCGGCTTGTAGGAGGCTCCGAAGGCGTCGGCCATCGCCTGCAGCTCGCTGGGCGTGCCGGTCAATGCGACCAGCGGCACCGGTGCGTTCTGCGCGTAGTCCAGGAGCGGCTGGCCCTGGTCGCGCTGGGGATCGACCGCGATGAAGACATAGCGCAGCGTGGGGCGCGTCTTCTCCTGGTTGAGGATGTCGTCCACCGTGGAGAAGGTGGCCATGGTGCGGGGGCAGGCACCGGTGCAGCGGGTGTAGCCGAAGGTCATGAGCGACAGGCCGTCTCCGAGCTGCTCCTGCGTGAACGGCTTGCCGTCCCCGAGCTTCAGCGCGAAGGGGCCTCCGATGGCGTTCGGGTTGGCGGCCTCCACGGTCTGGTGGCTGGTGTCCTCGGGGGCACCGTAGCCGTCGCCATCGCGGACCGGGGGCATCGGCTTCGTCGGGTCGTAGCAGCGCACCTTCTGCATCATGCCGCCGTCCTCGTGGCAGAGGATGTGGCAGTGGAAGACGAAGTCGCCGATCTGGCACGGCATGTCGAAGGGGATGATCACCTCGATCTCGCCGCGGACCGGGATGTTGACGTTGTCGCGGTGGCTGTTGAAGGGCACCGGCACACCGTTGATCTTGGTGACCTGGAAGTCGGTCTGGTGGAAGTGGAAGACGTGGAGCTCGTCGGTCGAGTTGCGGACGATCCACTTCTCCACCGTGCCGTACTTGATCAGCTGGTCGATGCGGGTGCCGTCGAAGTAGCGGTTGTCGATGCGGAAGTCGTTGTCGGTCTCGCTGAAGACGACGGTGCGGGTGTTGTCCACCTGCACCTGGCGCAGGTCGCGCAGCGGATCGGGACCCTCGGCGGCGATCGGCAGCGCGATGGGCTTGGCCACCGGCTCGCCTTCGCAGGCCATGGTCAGCAGGTTCTCCGCGCTGTAGCCGTCGCCGGCGGGACCGGTACGGATCTCGGAGGTGTGCAGCTTGTAGCGGCCGGGCTTGCTGAACTGCACCAGGACGTCGACGCGCGAGCCCGGGGGCAGCGGGTAGCGGGAGACCTCCTCCATCTTGTTGACCGGGTTGCCGTCGGTGTTGACCACCCAGAACTTCTCACCGCCGAAATCGAGGTAATAGAAGATGTTCGGGCCCTGCGCGGAGAAGCGCAGGAGCTTCGTCTCGCCGGGGCGGATGGCGATGTCGGGGAACTTCTGGTCATTCACCAGGCGGTACGTGGGCCACGAGACCTGGATGCCCTGGACCACCTCGCCGGTGAGGCCCTTCTGGTAGTCGTGGAGCACGCAGTTGTGCTCGGTGATCCCCTTGAGCGCCGGCCAGCGGTCGAGCTCGCCCTCGATGATGATGGTGCCCGCGATGCCCTGCATCACCTGGCGCTGGGTGGTGGTGTGGCTGTGGACGTGGTACCAGTAGGTGCCGGGGTGGTGGTACTCGGGGATGCGGAAGCGGTACGTGTACTGGTGGCCGATCGGGATGATCGTGAACACGCTGTCGCCGTAGTCGGCGGAGGCCACCTGCATGCCGTGGAAGTGGATGTTGGTGTTCATCTCGCCGTCGTTGATGACGGTGAGTTCCAGCAGGTCGCCCGGGCTCATGCGCAGGATCGGCCCGGTGTACTTGCCGTCGAAGCAGGAGGTGATCAGGTCCTGCTCGCCGGCCCTGATCTTCTGCTTGGTGATGTGGACGGTGGCCTTGCACACGCCGTCGACGCTGCGGATCGTCTTCGATTCCTCGAAGGCCGGGCGCGGCAGCGGCTCGTCGCCGCCGAACCAGGACAGGCCGTACATGGACGGCTTGTCGGCGAGGCCCATGTTCTTGGTGTACGGAGCGTTGTCGGGTCCGGGGGTCTCGCCGGAGGTCTGTGCGGGGGTCTGGACGGGGGTCTGGGTGGCGGTCGCGAGCGCGAGCGCGATGATGGCGGCGGTGAGCATGGTGGTTCTCTTTGGGCCGTGTGCGGCTCGGGAAACGTGTTTTCCCCCTGTGGGGTCGGGATGGTACCCCCTCCGGTTGGGCGGCGGATGCGTCCATACACTTGGCGTCCATGGAGCTGCCGAGAGAAGGATCGTCGCCCGGAACCCCTCCGATGACCCGGGGAACGCTTCTGGCAGTGCTGGTGGCCGCGCTCGGGTACTTCGTCGACCTGTTCGACTTGGTGCTCTTCTCCATCGTCCGCATTCCCAGCCTCAAGGCGCTCGGGATCACCGACCCGGAGCAGCTGACGCTGGTGGGTAAACGGTTGCTTGACATTCAGCTGGTCGGGATGCTCCTTGGCGGCATCGCCTTCGGGATGCTGGGTGACCGGCTCGGGCGGCTCAAGACGCTGTTCGGGTCCATTCTGCTGTACTCGGTGGCGAACATCCTGAACGCATTCGTGACCGAGGTGTGGCAGTACGAGGTGCTCCGGTTCGTGGCGGGCTTCGGCCTGGCGGGCGAGCTGGGCGCCGGCATCACGCTCGTGGCGGAGCTCCTGCCGACGGCCAAGCGCGGGATCGGCACCACCATCGTGGCCACCATCGGGCTCTCGGGCGCAGTGGCGGCCGGCCTGGTGGGAACCGAGGTGGCGTGGAACCACTGCTACCTGATCGGCGGCATCATGGGGCTTGCGCTCCTGGCGCTCCGCGTTGGCGTGGTGGAGAGCGGGCTCTTCACGCGCACGCAGTCGCATGGCAGCGGCATCTCGCGCGGCAACCCGCTGCAGCTTCTCTGGCCGCCGCGGCGCTTCCTGCGCTTCGCGGCGGTGGTGCTCTCGGCCATGCCCATCTGGTTCGTGGGCGGCGTGATGTTCGTCTTCGGTCCGGAGATCGGGAAGGCGATGGGCATTGCGGAGCCCATCATGCCGGCCAAGGTGATCCTCTGGGCGTACCTCGGCGTGGTGGTGGGCGATGTCGCCAGCGGTCTCATCTCGCAGTTCCTGCGCAGCCGCACGCGGACCATCATGGGATTCCAGGCGTTCCTGGCGGCATCGATCGTCCTCTTCTTCGCCATTGCGCCGCGCGGGCCCGAGGCCTTCTACGGCATGATGTGCCTGGTGGGTGCGGCGACCGGCTACTGGGCGATCTTCGTCACCACCGCCAGCGAGCAGTTCGGCACCAACCTTCGTGCCACCGCAGCCACCAGCGCGCCCAACTTCGTGCGCGCGATGGCGGTACCCATCACCAGCATCTGGTTGGCCATGAAGCCCGGCATGGGTACGGTGCAGGCCACGCTCACGCTCGGCGTCTGCTGCGTGGCGGTGGGCATGGTGGCGGCGCTCGCGATGGACGAGACGTTCCACCGGGACCTTGATTATCTGGAGCGCTGAAAGCAGGCAGGGGATTCTTGCTGCTGTTCACGGGGGGCGGGGTGGCCGAATCCGCAGTGCGCGCTACGATTTTGCCATGCTCACCGCCTTCGCCGACCGCTTCGAGATGCAGAACCGCCTCTTCGCCGAGCTGTCGGCGATGTTCGGCCGCGAGGTGCCGCTCTACGACCGCGCGCTCCTCGTGAACCGTGCCACCAACGAGGCGGCATGCGAGGTGGTGGCCAAGCTCCACCGCGGCTTCCACGTGACGGCCGAGCAGCTCGAGCGCACCAGCGGTGAGCGCCACGGCGCCATCCGCATCGGCCGGCCCGACGAGTATCGCTGGATCACGCGCTTCTTCGGCTGCTTCGCCATGGAGCCGCACAACTTCTACGACATGACGTGCGTCGGCTCCAAGAGCCAGCCGATCATCGCCACCGCGTTCCGGTCCGCGCTTCGCCCGGAGCATCGCGTGTTCACGTCGCTCCTGATGACCGACTACTTCGACCCCACCACGCGTGCGCGCATCGAGGCACTGCTTGCCCGCCGCAGCGTGTTCTCCGACCGCGCGAAGCAGCTCATCGAGAAGTGCGAGCGCGACGGCGGCCTCTCGCGCGAGGACGGCGAGGCGCTTGTCCGCGAGGGAACCGAGCGCATCTTCAAGTGGACCGGCAAGGCGCGCGACCTGAAGCTCTACACGGAACTCTCGGGTGCGGGCTTCAAGATCGCCGCCGACATCGCCTGCTTCCAGAGCCACCACCTCAACCACCTGACGCCGAACACGCTCCTCATGGACCTCTACACGGCGTCCATGAAGCACTGCCTGGGCGAGCTGGACGAGGCCGGGTTCCGTGCCCGCGCCACGCTTGCCATCACGCGGCTTTCCAAGGTGGCCGACCGCGACTGGCTGCGCCTGCACTTCAAGCACCTGAGCCACGCGGAGATCGATTCGTACCAGCCCGGCACGGTGACCGCGGCCGATGTCTCGGCACTGGTGGACGGCCTGGTGTCCACCTTCCGCGGCGAGCAGTTCCGCCTCTCCGCGCTGAAGCATGCGGGCTACAAGGACTTCACCGAGGGTCCCTCGGAGGACACGCCGATCCTCCTCCGCCAGGATGCCTATAAGGCGCTCACCGAGCCGGTGGAGTTCACCGACGACGAGGGCACCATGACGGCCGCCACGCACACCGCGCGCTTCGGCGAGATCGAGGAGCGCGGCTACGCGTGCACGCCCGCGGGACGCGAGCTCTACGACCGCTGCCTCGCGGAGGCCGATGCCGCGCGCGAGAAGGACCCGAAGCTCCCCGCGCGCGACTTCCTTGCCTACGACGCGCTCTACGCCGCGCCGTTCAAGCCCTTCCCGAAGACGCTCATCGAGCTCCTCTCCAAGGGCATGGTCTTCGGTCGCTACGCGCCGACGCCCAAGGGCCTCGGCGCGGCGAAGGCCGGCACGATCGCCACCGCCGACATCACCGAGCTCGTGCGCCAGGGCTTCGTCCACTACGAGGGCCTGCGATACGAGGACTTCCTCCCGGTGAGCGCCGCGGGCATCTTCGCGTCGAACCTCAACCAGTACGGCACCCAGAGCACCGCGGCCGTGAAGCCCACCTACACGCAGGCGCAGCTCGAGGAGATCATGGGCCGCGCCATCATCGATTCCACCACCGTGTACGCGGGCCTCGATGCCGCATCGCGGCTCGACACCCTCGCCAAGCTGGGGCTGACCGACCGCCTGCCCGCCGCCGAGCGCGAGCGGCTGCAGAAGGCCGTGGCGGCGTGCCCGGCGGGCATCGTCGAGGAGGCACGGCGTCTCATCGCCGTGGCGGTCTGACCCATGCCGTTCCGATCCTTCGATGACGTGGTGGCCGACGCGAAGCGCACCGTGCCGGAAGTGGACTGCGAGGAGCTTGCGGAGCTCATGGACCCGGCCAACGACGCGCCCGACCTCCTGGTGGTCGACGTGCGCGAGGCCGAGGAGCGCGCGCGCGGCTTCGTGCCGGGTAGCGTCGGCATCTCGCGCGGGACGCTCGAGCGGGACATCGCCAAGGTGGCCTTCGGCGGCTCGGTCTCCGACACGGACCTCGCGCGGCCCATGGTGGTCTATTGCGCGGGCGGCATGCGGAGCATCCTGGCTGCCGCAGCCCTGCGCGCCATGGGCTTCGCCAACGTGCAGAGCCTCGAGGGTGGCTTCGGCGCGTGGGGCAAGTCCGGCCGGCCGATCGAGCATCCGCGCTCGCACGGTTGAGCGGGCAGGGCGCCCGGAACAATCGATGTCGCGTCAGAACAGCAGCTGCAGTTGGCTGACCAGGCTCACGTTGTTGCCGTAGTTCGCCAGGCCGAAGCCGCCTGCCACCGCGCGGATGCCGTTGATCTCGCCGGAGCCGAAGGGCACGATGATCCGGTTGGTGAACTTCACCTTGCGTTCGGCGAAGTACACGTTTGCTCCCACCTGCGCGATCCACGGGACGTCCGCCGTGTCCATCCACGAGCCCTCGACGAAGACCTGGAAATCGTCGGTCAGGAAGGTGCTTCCCTGCATGTTGATGCCGGACGCCCACTGGAGGTCTGGCAATCCCGCCGGGTCCTTCATCAGGGCGAACTGCGCGATCAGGGTGGTGCCGGGCATCGTGGCCCGCACGTCGGCGGTGAAGCCCTGGGAAGAGGGCGTCGGTGGCGAAGCCGGGTTCTGCGCCCGGCCGTTCGACCAGATGGTCCCGAGCCCGAACAGCACGCCGGGGACATTGCTCGGCAGGCTCGACTGCGTGTCGAGCTCCTTCCATTCGGCGCCGATCTTCCACTCGGTGCGCATGGCGAAGGCGTAGGAGAGGTTGCTGGCGGCGTCCCAGGAGGTCGAACGGACATCGAGCTGGCTGAAGGTGCCGCCGGTCACGCGCCACGAGTCGCACTGGTACTTGCCGGTGATCCCGGTGTTCTTGCCGGTACCGAACCGGTAGTTGAAGATCGAGTACTCCCCCGCGGTGATCTTGCTCGAACCGTAGAACGTGCTCTCGATGTCCCACGGGACGTTCTGCAGTCCCACGGTGCCGGAGAATCCGTCGCCGAAGTCCTTCGAGATCCAGGCGTACTGCATCAGCACTTCCTGCGCCTTCTCGACGAATCGGTCAGGCTGCGAGTTGTAGCTGGCGAGCGCGAGCCACTGCACGGTCGGGTCGATGACCGTCCCCGAGAGCGTGAGGTTCACGCGGTGCGTCTCCATGCCCCACCGGTTGTCGACTTCCGGCTGGTTGCTCGCGTTGTTGTAGACGAAGCGCACCTGGGTCATCACGCCGACCTTGAACATCCAGTTGCCGTCGCCGCTGCGGATGAACGCGCCGTCCGCGTAGCCGGTGGCGGCGCCGTCGGTGGCGAACGACGCGCGCGTGGCGCTGTCGGCCATTGCGTCGGCGACCACCGCGCGCAGTTCCTTCGCGCGCTCCCGGTCGATCCACTCCTCGCGCTGCGCCACGCGGATCTCCGCCAGCTCCGCACGCATCGCGGCAAGCTCGCGCTGGACGTCGATTGGTGCGGGGCTGCCGAGGATCATGGTCGCGGCGCGGGCACGGCGGTGCCGAGCTTGGTGAGGTCGATCGCCACGAAGGAGATGCGTGAGTTCGAGTCGCGCTCGAACAGCACGCCCGCACGGTGCGCCGAGAGCTCCACCGGTGCGCTGTAGGCGAACGAGCCGTCGTAGATGGTGCACACGGACGGCCAGCTGGCGCCGCCGTCGCTCGAGATCCATGCCCGGCCGTTGATGCGCTGCGTGGCGCTGCCGGGTCCGGTGCAGACGAGGACGTTTGCGCCGCCCATGGCGAGGAGTCCGCCCATGCACGAGGGATCCACCAGCCCGGGCACGGCGGCAAGCGTGCTCCAGGTGGCACCGCCGTCGTTGGACACCGCCGACTTCCGCCGCGCGCCGCCGCCGAACTGGCGCGCCACCAGGAGGATCGAGCCGTCCGGTCGCTCTGCCATCTGCACCTCGTTGGCGTGTCCCGCGCCATCCTCGGGTGCGGTCTCGCCCATGCTCCACGTGACGCCGGAATCGTCGCTCCAGGCGGCGTAGACGCGCCAGTCGTTCGGCGGGCCCTGGTTGAAGGGCATCACCAGCCTGCCGGGGTGCGTGCCGTACCGCAGCTCGATGCCCGCACCCGGACCAGTGGCCACGCTCGTCACCGGGGCGGGGCGCTTGACCGACTTGGTGATGTCGCGCGGCTTGCTCCAGGTGGCGCCGTTGTCCTCCGAGCGCAGCACGAGCGTGCGGCAGATGCGGTCGCCGTCGTTGCCCGGCTGCACGCAGCCCTCGCCGCAGCCCGTGGGGTACGACTGCAGCATCATCACGATGCGGCCCGCGTGGGGTCCGATGGTGCACTGCACCACGCACGGATTGTTGAGCGAACGCCCGGGGATGTCGAGCACGGTGCGGACGGTGCCCCACGTGGCGCCGCCGTCCTTGCTCTCGCGGCAGACGATGTTGTTGGAGCCGTTGTCGTCCTGCGATCCGCGGCCTTCGGCGAATGCCAGGAGCGTGCCACCCGAGAGGCGCACGATCGACGGAATGCGATAGACGGCGTGGCCTGACTCGCCGCCGACGAAGACATCCACCGGTGCGGCCACCGTGGGTTCGTTGGGTACGGTTGGTGCGGGCGGCGCGGCAGGCGCAGCCGGCTTCGCGGGTGCCGCTTGCGGCGCGGGTGACTGCGTTTCGCAGCCGATGGCGAGCGAGATGGCGAGGCCGATGGTGATGGCGGTGCCCATGTCGGCTGTCGAGCGTAGCACCATGTGGATGCCTGTCACGTGGCATGCGCCCAATGTGCGGAACCGCACGTGTGCATGGCGGTAGGATCGTTCGCCCCATGCATCGCGTCGTTTCCGTGTTCCTGCTGCTTGCCTCCATGGCACTTGGCCTCTCCGAGGCCCCCGTGCGGTGGCAGGCGGTGGCGTCCGTACCGAACCTCCCCGTGATCATGTACCACCACGTGGGCAACTGGGGTGTCTCGCGCGCCGACTGGGCGCCATGGGTGGTTCGGCCGGAGGACTTTGCCGCGCAGCTCGATTGGCTGCGCGCGCATGGGTACCGCACCGTGACGTTCCAGCAGTTCGCCGCGGAAACCGCGGGTGGGCGGCGCCCGGCGGGGAAGCCCGTGGTCATCAGCTTCGACGATGGCTGGGCAGCGCAGGGCGGCGTCGTGAAGACGTTCCTCGAGCCGCGCGGAATGAAGGCGGTGCTCTTCGTCTTCACCGGAGCCGTCGGCCCCGCGCGCAACGGCGGCGGGTACATCTCGTGGGAAGAGCTGCACGAACTGGAGGCCGCGGGTCACGAGGTGCAGTCGCACACCGTCTCGCACGGCAGGCTCACGCAGATGCTGCCGCCGCAGCTCGAGCGCGAGATGCGCGAGAGCAAGGCCATCATCGAGCGCGAGACCAAGCATCCGTGCCGCGTGGTTGCCTATCCGTACGGCGACCACGATCGCGCGGTGATGCTGGCCGCGCACCGGGCCGGGTACGACTGTGCCGTGCGGGCCGACGACGATCCGGACACGGGCCCGGTGTCGGCGTATCGCATGCCGCGCGTCCGCGTGGGCTACGGCGACGGCATCGAGGTGTTCGCCGCCGCCATGGAGCGTGCGTCCGCCCCCGAAAGCGAGTGATTCGGCAATCCGCTCAGCGCGCCGCGGCGCGGCAGTGCTCGCGCCAGCATTCGCGCAGCGCCGCGTGGAAGCGCGTGGCGTAGGCCTGCTCGTCCATCAGCGGCGAGGCCGAGAGCCGTGTGCGCAGGCCGGTGCGAAGCTCGGCGAGCCGTGCGTGGTCCTGCGCGAGGCCTGCCGCGATCTCCGCGAACTGCGCGGGCGTGCTTGCCAGGAACTCGTCGCATGCGGCCGCGTGCAGGAGGCTCGCGCCCACCCGCGCCGCATGGCGGTCGCCGGCGATGCACACCACGGGCACGCCCATCCAGAGCGCCTCGCACGTGGTGGTCGTGCCGTTGTACGGCGTGCAATCCAAGGCAACGTGGACGCGCGAGTAGAGCGCCAGGTGCTCGGCGTTGGTCTTCGTGTACGGCGCCACGTCGACGCGCGACGGATCGATGCCGCCTGCCTCGAGCCGCGCCATCAGCCGGCGCAGCAGTGCGGGGTCGGAGATGGACTTGCTCTTGAGGAGGAGACGCGAGCCCGGCACGCGTGCAAGCGCCGCGCTCCACAGTTCCACCGTCTGCTCCCGGACCTTCGCCGCAAGGTTGAACGATCCGAACGTGAACGGCGTTCCCGCCGCGGGCATGGCGGGCTGCGGCGCTTCCGCAAACGGCGAGTAGCACAGGAAGCAGGGGTCGATGCGGGCCAGCCGCTCGGTGCAGTACGCGTCGGCGCCCGCGGGATCGGTGGTGGAGTCCACGATGCGCCAGTCGACGCACGGGTGGCCGGTGGTGTTCGGGTAGCCGATGGCGCTGACGATCACCGGCGCGGGCTTGCGGTCGAGCGCGGTGAGCCGTCCACCCGCGGTGTGGCCGCCGAGCTCCACCAGCACGTCGATGCCGTGCTCGCGGATGGCGCGGTCGAGCGCGGCGTCGTTCATGGCGCCGGCCTCGACCCAGTCGTCGCACATGGCACGGAAGCCGCGCGTCATGGCGTCGGTGCCGCGGTCGGCGGCGGTGGAGAAGGCCACCAGCTTCCAGCCGGCTGGCATGTGGCGCATGAAGGGTTCGGCGAAGAAGCCCACGGAATGGGTGCGCAGGTCGCCCGAGAGGATCCCGATGCGGAGCGGGCGCTCGGGGTCCGGGTCGTTGCGGGTGGCCTCGAGGTCGCCGCGGACCGATGCTGCGTAGCCGCGATGCTCCTCGAACACCTCGTCGCGGCTGAGCGGCAGGTAGTTGAGCGCCGAGAGGAGCTGCGCTCGGAGCGATGCCTGCGTGGGATCCTTCGCCAGCACGCTGCGCATGGCCACGATCGCCTCGTCGAGACGGTCGGCCGCCGAGAGCGCGTTGGCGCGGTTGAGGTTCATCATCGGCCAGTCCGGCGCGATCCGCAGGCCCTGGTCGGCCACCTCGACGGCACGGTCCGTGCGCTCCAGGTGCGTGAGCGCCAGCACCAGCCCGAGCATCGCCTGCGTGTTGGCAGGTTCGGCGGCAAGCGCGCGCTCGTAGTGCTTCACCGCGTCCTCGTAGCGCGCCACGGAGAGCAGCGCGTTCGCCAGGTTGTTGTTGGCCGCGGTGGAACCGGGCGCCAGGCTGACTGCACGGGTGAGCGGGAGGAGCGCCTGCTCCGGCTGCCCGGCCTGCACGAGCAGCATGCCCATCACCGACAGCGCCTCGAGGTCGTTGGGCGAGAGCTTGAGCACCAGCCGCATCGACGCCACGGCATTCGTGATGCGGCCTTCGCCCGCATCATGCAGCGCTCGTTGGATGGCGGGTTGGCTCGACATGGTGCGTTCGGCGCGCGGGGCGGTGCAGGGTAGTGCAACCCCGGTCGGGGAATCGATTGCATTGCCGGGACGCGCGCGCCCGGAACACGGCCTCTTTCTCACCCGAAGCCCCCCGGTCGGTCGACCCATGGGAAGGAGCACCCTGCATGCACGACCCGAACCTGACCCGCGAAGCGCTGGCCGAACTTCCCCCCGACATCGGCGACAGCCCGATCTTCAACGGCGACTTGGCCCCCACGCCGACCGGTCGACGCACCTGGACCACCTACAACTTCGCCGCGCTGTGGATCGCCATGGCGCACTGCATCCCCACGTACCTGCTGGCCGGCGGGCTCATCGCCGTGGGCATGAGCTGGTGGCAGGCGCTCCTCACCATCGGCCTCGGCAACCTCATCGTCCTCGTTCCCATCCTGCTGAACGCGCATCCGGGCACCAAGTACGGCATCCCGTTCCCGGTGCTCGCGCGCTCGAGCTTCGGAACCGTGGGCGCCAACGTACCGGCGCTCCTGCGCGCGATCGTGGCGTGCGGTTGGTTCGGCATCCAGACATACATCGGCGGCGAGGCGGTGCGCACCTTCCTCACCGCGGCATGGCCGGCGTTCGACCAGCTCGGCGGCGGGGCCATGGTGATGGGCCTGGGGATTCCCTCGGCCATCACGTTCATGGTGTTCTGGCTGATCAACATCGTCATCGTGCTGGTGGGCATGAACGCGGTGCGTCACTTCGAGAACTGGTCCGCGCCCCTCATCCTCCTGATGGGCGTATGGCTCCTCTGGTGGATGGTGAGCCGTGCCGGCGGACTGGGACCGATGTTCGATCGCCCGTCGTCGTTCGCCACCACCGCGGACTTCTGGAAGGTGTTCGTGCCGAGCCTCACCGGCATGATCGGCTTCTGGGCGACGCTCAGCCTGAACATCCCCGATTTCACGCGCTTCGGGCGCGGGCAGAAGGAGCAGATGCTGGGGCAGGCGCTGGGCCTTCCCACCACCATGATCGCGTTCAGCCTGATGGCGGTGGTGATCACGAGCGCCGCCGAGACCATCCTCAAGGGCACCGACCCGAAGACGCTCTGGGACCCGGTGGTGGTGCTCGGGCAGATCACGAGCTCCAAGGCGCCGGCGGGGCTCGACGCGCCGCTCCTGGCGAACGAGGGCACGCGCATCGTGGTGGCCGTCCTCAGCCTCTTCGGCGTGGCCGTGGCCACCATCAGCACCAACATCGCCGCCAACGTGGTGAGCCCGGCCAACGACTTCGCGCAGCTTGCGCCCCGACTCATCTCCTTCAAGACCGGCGGCGTGATCACCGGCGTGATCGGCATCCTCATCATGCCGTGGAAGCTGCTTGCGAGCGCGGACGCCTACATCTTCAACTGGCTGGTGGGCTACTCGGCGCTGCTTGGCCCGATCGCGGGCATCATGATCGTGGACTACTGGTACCTCCGCCGCCGCGAGCTGGACGTGCCGGACCTCTACCGCACCACGGGTCGCTACGCGGGCATCAACTGGGTCGCCATGCTGGCACTGGTGGCCGGCATCGCGCCGAACGTGCCCGGCTTCCTGAAGTCCGTGCACATGATCGAGGGCGAGCCGAACTTCTTCGATGCACTCTATCCCTATGCGTGGTTCATCGGTCTTGCGATCGCCTCGCTGGTCTACGCCATCGGAATGCGCATCAAGCCCGGCTTCGGCGTGAACGCGCGCTAAGAACGCACACACCATCAGCGGCGGTGAGGCCATTGCCGAACCGACGCCATTGGCACACGCGGTGCCTGGCCCCCTCGCCGGAGGGGCAGTGGCGGCGCCATGCCGCCCGCCCCGCAAGGCGACGGGGGCCAGTAGACGCGCGGGGCCGGGCGATTGCCGTTCGAACGCACATTTCGTTGCGACGGTTGAAGTTTCACCGCACCCTCCGCTGTGCGCGGGACCCCTGTCCCGCGGACGGCCTCTCTCCACCCGGCTGCGCTCGGCCTCGACGACAACCGCTCGTCCGGGCGGCACCCGGGAGTGTTCGGTTCTCAAGCTGCCGGACTTCGCGGTTGGCGACGCCGCGGGCCAGGGGTCCCGTGCTCGCTGCGGGTGCTCGCACACGTGACAATCGCGGTCGAATGAATGCACGTGCAACATGAAAATCAAGCGCGGCGGTGAGGCCATTGCCGAACCGACGCCATTGGCGCAACGAGTGCCTGGCCCCCTCGCCGGAGGGGCAGTGGCGGCGCCATGCCGCCCGCCCCGCAAGGCGACGGGGGCCAGTACGCAGGCGTCACTGGAACGTCGGCAGCGCGATCGCCATGCCGCCCGCCCCGCAAGGCGACCGGGGGCCAGTACGCGGGCGTGACTGCCTCAAACGCTGAGCGTCTTCACCGCAGTCGCAATCAGCACCAAGGCCAATGCCAGCCGCAGCCACCCCGGCGAGAATCGCTGTGCCAGCAGGCTCCCCGCGATCACCGCCGGGATCGATCCCACCAGCAGGCTCCCGAGCATCGCCCCGTTCACCATGCCCGCGAACAGGTAGCCCGTGCCGGCCACCATTGCCAGCGGGATGGCATGCGCAATGTCGGTGGCCACCAACCGGTGCGGAGTCATGCGCAGCGGGTAAATGGCAAGCAGCATCACCGTGCCGAGCGCCCCCGCGCCCACGGAGGTCAGTGCCACCAGCAGGCCGAGCGTGCCGCCCGCGAGCACGGTGAGCGCGCCTTGCCGCTTCTTGAAACGTACCGGTTCCGCGATGCGCCGCTCCCGCGTCAGCCGCTGCAGCGCCGGCGCCGCCAGCAGGCCGACCGCAGTCACGGCCACCACCACGCCGATGGCCTTCGTCAGCCAGTCGATGCGCTCCACGCGGAAGCCGAGCGCCATCACCACGACCACCGCGATCGCCACGGGAATGCTGCCGGCCCATAGGCGGCGCACCACCTGCCAATCGACGTTCCCGGTGCGGTAGTGGATGGCAACCGCGGCGATCTTCGTGAGCGGCGCGAACCAGAGGTCGGTGGCCACCGCCGTGGCCGGCGCGATGCCGAAGAACAGGATGAGGATCGGCGTCATCAGCGCGCCGCCACCCACGCCCGTCAGGCCGACCACCAGCCCCGTCAACGCGCCCGCGACCACGAACGGCAGGTCGATCACCCCTCGAACGCCTCGTCGACGATGTCGAGACCACGGTCGATGATGTCGAAGCCATCGGCCATCTGTGCTTCATTGATGCAGAGCGGCGGGTTGCACATCACCATGCTCCACTGGAGCACCGTGAACAGCCCGTTGTCCCTGTAGAACTTGCCGAGCTTCGCCATCGCCGGGTGGCTGCCGGCGTACGGCACGATGCGCTCGCCCGCGGAATTCTTGCGCAGCTCGATGGTGCCGAAGAGGCCGATGTTCCGGTGCTCCTTCACGCAGCGGTGCTTCTTCGCCAGCCGCTCCATGTGCCCGCGCATCACGTTGCCCATGTGCGCGGCGTTCTCGATCATCCCTTCCTCCACCAGCACGTCCACCGCGGCAAGCGCCGCCGCCATGCACATGGGGTGCGCGTTGTAGGTGAGCCCGCCCCAGAAGACGTTCTCGCGGAAGTGGTTGGCAATGCGGTCGCTCACGGCCATCACGCCGAGCGGCATGTAGCTCGAGGTGAGGCCCTTGGCCATGGTGCAGATGTCCGGCACGATGTCGCCGTGCTGGAACGCGAACAGCTTGCCGGTGCGGCCGAAGCCGCACATCACCTCGTCGGTGACGAGCAGGATGCCGTGCTTCTCGAGGAGTGCCTTGAGGCCCTTCAGGTAACCCTTGGGCGGCGGCAGGATGCCGTTGGTGCCGGTGACCGTCTCGATGAACATGGCGGCGATGTTCTTCGGCCCCTCGTACTGGATCACTTCCTCCAGGTACGTGAGGTTGTTGCGCACGATCTCCTCGTCGCTGGCGCCGAAGCTGAATTCGTACGGCTTCGGGTCCATCACGCGCACCACGCCGGGCATGCCGGGCTCGGTGGGCCAGCGGCGTGGGTCGCCGGTGAGGCTGATGGCGCCGTTGGTGGCGCCGTGGTAGCTGCGGTAGCGCACCAGGATCTTGTGGCGTCCGGTGAAGAGCCGCGCCGCCTTGATGGCGTTCTCGTTGGCCTCGGCACCGCCGAGGGTGTAGAAGAACGTGTTCAGGTCGCCGGGCACCAGCTCGGCCAGGCGCAGCGAGAGCCGCGCGCGGATCTCGGTGGCCATGCCGGGGTACGCGTAGGCCAGCTGCGCTGCCTGGTCCTGGATGGCCTTGATCACCTTCGGGTGCCCGTGCCCGATGTTCACGCTCATCAGCTGGCTGTTCCAGTCGATCCACTTCTGTCCCTCGGGGCCGTGCAGGTAGATGCCCTCGGCGCGCGACACGGGGATGGGGTCCACCTTGCCGGTGGCGCTCCAGGAGAAGAGGCTGTGCTTCATGCACGCGTCGATCATCTCGCGCGAGCCCATGTGTCCGTGCGTCGTCGTCATCGGTGTTCCTCGGCGCATCGGGTGCGCCCGTCGAAGTGCGTGCGAAAGGGCGGGAGGCGCTCAGCTCATCCACGTGCGGTCGCGCTGCAGTGCCCACTTGCTGGTCACCTTGCGCTGGCGCGTCCAGAAGCGGTAGCCGTCCCAGCCGGTGATGTTGCCGTGGCCGAAGGCGGAGTCGTTCCAGCCGCCGAAGCCGAACGGCTCGCGCGGCACCGGCACGCCGATGTTCACGCCGCACATGCCCGCATCCACGCGGTCCATGACGCGTCGCGCCACCTCGCCGCTCGTGGTGTAGACGCTGCTGGCGTTGCCGTACGGGTTCGCGTTCTCGATCTCGATGGCGCGCTCGATGTTCGGCACGCGGATGATGCTGATCACCGGGCCGAAGATCTCCTCGCAGCCGGCCGGCATCTCCGGCGTGCAGTGGTCGATGATGGTTGGGCCCACCCAGTAGCCGCCCGCGGGTCCCTTCGCGCTGCGGCCGTCGAGGATGAGCTTGGCGCCCATCGTCTCGGCGCCCGCGATGTAGCCCTCGATGCGCTCGCGCGCGGCCGCCGTGGTGACGGGGCCGAGGTCCTTGCCGGGAACGATCTTCGCGGCCCGCTCGCGCACCGCGTGGATGACGTGGTCCACGTCGCCCACCGCAAGCAGCACGCTGGCCGCCATGCAGCGCTGGCCCGCGCAGCCGGTGAAGCTCGCCACCACGTTCTCCGCGGTGAGTTCCAGTTCCGCGTCGGGCACCACGATCAGGTGGTTCTTCGCTCCTCCCAGGCAGAGCGCGCGCTTGCCGTGCGTGCAGGCGCGGCCGTAGACGGCCTTCGCCACCCGCGTGCTTCCCACGAAGCCGAGCGCCTTGATGCCGGGGTGGTCGCAGAACGCCTCCACCACCTCGCGGCCGCCCTGGACGATGTTGAAGACGCCGTCCGGCAGCCCCGCCTGCTTCAGGAGCTCGGCCAGGCGCATCGAGCTGAGCGGCACGCGCTCGCTCGGCTTCAGGACGAACGAGTTGCCGCCGACGAGCGCCTGCGGCAGCATCCAGAGCGGAACCATGATCGGGAAGTTGAACGGTGTGACGCCGGCCACCACGCCGAGGGCCTCGTAGGCCACGTCGCAGTTGACGCCGCGGCTCACCTCGAGCTGCCCGCCGGCGGCGAGGTTCGGGAGCGAGCATCCGTACTCGACACACTCGATGCCCTTCTCGACCTCGGCCTTCGCCTCGGCGAAGATCTTGCCGTTCTCGTGGCTCACCAGCCAGCTCAGCTCGTCGATGTTCCGCACCATCAGCTCGCGCAGCCGGTACATCACGTGCGCGCGCTCGCGGATCGGCCACTGCGACCACTCGCGTGCCGCCGCCGCGCCCGCCTGCACCGCGGCATCCACGTCGTCGGCGCCGCCGAGCATCACGCTCGAGATGGCCTTGCCGTGGCGCGGGTTCAGCACTTCCTGCGTGGCCTTGGCCGTGCGCGGGCTGCACCAGTGGCCGCCGATCCAGTGGCGCGCGTTGACCCACGGCGTGAAATCGTCGCTCGTTGCCGGGAACGTGCCCACGGTGTTGGGTGCGGTGCCGGTGGCGGCGTGTGCGGGTGCTGCGGTCATGGGACGTACTCCTGGCGTTCGACGGGCGTGGGTGCGGTGGCGATGTTGCGGATGGCCTGGCTGCGCGCAGCCGGCGAGAAGCATGGACGTTCGACGTAGCGGCCCCAGCCCTCGTGGGGCGTGAGCTTCCCGTCCTTCCAGAGGATGCGGCCGCGGCTCAGCGTGACGGCCGCGCCGCCGGTGACCTGCATGCCCTCGAAGATGCTGAAGTCGTTGCGCGAGTGGTGCGTCCGGGCGCTGAGCGTGCGCGTGGCCTCGGGGTCCCAGACCACGATGTCCGCGTCGGCGCCCGCCGCCACCGCGCCCTTGCGCGGGTGGATGTTGAAGATGCGCGCCGCGTTGGCGCTGGTGGCGCCCACGAAATCCTCGGCCGTCAGGCGCCCGGCACGCACGCCGTGGTGCCAGAGGACGCTCATGCGCTCCTCGAGTCCGCCGGTGCCGTTGGGGATCCTGCGGAAGTCACCGGCGCCCATCGCCTTCTGCGTGGTGAGGAACGTGCAATGGTCGGTGCCGATGACCTCGATGGTGCCGCCCTGCAGGCCGCCCCAGAGCGCATCCTGGTGCTCGGGCGCGCGGAACGGCGGGCTCATCACGTGGTGCGCCGCGTGGCGCCAGTCGGGGTTGCGGTACTCGGCGTCGGAGATCACCAGGTGCTGCACCAGGCTCTCGCCGTACACGCGGTGGCCGGCCATCCTGGCGCGCGCGATCGCCTCCATCGCCTGGCGGCAGCTGGTGTGCACCACGTAGAGCGGCACGCCCACCATCGCGGCGATCTGGCACGCGCGGTTGGCGGCCTCGCCCTCCACCTCGGCCGGCCGCGAGAGTGGATGGCCTTCCGGCCCGTGGATCCCGCGCGCGAAGGTGTCCTCCTGCATGCGGAACACCAGGTCGCCGTTCTCGGCGTGCACCATGCAGATGGCGCCCAGGTCGCGCGCCTGCGTGAAGCTTGCGATCAGCGTGGCGTCGTCCACCATGATGGCGTTCTTGTACGCCATGAAGTGCTTGAAGCTGTTCACGCCGTGCTCACGGCAGAGCGTGGCCATCTCCTTCGCCACCTGCTCGCCCCACCACGTCACCGCCATGTGGAAGCTGTAGTCGGTGGTGGCCTTCTTCGCGCGCTCGCGCCACGTGCGGTACGCCTCGAGCATCGATTGCTGCGGCGCGGGAATGCAGAAGTCCACGATCATCGTGGTGCCGCCCGCGGCGGCGCACGCCGTGCCGGAGAGGAAGTCGTCCACGCTCACCGTGCCCATGAAGGGAAGCTCCATGTGCACGTGCGGGTCGATGCCGCCCGGCATCACGAGCGCGCCGCCGGCCTCGATGACCTGCGCGCCGGCGGGTGCGTCCACCTTGGTGCCGACGGCGGCGATGTGCTCGCCCACCACCAGCACGTCGGCACGCTGCGAGCCGTCGGCGTTCACCACCGTGCCGCCGCGGATCAGGGTTGCTTCGCTCATGCGTCGGTCCTCCTCATGCGCTCACTGCGCGGTGATCTCGCCGTACGCCTCGGGGCGACGGTCGCGGTAGAACTGCCACACGCTGCGGACCTCCTCGATCACGCCGAGGTCGATGTCCGCCACCAGCAGCTCGTCGTTGTCCTCGCTGGCCTGCGCCACGGTCTCGCCGCGCGGGTTCACGAAGTAGCTGCTGCCGTAGAACTTGCCGATGTTCCAGGGCGCCTCGGTGCCGACGCGGTTGATGCATCCCATCCAGTAGCCGTTGGCCACCGCATGCGCGGGCTGCTCGATCTTCCACAGGTACTGGCTGAGGCCGGCCACCGTGGCCGACGGGTTGAAGACGATCTCGGCGCCGTTCAGGCCCAGGCAGCGCGCGCCCTCGGGGAAGTGGCGGTCGTAGCAGATGTAGACGCCCACCTTCGCGTAGCGCGTCTGGAACACCGGGTAGCCGCCGTTGCCCGGCTTGAAGAAGAACTTCTCCCAGAAGCCCGGGTTCACCTGCGGGATGTGCTGCTTGCGGTACTTGCCCAGGTACGTGCCGTCGGCGTCGTAGACGGCCGCGGTGTTGTAGAGGACGCCGCTCATCTCGCGCTCGTACACCGGCACCACCACCGCCATGGCGTACTTCTTGCAGATGCCGGCGATGAGCTCGGTGGTGGGGCCGGGCACGGGCTCGGCGGCCTCGTACCAGCGCGTGCTCTGGCTGGGGCAGAAGTACGGGCCGTTGAAGATCTCCTGCAGGCAGAGGATCTGCACGCCCTTCTTCCCGGCCTCCTCGATCAGCGCGATGTGCTTGTCCAGCATGGCCTTCTGGATCTCGGCCACGGGACGGCCCTCGTCGTTGATGGGGTTGCTGCATTGGATCAGGCCGCAGCGGACGATCTTCTTCTTGTCGTTCATGTTCTTCCTCGTCAGACGTGCTCCCAGACCTGCTCCCAGACCTGCTCCCAGACCTACTCAGTGCGCACCCTTCTTCGGCCGAAGCGCGCGTCCTTCGTTGACATGCTGGTTCCAGCTGGCCGGTGGGTGCCCGTTCTCCACCGGCACCAGGTCGATGCATCCGGGCACCGGGCAGACGATCTGGCACAGGTTGCAGCCCACGCACTCCGACTCGTCCACGTGCGGCACGCGCGTCCCCTCCTGCGGGTGGATGCACTGGTGCGCGCCGTCGTGGCACGCCGCCACGCAGAGCTGGCAGCCGATGCACTTGTCGGCATCGATCTTGGCCACCGTCTCGTAGTTCATGTCCAGGTGGCCCCACTCGCTGTAGGTGGGGATGGCCTTGCCGACCATCTGGTCGATGCGCTCGAAGCCGTGCGTGCGCATGTACTGCTGCAGGCCATCGGTCATGTCCTCGACGATGCCGTAGCCGCGCAGCATGACCTCGGTGGCCACCTGCACCGTGCTCGAGCCGAGCAGGATGAACTCCACCGCGTCGCGCCAGTTGCTCACGCCGCCGATGCCGCTGATCGGCAGTCCGAACTCCCTCTCGCGCGCCAGTGCCGCCACCATGTGCAGCGCGATCGGCTTCACCGCGGCGCCGCAGTAGCCGCCGTTGGTGCTCATGTTGCCTACGCGGGGCAGGGGAACGAAGCGATCGATGTCGACGCCGATGATGCTCTTGATGGTGTTGATGAGCGACACGCCGTGCGCGCCGCCGCGCTTGGCCGCCATGCCGTGCGGGACGATGTTGCCCACGTTCGGCGTCAGCTTCACGAGGACCGGCACCGTGCTGTACTTCACCGCCCAGCCGGTGATGCGCTCGTTCACCGTGGGTTCCTGGCCCACGGCGCTGCCCATGCCGCGCTCGCACATGCCGTGCGGGCAGCCGAAGTTCAGCTCCAGGCCGTCCGCGCCGGCATCGATCGAGCGCTTGATGATGTCCTTCCACTCCGCCTCCGTCTCCACCATCAGGGAGACGATGATCGGGTTGTTCGGGAAGAGTCGCTTGGTCTCGGCGATCTCGCGCAGGTTCACTTCCAGCGGCCGATCGGTGATGAGCTCGATGTTGTTGAACCCCGCGCCCTGCACGCCGCGGATCGTCAGCCCGCCGAAGCGACTCGAGACGTTCTGCACCGGGACGCCGAGCGTCTTCCACACCGCGCCGCCCCAGCCGGCCTCGAAGGCGCGCTGGATCTGCTTGCCGCTGTTGGCAGGCGGTGCGCTCGCCAGCCAGAAGGGGTTCGGCGAACGGATGCCGCCGGTGTTCGTCGTCAGGTCAGGCATGTCGATTGCTCCCCGTCTTGATGGCGCCGGTCAGTTCCGCGTGGATGCCGTGCGCCGCGGCCTTGCCCTCGGCGGCGGCGTTCACCACTTCCTGGCCACCGCTCGTGCAGTCGCCGCCCGCGTACCAGCGTGGCCGGCCGGTGAATCCGTGCGCGTCCACCTGCAGGCAGCCGCGCTCCACGCGGATGCCGGGGAGCGCGGTCACCATCTCGCCGAGCTTCGACTGGCCGATCGCCAGGAGCACCAGCTCCGCCTCCACCGTGAATTCGCTCCCGGGCACGGGCCTCTTCGACGCGTCGACGCGCACGCAGCGCACGCGCTGCACCCGCCCGTCGCCCTCGATGGCCGTCGCCACGGCCTGCCACTCGGCCTCCACGCCGTCCACCAGCGCGGCCTTCCATTCGTGCGCGTAGCCGCTCATGCTGTCCTGCAATCCGCGGTAGAGCATGGTCACGTGCGGAATGCCCAGCCCGCGCGCCTCGCGCGCTGCGTCGATGGCCGTGTTGCCGCCGCCCACCACCACGGCGCGACGAACCTTGGACACATCCACCGTGCCGAGCTTCATCGCCTCGATCCACGCCACTGCGCCGCTGACGCCCGGCAGGCCCTCGCCCGGCACGCCCAGCACGCTGTCCGCGCCGAGCCCGCTGCCCACGAACACCGCATCGAATTCCTTCTCGAGCGATTCGAGCGTCACGTCGGTGCCCACGTTCACGCCAGTGCGCACCTCGATGCCGCCGATCGAAAGCACCCACTCCGCCTCGGAGAGCGCGCGGTCCGCCTTCATCTTGTAGGGGGCCACGCCGTTGGCGTTGAGGCCGCCGATGTTCGCGCGTCGCTCGAGGATGGTGCATGCATGGCCCAGGCGGCGCAGCTCGTGCGCGGCGGCCAGGCTCGCGGGCCCGGCGCCGATCAGCGCCACGCGCTTCCCCGTGGGTGCGCCCGCCTCGAAGAACCGCCACCCCTGCGCATAGGCCTCGTCGGTGGCGTAGCGCTGCAGCTTGCCGATGGCGATCGGCGGCTGGTGCAGGTCGTTGTAGACGCACGCACCGACGCACAGCACCTCCACCGGGCAGACGCGCGCGCAGCTCATGCCCAGGATGTTCGACTCGAAGATGGTCTTCGCGGAGCCGTGCACGTTCTCCGTGGCGATCTTGCGGATGAACTGCGGGATGTCGATGTGCGTCGGGCACGCGTTGATGCACGGCGCATCGTGGCAGAAGAGGCAGCGGTTGGCCTCGGCCACGGCGGCATCGTGCAGCAAGGGAAGCTTGAAGTCCTCGAAGACCGTCTCGGAGCGCTGGGGGGGGAGGTGGGCGGTCATCGGATGTGGCACGCGCCCCGTGGGAATGGGGCCGCGTGCCCGGCAATGGTACCCATTCCATGCAGAAATCCCGCTGTCGCGCACCGTCCGGCGCCCGGTTCCGCCCCGTCAGCGCACGGTGATCATGGCTGCGGCCTTCGTCGCGGTCTTCCTTGCGGAAGTGGCGGTGGCGCCGTGGGCCAGCACCACGCCCATGCGACGGTGCTTGCGGGTGGACGGCTTCCCGAAGATCCGCACCTCCACCGTGGGCACCGCCATCGCCTTGTCGACGCCTGCGTACTTCGGCGCGCGCTCCGAGTCGCGGGTGGCCAGCACCACGGCGGACGCGGTGGGTCCGGCGTAGCGGATGCCCGGGATCGGCAGGCCGAGGATCGCACGCGCGTGGAGGTCGAATTCGGAGAGGTCCTGCGAGCGCAGCGTCACCATGCCGGTGTCATGCGGACGCGGCGAGAGCTCGCTGAAGATCACGCGGTTTCCCTTGACGAAGAACTCGACACCGAAGATCCCCGCGCCGTCCGGGCCGGCAAGCCGCTCCACCACCGCCTTCGCCATCCGCTCCGCCGCGCGCTTGGCCGCGGGCTTCATGGGGCAGGGCATCCACGATTCCTGGTAGTCGCCGCGCTCCTGCCGGTGGCCGATCGGCTCCACGAAGACCGTGCCGCCGCCCTGCGAGCGCCGCTGCTTCACGGTGAGGAGCGTGATCTCGTAGTCGAAGTCGATGAACTCCTCCACGATCACCACGCGCTTGTCGCCGCGCATGTTGCCGACGGCGTACTCCCACGCCTTGGCGATGTCGGCCTGCGTGCGCACCACGGACTGCCCCTTGCCGGAGGAACTCATGGTCGGCTTGACCACGCAGGGCAGTCCCGTGCCGCCCTTTCGCACGATCGCCTCGCGCAGCTCGGCGGCGCTGCGCGCGTACGCGAAGCGCGCCGTCGGCAGGCCCAGCTCCCGCGATGCCAGGTCGCGGATCGCGTCGCGGTTCATGGTCATGTGCGCGGCGAACGCGCTCGGCACCACGGAGTGGCCGGCCTTCTCCAGGCGCAGCAGTTCCTCGGTGCGGATCGCCTCGATCTCCGGCACGATGAAGTCGGGCGTGTGGCGCTTCACCAGGCGACGGATGGCCGCGCCGTCGAGCATGTCGATCACCTCGTGCGCGTCGGCCACCTGCATCGCCGGCGCGCCGGCGTAGCGGTCCACCGCAACCACGCGGCATCCGAGCCGCTTGGCGCTGATGGTGAATTCCTTGCCGAGTTCGCCGGAGCCGAGGAGGAGGATCGTTGCGGTCATGGAACGCGAGTCTATGGCCTGGCGGCGCGCCGCCGCGGCATCACCACATCATCTGGATCTGCGCCACGAAGCTCGCGTTGTTGCTCGCCGACTGCATGCCGAGGCCGCCCGAGAGCTGGCCGATGCCGTTGATGTTGCCCCCACCGAAGGGCACGAACACCTTGGTGGTGAACTTGAGCCGGCTGCGCGCGAAGTAGTAGTTGAAGCCCGCCTGCGCGATCCACGGCACGTCGGAGGTGTCCATCCAGCACGCC
>JBIIJH010000151.1:0-5939 GCA_044233905.1 Phycisphaerales bacterium
GGCCCGCGCATCGGCAAAGCAGCTGGAGGAGGCTTCCTGGTCGGCGTTCTGCCAGGCGCTCTTCCAGTCGGCCGAATTCCGGATGGTGGAATAGGAGAACCCATGGACCTCTGCGGAAACCGCATCTTCTCCAGTTCGCGCCGCCAGGCGCTCCGCTCGCTGTCATGCGGGTTCGGGCTGATGGCGTTCGCGGGCATTGCCTCCAAGGCATCGGCTTCGGCGTCGGCGTCGCCGCTCCTTGTGCCGGGCGACGACGAGCAGTCGAACCCGCTGGCCCCCAAGGCGCCGCACTTTCCGGGCACGGCCAAGCGCGTCATCTTCCTCTGCATGTCGGGCGGTCCGTCCCACGTGGACACCTTCGACTACAAGCCGCAGCTCATCACCGACAACGGAAAGAGCCTCGGCGGCACGCGCTCCGGCGCGCAGCTCCTGGCCAGCCCGTTCAAGTTCCGCCAGTCCGGCAAGAGCGGCCTCTGGATAAGCGAGCTGATGCCTGAGATCGCCAAGCATGCCGACAGCATGTGCCTCCTGCGCGGCATGAACACCGCCGTGCCCGCGCACGCGCAGGCCAACGTACTCATGCACACCGGCAGCTTCCAGTTCGTGCGACCGTCCTTCGGCGCGTGGACGCTCTACGGCCTTGGCACGGTCAACCAGAACCTGCCCGGCTTCATCACCATCAATCCGCCTGCCGGCAACGGCGGCGCGCAGAACTACGGGCCGGGCTTCCTGCCCGCCGTCTACCAAGGCACGCGCGTGGGCATGGAACGCACCGCGCGCCGCAACGGCGGCGACGGCGGCATGCCGAACCTCAAGAACCCGTCCCTCACCACCGAGGCGCAGCGCGAGCAGCTGGACCTGGTGCAGCGACTGAACAAGGAGCGCCTGAAGCGCGACCGCTCCGACGACCAGATCGAGGGCGTCATCGAGAGCTACGAACTGGCCTTCCGCATGCAGGCCGAGATGCCTGACCTCATGGACCTGGCCGACGAGAAGCCCAAGACGCTCGAGATGTACGGCATCGGCACGGGTAACGACGACTTTGCGCGCCAGTGCCTGATGGCGCGGCGCTTCGCCGAGAAGGGCGTGCGCTTCATCGAGGTGAACCACGGCGGCTGGGACACGCACCGCAACCTGAAGTCCGACCTCGAGAAGCAGGCCGGGCAGATCGACCGGCCCATTGCCGCGCTGCTTGCCGACCTCAAGCAGCGCAAGATGCTCGACGACACCCTGGTGGTCTGGGGCGGCGAGTTCGGCCGCACGCCGTACGCGCAGAACGCCGACGGCCGCGACCACAACAGCAAGGGCTTCACCATGTGGGCGGCGGGCGGCGGCGTGAAGGGCGGCTTCAGCTACGGGGCCACCGACGAGCACGGCATCGAGGCCGTCGACGGCAAGATGGACATGCACGACTGGCACGCCACCCTGCTGCATCTCATGGGCATGGACCATGAACGCCTCACCTACCGCTGGGCGGGGCGCGACTTCCGCCTCACCGACGTGAAGGGCAACGTGCACGCGGGGATTGTTGCCTGAGCGCAGGAAGCCCCGGCCTGCCGACACGGCCGGGGTACACTCCGGCATGCAGATTTCCAGCGAAATCCCGGTCGCAACGGCCGCGGAACTCCAGCCCCTGCCGGGCGAGGACCAGCCGACCGCCGTGCTCCGCGTGGTGGGTGCGCTCGGCGGCATCGCACAGACGAAGCGACCGAACGGGCGCATGGGAAACGTCCTCGTCACCGACCCGGCGCTGGTGCGCCAGGTGCTTGTCCGCGGCTCGATGGACGACGACCTGGGGCTCATCCGCAACTTCGCGCTGCGCACCGCTGCGCCGCATGGCCTGATCTCGCTGACCGGCGCCGAGCACCGCAAGGTGCGCGTCTCCATGGCACCCTGCTTCCGCGGCAACGGCCTTTCACCGCTCGAGGAAGCGCTCGAGGCGCAGCTGGAGCGCGGACTGGATTCGTGGCCGGTGGATCAGCCGGCCGTGGCATCGAAGCTGGTGCTTGACCTCCTGACGAAGGTGTTCATGGAATGGGTGCTCGGTCCGCAGGAACCGGAGCGCGAAGCCGCGCTCTGCAAGGCGGAGCAAGCGCTGCTGGAAGTGTTCCACCACGCCAACCCCGACATGAACCAGCTCTGGCCGTCCGCCGACGGCGAGGGCCCGATCTCCTTCGAGGAGATGGTGAACCGGTTCTTCAACCTGCGCACGCTCATCTCGGAAACCATCGAACGCGGCCCCAAGGGCATGATGGCGCAGCTTGACCAGATGCTCCCGCCCCAGGGTGACGGCCTGCCGCGCAGCGCGCAGCTGACGGACCACGCGATCCACCTGCTGCTGGCGGGGCTCGACACCGTGTCGCAGACCACGGGCCTCCTGCTCCACCACATCGGCCACAACGAGGCGTGGTCGGACGCCATCGCCGACGAGGCCGGCACCGCTGCCGAGCCGCCGTTCACCGAGGCGTGCATGAAGGAGATCCTGCGGCTCTACGCAGGCGTCCCCGTGGCCGTCCGCGTGACGGGTGCACCGGTCGAGGTTCGCGGCCACACCATTCCCGCGCACCGCCCGCTGATGGCATTCCTCATCTGCATGCAGCGCGACGAGCGCTACTTCGAGCGGCCGCTCGAGTTCGTGCCCGAGCGCTTCCTGGAAGGGAGCACCATGCGCATGGATCCGGCCGGCTACCTGCCTTTCGGAAGCGGTCCCCACATCTGCATCGGCGAGACCTCGGCCAAGCTCATCATGCGCCGGCTGGTGCCGGCCATCTGCTCGCGCTTCCGCATCCGCACCGAGACACCGGGCTTGGTGCCGGTGCTGGTGCGCATCGTGGCGCTCCCCATGCGCGCCCCGCGCATCACGCTCACCCGCCGCACCCAAGCCAAGGCGAAGTCCAAATGCCCGTTTGCCTGACCGCTGCCCTCCTCCTTGCCGTTGCCGCCACCGACCCCGCAACGCCGGGTACCGGCCCTTTGGCGCCGATGGCTGCAGCCCCCGGCCAATTCGACCACGTGATCCTCATCAGCGTGGATGGCCTGCGGCCCGACGCGATCGATGGACCCGAGGACGGTGATCTGCCCGGCTTCCGGCGTCTCCTGCGGGGCCCGCACACGTTCCAGGCGCGCGCGGACGCCGACCTCACCGTCACGCTGCCGAACCACATGTCCATGATCACCAGCCGCCCGGTCGGCGGCTCGCAAGGTCACGGATGGACAGACAACGTCGATCCGCCGGCGTCCAAGCATGGCGGCACGCTCCACAAGCGCAAGGGCGCGTACGTGGCCAGCGTGTACGACGTGGCACATGACCACGGCGTGGAGACGGCCATGGTCGCCAGCAAGACCAAGTTCTCGATCACGGTGCAGACCTACGAGAACGACGAGGGCGCGCCGGACCAGGTTGGCCAGGATGACGGCCGCAACAAGGTCGATGCGTACGCGGTGGTGCACACCATGCGCATGGTCCGGGAGATGTCATGCGCCCTCCTGGCCGCGCACCCCAAGCGATCGTTCCAGGTGCTGCACTTCGGCGCACCCGACTTCGCCGGTCACGCCAAGGGATGGGACCTTGCCCAGGGATCGCACTACCGGGAGGCGGTGCGTGAGGTTGACGGAGAGATCGCCCTGCTGCTTTCGGCAATCGACAAGGACCCCGCGCTCAAGGGCAAGGTTGCCGTGATCCTCACCGCCGACCACGGCGGCGGCGTGCCCTTCATCTCGCACACGGACCGCATGGCGCCCGAGGATTTCCTGATTCCCTTCATCGTGTGGCTCGGAAGCGACGGCCCATCGACCGAACTGTCGGCACTCAACGCCGATCGGCGCGCAGTCGTGCCCTCCAGCCAGTACGTGGACAACTCCATGAGCCCCCAGCCCATCCGCAATGCGGAGGCCGGCAACCTTGCGCTGCAGCTCCTGGGCTTGCCGGCCATCCCGGGGTCCGTGGCGAACGCCAAGCAGGATCTCCTGTTGGTCGCGGCACCCGCCACGGGGGCCGTCCGTTGACCGCCCCGGCACGGGCCATCGACGGCGGCACGTGCCATGTCTTCCATGCGTTCGAGGCTGCGTTCTCCATCGATCTTGACGCGGCTGCCCGCCGGATCGCCGGCGCCGGTCGCGCCGGCCTGACCGCGGGTGATCGCAACGTGTCCGGCGTGGACTTTGCACCCCGGCCGCTCCGTGCGGTCATGGACGTCCCCGGCGTCACGTGCGGCCGTTTCACCACCGCCACCCGCGCCCACGTCACGGTGTTCGATTTCGGCGCTGTCTCCGTTCGGCTTGATTTCCCGCTTTCCGGGCCGGCGGACGGCCTGGCGGAGCTCGCACGCACGCTGGTGGGCAACGCCGCCCTGCGCGACGCAGCCCGTCGTGCCGCCGCGGACGTGCTGCAGGCCATCGGTGATGCCGCCGAGCGCCCGGTGCTCTCCGAGCGCGGCGAGGATTACGTGGTGTTCGCCCTCCCGGCCCTTGGGCGCGACCCGCGCACCGGCCTTGCCGACACGCTCCTTGCCCGGACCCTGCGATCCGAGGAAGGCGCGCTCTCCGCGGAGGAGGTCCGCGATGCCGTCTCCTCCACCGTCAGCTACGGTGAGGACGACGTGGCGGTGATCGACTGGAACTGCGCCGTGGTGGTGGACCGCACGCCGGACGACGCGCTGGCGGTGCTCGAATTCGCCAACGTGGAACTGATCGAGATGCGCTGGCTCGACGACCGCCTCGACGAGGCCCTCGACGAGGCGTTCCGGACGGCCGGCGGTTCGTTCCGCGGGGCCCGCATCCTCTCCGTCCAGACGGGGCGCCATGCACGGCGCATTGCCGAGCTGCAGATCGACGCCGCCGCGCTCTTCGAGAGCGTGAACAACGCACTGAAACTCTTCGGCGACCAGTGGCTCGCGCGCCTGCACCAGGCAGCCACCCACCGGATGCACATCGACGACTTCGAGCGTTCGGTGCTGCGCAAGGTGGAGGCGCTCGACTCGATCTACGGCAAGCTGCGCGACCGCCAGGTGCAGGTGCGGGCGGAGCTCCTCGAGTGGATCATCATCGGGCTGATCGCGGTCGAGATCGTGCTGTTCCTGCGCGACTGAGTGCCTGCCGGCGGACAGCCTGGGCCGCCGGCCCCGACGTCAGCACTTCGCATGCGTGCGGACGGCCTCGTCGGCGGCCACGCGCGCCACGCGCACCTGCTCCTGTTCCAGCCGGTGCCGCTGCGGGGCCGCGTCCCAGATACGCGCCGCCAGCCGTGAGAACGGCATCGTCTGCACCCAGATGCGCCCCGGCCCCTGGAGGGTGGCGAAGAATGCGCCGTGGCCGCCGAAGAGCATGGTGGACACGTTGCCGACGAGCTTCACGTCGAACTGCACCGAGGGCTCGTACGCCACCACGCACCCGGCATCGATCCGCAGCAGCTCGCCATCGGCCAGCGTCCGCTCGATGAGCGTCCCGCACGCGTGCGCAAGCACCGCCGCACCCTTCTCCTCGGAGGTGATTCGCTGCAGGATGAACCCGCCGCCGCTGAACAGGCCTGCCAGGATGTTCGTCTGGAAGGCAAGCGAGATGCGAATGTCCTCCGAGCCGCAGAGGAACGCATCCTTCTGGAGGACCACCCCCTCGGGCATGGTGTCGAGGTCCAGGTGCAGGATCGTCCCCGGGAACGGCGCGGCGAAGGCAACCTCGGCGGCCTTGCGCCCCGTGTTCCGGAAGTGCGTCACGAAGAAGCTGTCACCCGCCAGCTTCCGCTTGGCGGCTTCGAGCAGGCCCTCCATGATGGATGGACTGTCGCTCCGCGTGGAGAGCCCGGTGTCCAGCTCGATGGATTCCTGGATGTAGAGCATGGCCCCCGCCTCGCCCACGACGCTCTGGCCGGGCTTCAGGGTGACGATGGCCGCCTGCATGATCTCCCCGGCCAGCTCCCATGCGTATCCGTGTGCCTTGCTCAT
>JBIIJH010000041.1:0-18368 GCA_044233905.1 Phycisphaerales bacterium
CCGACTCCGCGAGCTCCCGCGACAGCATGGGAGAGCTGGGGCAGATCGTCCCCACGGTCTTCATGTTGCGGAAGGCGATGGAGAGGAACTGGATCATGCGCGAAAGGTGCAGGATATCAGGGATTCGCTGCGTTTCCGCGCCGCACCCAAGTCCATGTCCGAGGCCACATCCGTGGCCAAGCCGCCTCCAGGAGGCCGATCACAGGCCCCATTCACAGCGTGGGGGCGAATTTCTCGGCACCCGTCAGGCCTTCGCAGAACCCCGCAAACACCTGCGGAATCTGCTCCAGGTCGCGGAGATGCCCCATCTCGACCGTGGTGTGCATGTACCGGATCGGGAAGCTCACCAGCCCGGACGGGATGCCGCCGCCGGCCAGGAAGATCGAGTCGGTGTCGGTGCCGCTCGAGCCCGGGGTCGCGCCGCGCTGCATCGTGATGGACAGCCGTTCCGCCGTCGCCATCAGCCGCGCCACCACCTCGGGCTGCATCGCGCCGCCCACGGCAACCTTGGGTCCTGCACCCATCTTGAAGTGCCCGTGCTGCGCATGCGTGATGCCCGGGCTGTCGGTGGCGTGGCCGACGTCGGTCACCAGCGCCACGTCCGGGTGCAGGCTCGTCGCGATCATCTGCGCGCCGTGGAGGCCCACTTCCTCCTGCACGGTGCTGACCGCCACCACGCGCACCTTGCGCTCCTTCTGCTCCGCGCAGATCCGCAGCGTCTCCGCCGCCACCCAGGTGCCGATGCGGTTGTCGAGCGCGCGTGCCACGATCAGCTCGTCCGAGAGCATCATGCTGCTCTCGAGGAACGTGCCCGGATCGCCGATGTTGAGCCTGGCGCGCGCGGAAGCCTCGTCCTTGGCGCCGATGTCGATGAAGAGCTCGTGCAGCTTGCGCACCTTGGGATCGCCGCTGCGGTCCTGCAGGTGGATGGCGGTGGCGCCGATCAGGCCGAGCACCGGCGCGTCCACGCCGGGGACGCTCGAGCGGAACTGCAGCCGCTTGCCCACGATGGAGCCGGCGTCGATGCCGCCGATCGACCGGCAGTACACGAAGCCGTTGGAATCGATGTGGTTGACCATCAGGCCGATTTCGTCGGCATGTCCGCAGACGGCCACCGTGAACGGCTTGGCGCCGCCGGCGGGGGCAACGGTGGGCGCGAGCTCGGCGAAGCAGTTGCCGTAGGCGTCGTTCCAGGTCCGCGTGGCGCCGTTGGCGCGGACGTACTCGAGCCACACGCGCTGGCCATCGCGTTCGTACCCGGACGGGCTGGGGGTGTCGAGGAGCTTGCGGAGGAACTGGAGCGATTCAATGCGCATCGGCGGGATGGTACGCGCCCGTACCGTCCCGCCGATGCGAGGAGACTCCTGTTGGTTGTCCGGTCACCGGCCCGCGCTCAGCTGGCTGCGCGCTTGGCCTCGGACTCGGTGAAGAATGCGCTGAAGTCCGCGCCAGTCTTCGGCTTGGCCTTCGGCTTGCCGTTGGTCCCTTCCGTGGATCGCGCCGTGGGCAACTGAAAGCTGTTGGTCGACTGAGCCTGCGGCCGGGCCACTGGGGCTGCTGCACGTTGCATGGGCATCGGCGTCAGCGGCTTCGGCCCGACGCGCTTGTCGCGCGCGTCGTTCACGCCGCGCTCGAGGAGCTTGAGGTGGGCCCGCAGTGCGTTGATGGAAGGCAGGGGCTTGGGGAGCGAGTCACTCATGGTCATGCTGTCCCTCTCTGGGTCCACATGTGCGTGCTACGCGCGCGGGGGCCCACAGGTTCGCCGCCACAGGCGGCACGGTCGTTGACTGGGCGCACACAACGGCACCCAAAAGTCCAGCCCCGCAAGGGGCATCAACGTCCGACACCCTGAATCTCGAATTCCGGAAAGGCAGATGCAAGTTCCCGGGCGCAGAATTTCGGCGGGAACCGCCAAATCCGTGCAAGGGGGCAACTTGCGCAATTCGTCCGCTGCCCGTGAACTACGCCTTTCCCGCCGCAAGAAGCCCCGGGAAGCCCCAGGAGATGCCCGTGAAGACCCCCGCCGCCATCGTTTCCAGCCTTGCGCTGGCCGTTCCCGCCCTGACTGCCCTCGCGGGCACCGTGGACCTTCCCCGATACCCGGCGCTGAGCCCCGATGGCACGGTGGCGGTCTTCAGCTGGCGCGGCGATGTCTGGAAGTGCCCGGTCACCGGCGGCGGCGCCATCCGCCTGACGGCGAATCCGTCCAACGAGGGCCGCGCGGCGTTCAGCGCCGACGGCGCATCGATCGTCTTCGACAGCGACCGAGACGGCGGCCGCAACCTCTACGTGATGAAGAGCGACGGCAGCGGCGTGCGCCAGCTCACCTTCGGCGATTCGGTGGCGCTGCTTTCCGGCACGGGCGTCGACGGCGCCGGTCGCCCCGTGGCCTACTTCGAGTCCTCGCGCGAGAACGACCTGTTCCGCGCGCCGCGCCCGTACATGGTCCCGCTCGCGGGCGGCTCGGTGGAGCGCGTGTGCGATGCATTCGCCTCGCATCCGCTGGCCTCGCGCGACGGCAAGTCCGTGGTCATGGAACGCGGCACCAGCGCGTGGATGCGCCGCGGCTACCAGGGCCCGGACCAGCGCGACATCTACAGCCTCGACCGCAGCACCGGCCGCTTCACGCAGCACACCGACTGGAAGGGCAACGACGGCTGGGCCTTCCCGGCGGGAAGCGACATCGTCTACCTGACCGACCGTGGCAACGGCAAGAGCGTCAACCTGTGGCGCAAGCCGTTCTCGGCGGCGCCGTCCGAGGGTGGCACGCAGCTCACCTCGTTCGACGACGACATCCGCGACCTGGCGGTCTCCGTGGACGGCAAGACCGCGCTGTTCTGCGTGTGGGACTCGCTCTGGCGCCTCGACCTGGCCACTCCCGGCGCGCAGCCGGTGAAGGTGATGGTGCAGGGCACCGAGGACGAGGCCGACCGCATGCGCCCGCGCGCCGTGGGCCGCGACGTGACCGAGGCGCAGCTCTCGCCCGACGGCAAGACCATGGCCATCATCGCCTACGGCGACGTCTACGTGAAGGGTGTCGAAGAGCGCTCGCCCTTCGTGCGCGTCACCCGCTCCCCCTCGCGCGAGCGCGACGTGGTCTGGATGCCGGACGGTGCCAAGCTCCTCTTCTCGAGCGACATGGACGGCAACGACTCCATCTACGAGGCCACGGTGACGCAGACGCGCGGCGAGATCCGCAGCGCGTTCAAGGAGAAGGTGAACCCGAAGAAGAAGGAAGAGCCGAAGGCAGAGGAGAAGAAAGACGAAGCGAAGCCCGAGGAGCCCAAGGCACCGGAGCCGGCGCCCGCTCCTGCTGCGGATCCGGCCGCCGCCCCTGCGCCGGCGGCCGCTCCCGCGCCCGATGCCCCGAAGGCGGAGGAGAAGAAGCCTGCCGAAGACGCCAAGAAGGATGAGTCCAAGAAGGACGAACCGAAGAAGGGCGAGAAGAAGGAAGACAAGAAGGACGAAGGCGCCCGCTGGGCCGACGCGGTCAAGGTGGAGGTCAAGCCCTTCATCGCCCTGCCGAACGTCAGCGAACGCTCGCCGAATCCCTCGCCGGACGGCAAGAAGATCATCTATCGCCGCGACCTCCGCACGCTGGTGGTGCGTGACGTCGCCACCGGCGAGGAGAAGGACCTGCGGGGCGGCTTCGACCTCTCGATCGACGCACGCTGGAGCCCGGACGGCCGGCACATCGCGATCCGCCAGGACGACGACAACTTCAACAGCGACATCTGGATCGTGCCCGCCGACGGCAGCGCGGCCCCGGTGAACATCTCGCGCCATCCTGATCCGGACGCCAACCCGCGCTGGAGCTCCGACGGCAAGGTGCTCGCCTTCTCGTCCGCGCGCGTGGACAACGACGCAGACATCTACATGGTGTTCCTCGACAAGGAGCTCGAGGGCATGCAGCGCTTCGAGCTCGACCAGTACTTCAAGGACGCCGGCGAGGCCGCGAAGAAGAAGGCCGCCGACCGGGCGCCGAAGAAGGGCGAGGGCAAGAAGGACGACAAGAAGGACGAAGCCAAGAAGGATGACGCCCAGAAGGACGAAGCGAAGAAGGACGAGTCGAAGGACGCCAAGAAGGATGAGTCGAAGAAGGAGCCCCCGAAGCCCCTCGACCTCGAAGATGCCTACATGCGCCTGCGTCGCCTGACCACGATGCCCGGCAACGAGTTCGACCTGGAGATCTCCCCCGCAGGCGATCGCATCTACTTCATGGGCGGCGTCGGCGAGGCCTCGGGCCTCAACAGCGTGGCCTGGTCCGGCGGCGAGGCGAAGAAGATCGGCGCCTCGGGCAGCATCCAGCACATGAACCTGGCCGGTGACAAGCTCGTGGTGGTCGGAAAGGGCGGCGCAACGGTCGTGAACCTGCCGGCGGGCGATGCCAAGCCGGTCGACCTGAGCGACACGGTGGAGCTCGACCTGGCGGCCCAGAGCCACCAGAAGTTCCTGGAGATGGCCCGCATCATGGGCGGCATCTTCTACAGCCCCACGATGAACGGCTGCGACTGGCCGAAGCTGACCGACAAGTGGGTGAAGCTCGCCGACAACGCGCGGACCGACGAGGAGTTCGACTACGTGGCGAACCGCTTCCTGGGCGAGCTCAATGCCAGCCACCTCGGCGTCCGCAGCCCGGGCGGCGACGGCGCGATGCGCCTGCCGGCAGGCCGCATCGGCGCACGCACCGTCTTCGCCGACGGCGGGTTCCGCATCGAGGAGATCCTCCGCGACGGCCCGGCCACCAAGGGCCAGACGCCGCTCGCGGTGGGCGACGTGATCGTGGCGGTGAACGGCGAGCCCGTGAAGGCGGAATCGGCCATCGAGGACCTGTTCCATGGCACTGCCGGCAAGGAGACGGTGGTGCGCGTGATGCGCTCGCCCGCCCCCGGAGAGCCGCGCATGGAGCTCGACGCCATCGTCGTCCCTGGTTCGGGCGGCGAGATCCGCGCGCTCACCTACCAGGACACCCTGCGCCGCGCGCGCGAAACGGTCGATCGCCTGTCGAAGGGCCGCATCGGCTACATCCACATCGCGGCCATGGACCAGGCATCGCTCGACACGTACGAGCGCGACCTCTACGCGCAGGCCGACGGCAAGGATGGCCTGATCATCGACGTGCGCAACAACGGCGGCGGCTCCACGGCGGACCGGCTGCTCAGCTCCATCATGGTGACGCCGCACGCGTACACGGTGCCGCGCGGCGCGGATCCGGCGCGCAAGGGCCACTACCCGGTGGATCGCCTCTTCATCCAGCGCTACTCGCTGCCCATCGACATGCTGTGCAACGAGAAGAGCTTCTCCAACGCGGAGATCACCGCGCATGCGTTCAAGACCCTGAAGCGCGGCACGCTGGTGGGAACGCAGACCTACGGCGGCGTCATCTCCACCGGCAGCGACTCGCTGGTCGACGGCACCACGGTGCGCACGCCGTTCCGCGGCTGGTACCTGCCGGACGGCACCGACATGGAGATGCACGGCGCCATGCCGGACATCGTGGTCCCGCAGACCCCCGAGGACGAGACCGCGATGAAGGACACGCAGCTCGAGATCGCGGTGTCGGACCTGCTGAAGCGCCTGTGAGTGAGTAAATAGGTACCCGGTTACATATGCACCAATTTCCTGGCCCGTCCGCGTTGCTCGCGGTCAGGACGTGGAAATTGGTGCATATGTAACCGGGTACCTATTTAATCCAGCAGCAGCCGCTCGGGCTTCTCGATGCAGTCCTTGATGTGCACCAGGAAGCTCACCGCCTCGGCACCGTCGATGATGCGGTGGTCGTAGCTGAGCGCCAGGTACATCATCGGCCGCAGCGCGATCTGGCCCGGGTTGCGGGGGTCCTCGATGGGGCGCTTCTTGATGGAGTGCATGCCCAGGATCGCGCTCTGCGGCGCGTTCAGGATGGGCGTGGACATCAGGCTGCCGTAGATGCCGCCGTTGGTGATCGTGAACGTGCCGCCCGTCATCTCGTCGACCGAGAGCTTCCCGTCGCGCGCCTTGGCAGCGAACGCACGGATGGCCAGCTCGATCTGCGCGAAGGTCATGCCCTCGGCGTTGCGGAGCACGGGCACCACCAGGCCGCGGTCGGTGCCGACGGCGATGGAGACGTCGGCGTAGTCGTGGTACTCGACCTCGTCGCCGGCGATGTACGCGTTCACCTTCGGGAAGCGCTTCAGCGCACTGCACGCGGCCTTGACGAAGAAGCTCATGAAGCCCAGGCCCACGCCGTGGTGCTTCTCGAAGCTCTCCTTGTGCTCGGCGCGGAGGCGCATGACCTCGGTCATGTCGCACTCGTTGAACGTGGTGAGCATCGCGGCCGTGTGCTGCGCGTCCACCAGGCGCTCGGCGATGCGCTGCCGGATCTTCGGCATCTTCTCGCGGCGCATGCCACGCGTGCCGCCCACCACCACGGGGACCTGCGGCGCGGGCGCCACGGGCTTCACCGGGTTGGCGATCGACTGCACCGCCGTGGCGGCGCGCTCGACGTCCGCCATCACGATGCGTCCGGAGGTGCCGCTGCCGGCCACCTTGGCGAGGTCGACGCCCTTGTCGGCCGCCACCTTCTTGGCCAGGGACGAAGCCTTCTTGCCGTCGGCCGCAGCCCCAGCCCCAGCCCCAGCCGCAGCAGGAGCCGCCGCCGGTTCGGCAGCAGGAGCTGTCGCCTTCGCGGGCGCCGCTGCCACCACCTCGCCGCTTGCCGGCTTGGCCGCCGCCGTGTCGATGGCCGCGATCTGCGCGCCCACCTTCTGCTCGGCGCCGGACTTCACCTTGACGCGCAGCACGCCCGCTGCCGGGGCGCGCACCTCGAGGGTCGCCTTGTCGCTCTCGATGTCGACCAACACCTCGTCGGTCTCCACCCAGTCGCCGTCATTCTTGTGCCACTGTCCGAGGGTCACCTCGGTGATCGACTCGCCTGGGCTCGGCACCACGATGTCCACCATGTCATTCTCCGTGCGCGTTGCGCTGGGGCTGTCCGTTCGAGGTCTTCTTCGTGGCTCCCGCGTCGAGTGCCGACGCGATCACCTTCGCCTGTTCCTTGCCGTGGCGCTTGAGGCTGCCGACGGCCGGGCTGGCCTGCTCGGGCCGTCCGGCGTACGTCGGCGCCGTGCCGAGGGCCTTCATGAACTGCTGGAGCATCGAGCCCCACGCGCCCATGTTCTCCGGCTCTTCCTGCGCCCACGTCACCTCGGCGCCGCGGTACTTGGCGACCTGCGCCTTGACCTCGTCGGCCGGGAAGGGCGTCAGCTGCTCGATGCGCACGATCGCCACCGAGGCGTTGCCGTCCTCCTTGCGCTGCGCGTCGAGCTCGTGGAAGAGCTTGCCGGTGCAGAACACCACGCGCTTCACCTTGGAGGGATCCGGCTTGGAGGGGTCGCCGATCACGGTCTGGAACTGGCCGTGGGCAAGTTCCGCCGCCGGGCTCTGCGCCGCGGGTAGGCGGAGCATGCTCTTGGGGGTCATCACCACGAGGGGCTTGCGGAAGCTGCGCTTCATCTGCCGGCGCAGCACGTGGAAGACCTGCGCGGTGGTGGATGGATAGACCACCTGGATGTTGTCCTCGGCGGCCAGTTGCAGGAATCGCTCCATGCGCGCGCTCGAGTGCTCGGGGCCCTGGCCCTCGTAGCCGTGCGGCAGGAGGAGCGTCAGGCCCGAGGAGCGGAACCACTTCGCCTCGGCCGCTGCCATGAACTGGTCGAAGATCACCTGCGCGCCGTTGGCGAAGTCGCCGAACTGGGCTTCCCAGATGACGAGCGCCTTCGGGTCGACCAGCGAGTAGCCGTATTCGAAGCCGACGCACGCGCACTCGGTGAGCGGCGAGTTGAAGATCTCGAAGCGGCCCTTCGCACCCTTGAGGTGCTTGATGGCGCACCACTCCTCGCCGGTCTCCTGGTTGAAGAGCGTCGCATGGCGATGGCTGAAGGTGCCGCGCTTCACGTCCTGGCCCGTGATGCGCACCATGTCGCCTTCCTCAACCAGCGAGGCGTAGGCAAGGAGCTCGGCGAGCGCCCACTCCACCGGGCCGTCCGCCTCGAGCGAACGCGACTGGGCGAGCTTCGCCGCCGTCTTGTGCGCCGCGAATCCGTCCGGGATGGAAGCGAGCTGCGCAGCCAGCGACTTGAGCGTGCGTGCGGCGACGCCGGTCTCCACCGGATCGTCGTTCCACGTGCCGGTCATGCCCTTCCATGCGCCGTTGAACGCGTGGTGGCCGGGCTCCACGGGCTTCGCCTTCGCGCGCTGCTGCGCGGCATCGAGCGATGCGAACAGCGCCTTGGTGCGGGTGTCGAGCGCATCGGCGGGGACGGTGCCCTCGGCCGCCAGCTTCTCGGCGTAACGCGCGGCCACGGGCTTCGCGGCGCGGACGCGCTTGTAGAGGAGCGGCTGCGTGAAGTTCGGCTCGTCGGTCTCGTTGTGGCCGTTCTTGCGCCAGCACCACATGTCGACGAAGGCGTCCTCGCCGAACTCGCGGCGCCACTCGGCGGCCAGGCGCGCGGCCACGAGGCACGCCTCGGGCTCGCCGCCGTTCACGTGGAAGACGGGCGCCTCGACGACGCGCGCCACGTTGGTGCAGTAGTTGCCGCAGTAGGAATCGCGGCTGTCGGTGGTGAAGCCCACCTGGTTGTTGATGACCACGTGCACGGTGCCGCCGACGTCGTAGCCGTCGAGGCCCACCATGTTGAGGGTCTCGGCCACCACGCCCTGACCGGGCAGTGCAGCGTCGCCGTGGATCAGGAGCGGCAGCACCTTGGAGCGGCCCTCGAGGAGCGTGCGCGCGACGCGCTCCTGGCGCGCGCGGGCGCGGCCGGTGGCCACGGCCGCGACGAACTCCAGGTGGCTCGGGTTCGCGCAGAGCGAGACGCGCACCGTGGCGCCCTCGGCGGTCTGGTACGGGCCGGTGAAGCCCTGGTGGTACTTGACGTCGCCGCCGCCGTGCTCGAAGTGCGTGGTCCACGCCTCCTCGAACTCGGTGAAGATCATCTCCGCCGGCTTGCCGGCCACGTTGTGCAGCACGTTCAGGCGGCCGCGGTGGGCCATGCCCAG
This sequence comes from Phycisphaerales bacterium, assembly GCA_044233905.1. Classification (GTDB taxonomy): domain Bacteria; phylum Planctomycetota; class Phycisphaerae; order Phycisphaerales; family SM1A02; genus UBA966. The sequence goes on from JBIIJH010000041.1 coordinate 9,040, forward strand.
CACGCATTCCTCTGCGCCGTGGCGCGCCGCGTTGCCGAGCACCTCGTCGAGCACCACCAGCAGCGATTCGCCGCCCTCGAGGCCGAAGCGCTTCTTGCCGATGAACCGGGTCGCCAGGAAGTTCTCGAAGCCGTCGGCGGCGACCAGCTTCTCGAGCATGCGGTCCTTGGCGGCGGCGTCGGGGCCGGCGGCAAGCGCCGCGGCCTCCACTCGCTCCGCGATCCACGCGCGACGGCGCGGGCACGAGATGTATCCGAACTCCGCACCGATCGAGCCGCAGTACGCCTTCTGCAGGAAGGCCACGATGTCCGCGAGCGTGGCGCGCGCGCCGATGGGCAGCGAGCCGGTGCCGAAGGTCTTGGGAAGGTCGCTGCCCGTCAGGCCGAACTCCGAGAGCGCGAGCTCCTGCGGCATCGGGCGCACGGTGCCCAGCGGGTCGAGCGTTGCACCGAGGTGGCCGAGCCGGCGGTATGCCTCGACCAGCGCGTCCACCTTCGACTGCGCGGGGTCGGCACCGACTGCAGGGGCGGCGATGCCTTCGGCGGCGGCCGGCCGATCGAGGCCGAGCTCGAACCCGAGGAAGAACTGGTTCCACGAATCACCGACGCCTGCCGGGTCGCGCTGCCACGCGGCGTGCATCTGTTCGATGTACTCCGGGCTCCACGCGTTGACGGCCCGCCCGGAGGAGGCGAGCGATGCGTTCTTGTTGGATTCGTGGCCCGAGGTGTCGGACATGGTGGCGATTGCTCCTGACAAAGCCGAAAGGCGGTGGATTGTAGGGGAAACCGCCGTTTCCGTGATGCTCGGAAGCACCGTGATTCCGGCGTGCGCCGGAAGTGCCCGCGGAACCATGCCGATATTCCGCTTTCCCATTGCGCTGCGGCGCGGTGGGTGTCACATGAGGGCCACGGGGTCCACGTCCACGGCGTATGTCTCGCCCGGCCGCAGGGTCCCGGCGTTGCGCGCCGCGGTCAGGTACTTGCCCAGCACGGCGGCGTTCGGGGCGCTGATCTCCACCTGCATGCGCCACCGGTCGGCGATGCGCGCGATGGGGCAGGGCATGGGTCCGGTCACGGCAATGCCCGTGTCGCCCACCGTCGCCGAGAGCTCGCGCGCCAGCGCCTCCGCCAGTTCGCGCGCCTTCTCCTCGTCCGCATCGCGCACCACCACGCGCGCCATCCGGCGCCATGGCGGCAGCCCGAACTTCGCCCGCAGCGCGAGCTCCTCCGCGGCGAACGCCTCGAAGTCGTGCGCCGCGGCCAGCTTGATGGCGGGTGCCTCCGGCTGGAAGGTCTGCACGATGGCGCGGCCGGCATCGGCGCCGCGTCCGCACCGGCCGCTCACCTGGCTCACCAGCTGGAAGGTGCGCTCCGCGGCGCGGAAGTCCGGGAGGTTGAGCGCAGTGTCGGCGTTGACCACGCCCACGAGCCGGACACCCGGGAAATCAAGGCCCTTTGCGATCATCTGCGTTCCCACCAGGAGCTTCACCTCGCCGCGACCGAAGCGCCCGAGTGCGTCGTGGAAGTCGGCGGCGTCGTGCATGCTGTCGGCATCGATGCGGAGCATCGTCTGCCCGGCCACGAGCGACGGATGGAGCCGCGAGAGCTCCTCCTCGACGCGCTGCACTCCCAGCCCGAACACCGAGACCTGCTTGCCGCAGCTGGGGCAGTTGCGCGGCAGGCGCTGCTCGCCCTGGCAGTGGTGGCACCGCACGTACTGCGTGGCGGCACCTCCGTCCGAGGACGGCAGCTTGTGGCAGATCATCCCGGCGTCGCAGCGATCGCAGCGCATCATCCAGCCGCAGCGGTGGTCCGCGCACGCGATCCAGTTGGCGTAGCCGCGGCGGTTGAGGAGCACGAGCACCTGCGCTCCCGCGTCGAGCGTCTCCTGGATGGCGCCGGCCAGGCGTGGCCCCAGAAGGTGCACGCGGTTGTCCGGAAAACGCTTGCGTTCTTGGGCAAAATCCACCACTTCCACGTGGGGCAGCCGAAGCCCCGGCGCGCGCTCGCGCAGCACGTGGAGTGCGCTTGTCCTGCGTTCGGTCGCGTTGAACCAGCTCTCGAGGCTCGGCGTCGCACTGCCCATCACGATCGGGCACTGGGCGAGCTGCGCGCGCCGGATCGCCACGTCGCGGCCGTGGTAGCGCGGCATCTGGTCCTGCTTGTAGCTGCCGTCGTGCTCCTCGTCCACCACCACCAGGCCGAGCTGCCCGTCGGGGATCGGCGCGAACACCGCGCTCCGCGCGCCCATCACCAGGCGTACCTGCCCGCTCGAAACCATGTTCCACTGCTGATTGCGCTGCGCGGCAGTGAGTCCGCTGTGGAGGATGGCCACGCGCTCGTGCGGGAAGCGCGCCAGGAGCCGGCCGCCCGTCTGCGGCGTGAGCGCGATCTCGGGCACCAGCACGAGCGCGGTGCGTCCGGCGGCGAGCGTCTCCGCGATGAGCCGCATGTAGACCTCGGTCTTGCCCGCGCCCGTCACGCCGAAGAGGAGGTGCTGCGAGAAGCCGCCGTTCAGCGTGGCGCGCACCTCATCCACCACGGTGCGCTGCGCGGGCGTGAGCTCGGGCATGGCGCCCGCGCCGGCGCGCTCGGAACGCCACTCGGCCTCCACGCTGGTGCGGCGCTCGGATGTCAGGATTCCCGAGGAAACAAGGCGTTTCACGGGCTCCGGGGTGCCGAGCCCCGCGCGCTCCGCCAGGTCGCGCACGTCCATCGGACGTTCGCCCGGTGCAGCCGTCCGCAGTGCCTCCACCACGCGCCTCTGCTGCGGCGTGACCCGCTTCGCCGCACGCATCGCGTCTTCCCAGCCGTCGGCAAGGTCGACGAACGTGCGCGTCACCGTGCCCACGCCGCGCTTCACCGCCGAGGGCGTCATGGACGCAAGCGTCATGCCCACCGGGCAGACGTAGTACGAGGAGATCCACTGCGCGAGCTCCACCAGCTGCGCGGGCATCGGCGGCGCGGCGGTCGAGCGTCCCTCGATGAACTTGAGCTTGGCGAGCGGCACGTTCGACGCGGCATCGGCCGGCATCACGCGCACCACCATGCCCTCCACCGACGAGTCGCCGCGCCCGAGCGGCACGCGCACGTGCTCGCCGGCGCGCAGGTCGGCAAGCGCCGGTGGCACCGCATACGTGAGCCCGTCGGGATAGCGATCGACGGACCGCTCCACCGCCACCTGCGCAAGCAGGCTCACGGTGCGGTCTCCGGAAGCGAACAGGCTCATGAGCGGCTCGTCACACCGCGGCCAGCGTGCGCTGCGCCGCTTCCATGTCGGCGGCGGTGATCGGCCGGCGCGTCTGCATCATGGTGACGAAGCAGTCGAAGAGGTACGCGCTGTCGTGCGGCCCGGGCGATGCCTCGGGGTGGTACTGCACGCTGAAGATCGGCTTCGAGGTGTGGCGGAAGCCGGCCAGCGTGCCATCGTTCAGGTGCATGTGCGTGGGCTCGCCGCCCACCGTGCGGAGCGATTCCTCGTCCACGCAGAAGCCGTGGTTCTGGCTGGTGATCTCCACGCGGCCCGTCAGCAGGTTGCGCACCGGCTGGTTCGCGCCGCGATGGCCGAACTTGAGCTTCCACGTCTTGGCGCCGAGCGCGAGCGCCAGGAGCTGGTGGCCGAGGCAGATGCCGAAGGTCGGCACCTCGCCGGCGATCTCGCGGAGCGTGGCGATGGTGCGTTCCACCGCCGCCGGGTCGCCGGGGCCGTTGGAGATGAAGAGCCCATCTGGCTTGCGCGCGCGGATCTCCGCGGCGCTCAGGTCGTGCGGCACCACCTCGATGTCGCAGCCGCGCTCGGCGAGGTTGCGGTAGATGTTGTGCTTGGCGCCGCAGTCGAGCGCCACCACCTTGAAGGTGCGTCCGGCGCGCGGCTGGCCGCGCAGCGTCCATTCACCCAGGCCCTCGCGCCACGTGCTGCCGGACGCCGGGCTCACGCAGCCGGCGAGGTTCTGGCCGGCCATCGAGGGCAGGGCCTTGGCCATGGCCACCAGCTCCTCGTCGGTCTTCGCGGTGCCCACGAAGAGGATGCCGCGGAGCGCGCCCTTGATGCGGAGGATCCGGACCAGCGCACGCGTGTCGATTCCCTCGATGCCGATGACCCCGCTCTTGGCGAGCCACTCGGAGAGTCCGGCGACCGCGCGATGGTTGCTCGGCTCCGGGATCGCCTCGCGGACGACGAAGCCGGCCACGGCGGCGGAGCGGCTCTCGCCGTCCTCGGTGGCCACGCCGTAGTTGCCCATTTCCGGCGCGGTCATCGTCAGGATCTGCCCGGTGTAGGACGGATCGGTGATCGCTTCCTGATACCCGCACATGGCGGTGTTGAACACCACTTCTCCGCCGGCAGTGGCACCATCCGTACAAAGACCGAACGCGCGGCCATGGAAGACCGTTCCGTCTTCGAGTGCGAGCCGGCAGCGGATGGTCTCGGTGTGGCTGGGCATCGAGGGTCGGAGTGTAGCGAGGTTCGCCCGGGCAGCAGCACCTGACGGGTTTTCCACCCCTGAACCCCTCCTTTGCACGACTTACGGGGCGAGGGTAGCCTCCCCGTCCCCTCTGCCTGAGGATCGGCATCGCCGAAATTCGGGATGTGGGTCGATCCTCCGGACAACCGCGTCCGAAGGTGTTGCTTGGTTGGAGTTGCTTGGTTGGAGTTGCTTTGGCTATTGCGCCGCCTGGCGGCGTTTCCGTCGTTGTCCGCGTGCAGGCCACTGCCTGCAGGTTCCTAGGAGCAGACATGCCCCGTGAAGAGATGAATGGATCTGTCCGTCCGCTGAGCGCCCTGTTCGTGTGCTCTTCCCACGCTCTCCAGACGACGCTCGTCGTCGCGATGTTCGGCGTGACCGCCGTGCTTCCGATGGCAATTGCCGCGCCGGCCCATGCCGCTGCGAAGGCGCAGGATCCGACGGATCCGCCGGAGGAGCCGGCGATGGACGACCCCGCTGCCGAGGAGCCCAAGCAGGACGCTCCCGCCGCCGACGAACCGGAGACGCCCGCTCCCGCTCCGAAGCAGGCCGAGCCCACGAAGGCTGAGCCCAAGGTGGAACCCAAGAAGTCTGCCGCCGGCAAGAACGACGGCGAGGTCGCCGTCAACGCCGAGCAGATCCGCACCGCCGCGCAGGCAGCGATGAAGAAGGGCGAGTGGTCGCAGGCCGCCAACGGCTGGTCCACGCTCCTGCAGTTCCTCCCCGGCGACGAGGAAGCAACGCGCGAGCGCGCCCGCGCCCAGGCCATGCTCGAGGGCGGCACCGTCATCGGCAGCGTGTCGAGCGACCGCGAGGTCCGCCGCCAGCAGGCCACCGCGCAGTTCACCGCCGACATCAAGCGCGCCCAGGGTCTCCTGGCCCAGCAGGATTACGACCAGGCGAAGCTTGCCGCCGTGACCGCGCGCACCCGCCTCGACCTGGCCCGCAACGTCCTCGGCGCCGCCGAGTTCGAGCAGATGTCCGCCGAGTCGGAGAAGCTCGTCGACCAGATCGGCGAAGAGTCGCGTCAGCACAAGCTGGCCACCGACCAGCAGGCCCGCACCTCGCAGGGCGAGCAGACCGCCACCGCGCAGCGCACCGAGGCGGAGAACCGCACGAAGCGCGTCAACGAGATCCTCCTCAACGTGCGCAAGCTGCAGATGCAGCAGAAGTACACCGAGGCCCTGCAGGTCCTCGACAGCGCCCTCGCGCTCGACCCGAACAACTCCGCCGCACTGACCCTGCGCGACGCGCTGCACACCACCGAGATGTACGTGCGTTACGCGGAGACGCAGAAGCGCCGCTCGTACGGCTACTCGCGCCTCAACGACGAGGCCCTCGAGGCCACCGTGCCCCCGCACGTCAATGTGTCGGGCCCCGGCCCGCGCTCGACCAACGCGCTGGTCACCTACCCCGAGGACTGGCAGGAGCTGAGCGACCGCCGCGTCCGCGAGCCCGACTACGGCGCCAGCGGCTACCGCGAGGCCGAGGTCAACATCCCGACCTGGAACAAGCTCCAGTCCACCACGCTCCCGGTGCCGTTCTCGACCGGCCCGACCCTCGAGCAGGCGTGCGACTACTTCAAGAACCAGACCAAGGTCGACTTCCTCGTCGACTGGGCGCAGCTCAAGGAAGTGGGCCTCGAGCCCGAGCAGACCGCAGTGACCCTTGATCTCGGCAGCTCCAACATGGAGTCGGCCATCAAGCGCGTCCTGGAGGCAGTGGTCTCCAAGAACGGCGACGCTCCCCCGAGCGAGCCGCTGGCCTTCGACGTGCAGGACGGCATCGTGGTCATCACCACGAAGGCCGGCGTGCAGAAGAAGCAGATCACGTTCGTCTACGACGTGCGCGATCTCCTGTTCCGTGCCCCCGACTTCGACAACGCCCCCGAGTTCAACCTGAACCAGGCCGTCCAGACCGGCGGCGGCGGTGCCGGTGGTGGCGGTGCGGGTGGCGGCATGGGCGGTGGCGGTGGTGGCGGTGGTGGCTTCGGTGGCGGTGGCGGTGGTGGCGGCGGCGGTGGTGGCGGTGGCGGCGGCGGCGGTTCGCCGTTCGGCAACCCCGGCCAGGCCCCCGAGCGCGGCGACCCCGCGGAACTGCTCGACCAGCTGAAGCAGCTCATCTACGACCAGGTCAGCGCCAACTGGGAAGAGCGCGGCCAGGGCACCGACCGCATCGCGGAGTTCAACCGCAACCTCATCGTCACGGCTTCGCCCTCGGCGCACCGCGACATCGAGGGCCTGCTCCAGCAGCTGCGCGCGATCCGGGCACTCCAGATCAACATCGAAGGCCGCGTCGTCCAGATCTCGCTCGACTTCTTCGAGCAGATCGGCATCGACTTCGACCTGTACTTCAACTCCAACGACCGCATGTGGTCGGCCGCCCGCGCGGTGGATCCGAACTTCCAGCTCCGCGACTTCTTCTACCAGGCCGGACGGCCCGGAACGGGCACGGGCGAGACCGCCGCGGGCCGCCTGAAGAACCCCGTGATCTTCGGCAGCGGCAACACCGATGGCGCCAACCAGCCCATCGGCGGCACCGGCTTCCCGACGAACCAGGGCGACCTGCCTCCCGGCTTCGGCCAGGACATCACCTACGGCTCGTCCGTTCCGGTGCAGCAGATCGGCGTCCAGAAGGGCGAAGTGTCTGCGGTCAACGTTCAGCAGGAAGGCCTGCCGCTCGTGAACCAGCTCGCCGCCGCGGGCCTCAACCCCTTCGGCATCGCCGCAGTGGCGAACCCGGTGCTCACCACCGGCTTCACCTACCTCGACGACGTCCAGGTGGACCTCCTGATCACCGCCACGCAGGCCGACCAGCGCAACGTGGTGCTCACCGCACCGCGCCTGACGCTCTACAACTGCCAGCGTTCGTGGATCAGCGTGGCCCGCGTGATCTCCTACGTGTCCAACCTGGTCCCGGTCACGGGTGACAACTCGGGTGCGTTCTCGCCGATCATCAGCAACCTGCTTGTCGGCTTCGTGCTCGACGTCGAGGCCTGCATCTCGGGCGACCGCCGTTACGTCACCATGACGGTGCTGTTCGGCCTGAACCAGAACCCGAAGTTCGAAAGCCAGACCATCACCGGTGCTGCCGGCGGCGGCGGCGGCGCGGGTGGCGGTGGCGGCCGTGCCGCGAACTTCGAAGGCACGATCCAGCTGCCCCAGGTCACCGGCACCCAGATCAACACCACGGTCACCGTGCCGGACAAGGGCACCATCCTCCTCGGCGGTCAGCGTGACGTGACCGAGCTCGAGATCGAGGTGGGCGTGCCCCTCCTGTCGAAGATCCCGGTGGTCAACCGCTTCTTCACCAACCGCATCATCTCGAAGGAAGAGAAGTCGCTCCTCCTGATGATCCGCCCCGAGATCATCATCCAGCAGGAGCAGGAGGATGCGCTCTTCCCGGGGCTGCGCCAGCAGCTCGCCCCGGGCGCGGGCTTCTAACCCGCCCCGACTGATCGACCGACACCCCGCGTCGGGAGCCCTCGGCTCCCGACGCTTTCTTTTCCCCGCCGTCCGAGCGGGTTACACTTTGGCCGATGGCACAGCAGCAGACCTACGTCACCGTCGCCCGGGAATCCGACTGCACGCGCGTTGAGTTCTCCGAGAAGCACATCATCGACGAGGTCGTGATCCGGATCATCGGCAACGAGCTGACCAAGCTGGTCGACGAGACCCCGCGCCCGCGGATCATCGTGAGCTTCCGCGGCGTGGAGCACCTCTCGTCCGCCGCGCTCGGCACACTGCTGACCGTCATGAACCGCGTCAAGGCGAAGGACGGCCAGCTCCGGCTCTGCGACATCAGCACGCCGATCCTGCAGATCTTCGAGATCACCAAGCTCAACCGCGTGCTGCGGATCGAGAAGGACGTGGCCGCCGCGAAGGCGAGCCTGGTCGCGAGCCACTGACGCCCCCGTCGCCGAGGACCCGCCCATGGGATCCACCCCACAACCCCAGGCCGGCGCCGGCCGCTTCGAGCAGACGTGGGTCCTGTACGAGCAGCGCGAGTCGATCGAGCGCCTGCAGTCGGAGGTCTCGGCCGCGCTGCACGCGCACGCCTACGACGACGCTGCCGCCTTCGCGATCCGGCTCGCGCTCGAGGAGGCGCTCGTCAACGGCTTCCGGCACGGGAACAAGGGCAATCCCGACAAGCGCGTGACCGTGCTCTGCGTGATCGACGGCGAGCACGTCCGGCTCGAGGTGACCGACGAGGGCGAGGGCTTCGACCCCGGCTCCGTGCCCGACCCGACCGCCGAGGAGAACATCGAGATTCCCTCGGGACGCGGCATCATGCTGATGCGCGCCTACATGACGACCGTCGAGTACGTACCCCCGGGCAACTGCCTGCGGATCGTGTACCGCCGCGACGGGAAGTAGCGGCGTCGACGGAGGACTGGCCGGGCTAGGCCTGCCCGGACTCGACGTGGCCCGACTTGGAGCGCACGCTGTCGTAGATGCTCGCGAGCAGCCCGACCATCGGGAATTTGCCGCCCATCGGGCTCGGCCCCATGCGGCGGAGGATCGCATGCGGCACGTGCTCGGGCATCGGCGCCGACTCGGCCGAGTCGAGGTCCGATCCCGGTCGCCAGAAGTCCGACACGCACTGCTCGAGCGGCGGCAGGCCGCCGGTGTCCTCCTCGTGCGAGGCCGTCGCGTGCGCCTGCGATACGCCCGAGGTCTGCAGCGTCCGCTGCTCCTGCAGGCGCTCGAGCAGCAGCTCGCCGTCGAGGCCGCGCAGCGCGAACAGCACCACCGGGTCGACCTCGATGCGCTCGGCCACGAGGTAGGCCGCGGCCGCCACGTGCTTGCACGGCTGGTCGAGGCCGCAGTCGCACTGCGTCTGCACGCCGTCGCCCGGCGCGGGCAGC
>JBIIJH010000152.1:0-5928 GCA_044233905.1 Phycisphaerales bacterium
TGGCGAAGAAGATCGAGACCACGCGCATGTGCGTCCGCCGGCTCACGCTCGCCAGCGACTACGCGGCGCAGATGGCCGTGCAGATCCTGAAGCAGGTGCACGCCGGCACCCTGCCCTTCGACCGCACCATGCGCATCTCGACCGCCGAGGAGAACCACAAGGAGACCCTCGCGGCGCGCATTCCCGCCAACCTCCCGACCATCGAGCGCCTGCTCAACCGCAACCGCGAGATCTTCGAGGCGCTCGACACCACGCCCGCCGAGGCCAAGCGCGCCACGCTCCAGAAGGAGTTCGACCACAACCGCCGCAAGGTGGCGGTGCTCCTCGAGGAATGCTGCCTGCGCACCAGCCGCATCCAGCCGCTCCTGCGCAAGCTGCAGGGCCTCGACAAGAAGGTCAAGGAGATCCAGCACCAGCTCAAGAAGGCCGAGAAGCACCCCGAGCGCTTCGACCCGGAAGACGTCCAGGTCATGAACGACGAGGTGGACGGCCTGCGCAGCATGGTGCTCGAGAACGCCGAGGCACTCGACGGGCGCGTGCGCCGCATCGAGCGCGCGTTCCTGGAGTACGAGCAGGCCAAGCGCGACCTCTCGGGCGGCAACCTGCGCCTGGTGGTCTCCATCGCCAAGAAGTACCGCAACCGCGGCCTGCCCTTCCTCGACATCATCCAGGAAGGCAACACCGGCCTGATGCGCGCGGTGGACAAGTACGAGTACAAGCGCGGCTACAAGTTCAGCACCTACGCCACCTGGTGGATCCGCCAGGCCATCACCCGCGCCATCGCCGACCATGCCCGCACCATCCGCGTGCCGGTGCACATGATCGAGACGATGTCGAAGCTGCGCACCATCCAGAAGCACCTGCTGCAGGAACTGGGTCGCGAGCCCACGGTCGAGGAGATCGCGCTCCGCGCGAAGATGCCGATCGAGGAGACCCGCCGCGTCATGAAGGTGAGCCGTCACCCGATCTCGCTCGACCGCCCGGTCGGCGAGAGCGAGGACAGCCACTTCGGCGACTTCATCGAGGACGAGCGCCAGTCCAGCCCGCACGAGGCCGCCTCCAGCGAGCTCCTGCGCCAGCGGATCAACGATGTCCTGCGCACCCTCACCTACCGCGAGCGCGAGATCCTGAAGCTCCGCTACGGCATCGGCGACGGCTACACCTACACCCTCGAGGAAGTGGGCCGCATCTTCAAGGTCACCCGCGAGCGCGTGCGCCAGGTGGAGAACAAGGCCATTCGCAAGCTGCAGCACCCGGTGCGCCGGCAGCGCCTGCAGAGCTTCCTGGACCAGGAAGAGGGCGGCGAGGAGTAAGCCGCGACGCGCACTGCACGGTGCGGCAACATCACGACACGATCACGGCGCGCGCCCCTTGACCGGGGCGCGCGCTGTCGTTCAGGGATTCAGGGCTTCAGGGCTTCACGGAGCGACGCACGATGGTGCGGATCGCGAACAGCAGGACCACCTTCGGCCCCAGATACATGGCCACCGCCATCCACCACGCGACGCCCCACGCCCACACCGACGCCATCACCGCCGCCGCGGTGCCGATGACCGGCAGCCAGCAGAGCGACGCCGCGAGCGCCGTGGCCACCTCGGGGCTCGGGTTGTCCGAGTGCTTCATGAACGCCAGGTAGATCGGCACCGCCTCCCACACCGAAAGCAGCAGCCAACTGCCCACTATCAGGAAGCGACGCTTGCGGAGCGAGGCCGGATCCATGGGGTAGTTCGCGCGTTCGAGGTCTCCGAGCGGTCCGGTCATCCTGCCATTCCTCCAGTTCCCGGCGCAGTGCCGGGACAGATCGGCGGCACGGCCGCCTCGTGAGATTCCGCCACGATGGCGTATGCCGCGCCGATCACGGCCACGAAGCCGGGCAGCACAAGCATCCAGGCCACCGATGATGTCGCCACCTGCATGGCGATGGACGGATCACCGCCGCGCGGAGCGGTGCGCGCGGCGATCTCCGCAGCGGTGGCAGCCGCCGCGGACCCAACGACCGCCGCCACCACCGCCAGCGCGAAGAGCGGCCACTGCACGCGGCCCGTGGCCCGCCATGACCACTTCACGGCGTCAAGCCCGTTGCATGCCGGACGATCGATGTCCGCAGCGCGCAGCGGCGCGAACCAGAGGCGTGCGGAGATCCAGAGGATCGGCAGCACCAGCGCCAGCAGCAGCACCCCGCCGCACGAAGCCCCCACCGCCAGCACCGATGCCGGGGCGCCATCGGACGGCACGTGGCGCGAGAACGCCACCACGCTCGCAGCAATCGAGCAGAGGAATGCCGCCACGGGGAGGCCCGTCCCCGCCAGCAGGATGATGAACGACGAAAGCACCACCGGTGCCCACCGCGCGAAGCCGGCCAGCAGGTCACCGAGACCCCCCTGGCCCTCGGCCGCCCGCGCGGCCGCGATGGAAAGCCCGGCGAAGACCGGCGCAATCACCAGGAGTTCGAGAAGCCACGGCATGCAGCAGGAGGTCACGAAATCGCCCTCGCCAGCGGCAAGCGCCTCGAGGTCCGGCCCCCGCCCGCGCGATGCGCCCGGCTCGAACTCGGCAGCGTTTTCCTGGAACACACGCACCAACTCCCCGATCTGCCGCATCGAGCGCGCCTGGGCCATCTCGCCCGGTACCCGAAGGGCAACCACCAGCGTGACCCCCAGGACCAGCGCCACGAAGCCATGCCGAAGGCCCGCCAATCCCCGGCGGAACGCCGGCAGAAACACGGCCGGCGCCGGACCGGGCGCGCGCAGCGGCAACGCGGCGGTCGGCGGGGCGATGGCGCGACGCGTCTCCATGCGCAGCAGCCTACCCCCGCCGCTAACCTTTGCCCCGCGGCCGCCCGCCGCCCCCATCACCATGGCACTCCCACACCTCACCGACGAACAGACCCGCACCTGGACCCGCGCCGAAAAGGATCGCTGGTGGCTCGAGAACATCTACCGCGGGAACATGCCGCAGCTGACCATCCGCTCGGCCCTCACCGGATTCATGCTGGGCGGCATCCTGAGCGCCACCAACCTGTACATCGGCGCCAAGACGGGATGGACGCTCGGCGTGGGCGTGACGAGCGTCATCCTGAGCTTCGTGATGTTCCGGACACTCTCGCGGCTGCAGATCTCCAAGGACATGACGATCCTGGAGAACAACGCCGTGCAGTCGGTGGCCACCGCCGCCGGCTACATGACCGGACCGCTCATCAGCGCGCTGATGGCGTACATGTTCGTCACCGACACGGTGCTCGAGTGGCACAAGATCCTCCTGTGGAACGTCATCGCCAGCCTGCTGGGCGTGCTGGTGGCGTTCCCGATGAAGCGCCGCTTCATCAATGACGAGCAGCAGCCCTTCCCCGAGGGCCGCGCCTGCGCGGTGGTGCTCGACTCGCTGTACCCGCACGCGCCCGCGGGCGGTACGCGCAACCTGGACGCGGCCGGGATGCCCATCCCCCACCCCGACCACGCGACCGAGAAGGGCGTGGGCGACGGCGTCTTCAAGGCGAAGGCCCTCGCATGGGCGGCGGGCATCGGCGCCGGACTCCAGTTCATGGTGGCGGAGGGCTACATGTCCATCCTCCAGATCTCCGCGCTCGGCACCGCCAAGGCGAAGGACGGCCTCTGGAAGATTCCCGAGCGCCTCGACACATGGCTCTACAAGGCCGAGGCGAAGGCCACCGGCTGGTTCCCGAACATTGCGGGAATCTCGGCGAACAAGCTCGGCATGCAGGTCATGTTCGACCTCTCCATGGTGGGCGCCGGCGGCCTCATGGGCATGCGCATCGCCAACAGCCTGCTGATCGGCATGGTCACCAACTACCTGGTGCTTGCGCCCATGATGATCAAGTACGGCGAGATCGTCCCGAAGAACTTCGCCAAGATCGTGCAGGCCGACGGCACCTACGACATGGCGCAGGCGGTCTTCGGTCGGGCGTGGCTCACGCAGTCGTGGTGCCTCTGGTGGGGCGTCTCCATGATGGTCACGGCCTCCATGTTCGGGCTCTTCGCGAAGCCCAAGCTCCTGCTGTCCGCGTTCGGAGGCATCTTCAACCGCAAGAAGGACGGCGAGGACTGCGTGAAGCACATCGAGCTCCCGCTCTGGGTCAGCTTCGTGGGCGTCCCGCTCGTCTCCGCGGTCATCATCTGGCTGAACCACGAGTGGTTCGGCGTCAGCATCTGGCTCGGCGCGCTGTCGATCCCGATGATCATCCTGCTGACGCTGATCGCCGCCAACGCCACGGCGCTCACCTCCACCACGCCCACGGGCTCGCTCTCCAAGATCACGCAGTTCACCTTCGGCGCCATCCAGCCCACCAACCCGGGCACCAACCTGATGACCGCGGGCGTGACGACGGAAGTGGCGTCCAACGCGTCCAACCTGCTGATGGACATCAAGCCGGGCTACATGCTCGGCGCCAAGCCGCGCCAGCAGGCGTGGGGCCACTGCATCGGCATCGTGGCCGGCGCACTCGCCTCCACCCCGCTCTTCTACGTGCTGTTCCTCTCCAACCGGCAGGACGGCGTGACGGTCGAGCAGCACATCACGCAGAGCTGGGGCGTGCCCGGCGCCATCCAGTGGGCCGCCATCTCCAAGGTGATCGAGGGCATGGGCCAATCGACCGGCGCCACCATCCAGACGGGGGTCGACGGCATCGCCAAGCTGTGGGGCGTGCTGCCGGTGTCCGCGGCGTGGGCCATGCTGGCCGGCGCGCTCATCGCCATCGTCTTCGAGGCGCTGCGCATGCGGACCCGGGGCAAGTTCCCGATCTCGGCCGTCGGCATCGGCCTCGGCGCGGTGCTGCCGCCCGAATCCACCGTCATGATGTGGATCGGCGCCGCGTTCTTCACCGCCATGGAGCACCGCTACCTGCAGCGCGTCGGCGAGTTCGGCTGGAAGCTCTGGGTCGATTCCAAGGAAGCGGTCTGCGCCGGCCTGATTGCCGGCTGGGCGCTCGTGGGCATCGGCGACGGCATCATCCAGGCGAAGCTCGTGTATCCGGACTCCACCGCCGAAGTGGTGGCCATGGAGAAGGAGCAGGCGGCAACCGGCACGCCAAGCGCCGCCAGTGCCGAGAAGCCCGCAACCCCGCCCGCCCCGGCAGCGAACCCTCACTGACGGACGGTCCGATTCTCCGAGCAGCACGCACGCCCGAAAGGACAGCGCACCATGGCAAAGGCAGTCGTCGACCCCGGAGAGCTCCGCCGCTTCGCGCAGGACCTCAAGAAGTTCTCCATGGACCTCCAGCAGCAGACCGGCGCGCTGAATGCGCGCATGGCCACGCTCTCGCAGACCTGGCGCGACCAGGAGCAGGCGAAGTTCAGCGAGGAGTTCGAGACCACGGTCCGCGTCCTGCAGAAGTTCAGCAAGGCCGCGGAGCAGCACGTTCCCTACCTCCTGCGCAAGGCCGATGCGGCCGAGGCGTACCTCAACCAGCGCTGATCAATGCGGATCGTCGCTGAACCGCGCTGATCCGCGCTGATCCGCGCACCGCAATCGCGAGCCGTCCATGAGCGAACAGGTCAAGGTTGCCGACGTCGAGACCATCGAGCGCTTCCGCGCGCAGCTGATCGAGGCAGCGGAGACCTTCGGGCTGGCGCTCGAGGAAGCCGAGGGCGACATCGAGCGGACGCTGGCGTGGCTGGAGTCCGATCGCCCGGACACCTGGCGCAAGCAGATCCGCAAGGCGCAGGACAAGGTGGTGGAGTGCAAGAGCGCGCTCTTCCGCAAGCAGGAGATCAAGGCAACGCCCGAGGCTCGCCCAAGCGTCGTCGACGAGCGCAAGGCGCTCGAGCGCGCGCAGCGGCGCCTGGAGTTCTGCGAGGAGAAGCTTCGCAACACCAAGCGCTGGTCCACGGAGCTCCCCCGCCAGGCGGTGGTCTTCAAGGGCGCCCTCACCGGCATGCACGTGATGCTCGACCGCGACGTACCGCGCATCAA
>JBIIJH010000153.1:0-5925 GCA_044233905.1 Phycisphaerales bacterium
CGAATCCACATCGGCGCGCTCCGGCGGGCCACACAGGAGATCAGCGGAACATGAAGCTCACCATGGTCGGCACCGGTTACGTCGGACTCGTCACGGGCGCGTGCTTTGCGGAGACGGGCAACCACGTCACCTGCCTCGACGTAGACGCCCGCAAGATCGAGAAGCTCAAGCGTGGCGAGAGCCCGATCTACGAGCCCGGCCTGAGCGAGATGCTCCAGCAGAACATCAAGAGCGGCCGCATCACGTTCACGCTCGACAAGATGGAGGCATACCGGCACGCCGACACCATCTTCATCTGCGTGGGCACGCCGAGCGACGAGGACGGCAGCGCGGACCTGCAGTACGTCCTCTCCGTGGCGCGCGACATCGCTGCGGCGCTCGAGGCCATCGGCCCGACCGCGAAGCCGAAGACCGTGGTGGTGAAGAGCACGGTGCCCGTGGGCACCAGCCACGCCGTGCGGGACCTGATCCGCAGCCTGACCAAGGTGCCCTTCCACATCGCCGACAACCCGGAGTTCCTGAAGGAAGGCGATGCGATCAACGACTTCATGAAGCCCGACCGCATCGTCTGCGGCATCGAGAGCGAGGAAGCTGCCACCGCCATGCGCGAGCTCTACGAGCCCTTCGTCCGCAACGGCAACCCCATCTACCTGATGGATGTCCGCAGCGCGGAGATGGTGAAGTACGCCTCGAATGCCATGCTGGCGGCGAAGATCTCCTTCATCAACGAGATCGCGAACCTCTGCGAATTCATGGGCGCGGACGTGTCCGCCGTGCGCGAGGGCATGTGCGCCGACAAGCGCATCGGGAACCAGTTCCTCTACCCCGGCCTCGGCTACGGCGGCAGCTGCTTCCCGAAGGACACGCAGGCGGTGGTGGGCATGGGCCGCGCCAAGGGCTTCGACTGCAAGCTCAACGCCGCGGTGCACGTGGTGAACCAGGACCAGCGCGGGCACTTCTGGAAGAAGATCGAGAAGCGCTTCGGCGATGCCGGGCTGAAGGGCCGCACGCTCGCCTTCTGGGGCGTGGCGTTCAAGCCGCGCACCGACGACATCCGCGAGGCCCCGGCGATCGCGCTGATGCAGCACGCCATCAAGGCCGGCGCGAAGGTGGTGGCGTACGACCCCGTTGCCTTGGAGAACCTGGCGCACGAGCACCCGGGCATCCCGCAGGCGAAGGACATGTACGCGGCGCTCGATGGCGCCGATGCGCTCGTCATCTGCACCGAGTGGAACGAGTTCCGCTCGCCGGACTTCGCGGACATCAAGCGCCGCCTGAAGCACGCGGTGATCTTTGACGGCCGCAACCTGTTCCGGCCCTCGCAGATGGCGCACGAAGGATTCGAGTACCACTCGGTGGGTCGTCCCACCGAGGGGTCTGCGAAGCTCTGAGTCGGCGCACGGATCGATCGAGCGGAAGTCATGCGCAGGCACCGTGCACACGTGGCACGGCGGGCTTGCAGTGCCCGTGCCCGGAACGGCGTGCGGCCGCCCCGGCGCCCGACGGTCCCCGGGGCCACCGAACCCTTTCCGCCAGACGGCCTGTTTCCGGCTGAGAAGGCGCCCAAACCCTCCCGGACCCTCAGGTAACCCCCTGAAAGCGGGGGAAATGTGACAAAACGGCAGAAAAACGCTACACGGCGGCGCGTTACCCCTTGCGTCCGCCGAAAAAACCCCTATCTTCACCGCCGTTCTGGGCAGTGAGCCCGGTTTCGCAAGCATTCGGGCGTGTCCGCTTAGGAATAGGACACCCCGGCAGAAAGGATGTCAGGATGGCCACCGCAACCAAGCCCCGCAGCAAGGGCGAGACGCTCAAGATGATCGCCGAGAAGACCAAGCTTCCCCGCAAGCAGGTCGTCGCCGTGTTCGAAGAGCTCGGCAACATCATGAAGAAGGACCTGAGCAAGAAGGGCTCCGGCGTCTTCGTCGTGCACGGCATGATGAAGATCATGGTCATCAACAAGCCCGCGACCAAGGCCTACGAGAAGGCCAACCCCTTCAAGCCCGGCGAGATGATGACCGTGAAGGCGAAGCCCGCCACGCGGAAGATCAAGGTTCGCCCGATGAAGGCCCTCAAGGCCATGGTTGGCTGATGCAGGCCATGGTTGGCTGATGCAGGCCATGGTTGGCTGACGCCGGCCATGGTTGGCTGACGCCGGCCATGATCTCGGCTGATCGAGACCGATAGACGCTCGCGAAACGAGTGACTCCCGAAGGGCTCCGCGCATGCGGGGCCCTTCGTGTTTTTGGAGCTGAGCGCCAGAAATGTCTGGCATAACGCTGCTGCGGGCCGTCGAAAGTTGAGGAAATAATCGATGGAAACGGCAGAAGCGGATTATTCTGCCCTCATGCTCGGGAAACTACTTGCACTGTCGGCGCTGTGCGCCACTTTCATCGCACCCGCTCGGTACGCGCCACAACCGGTGGATCAGCCGGGCAGCAAGACCACTGATCGCATCGGGTTTGCAACACTCGAGGGAACGGTCGGGTACTCAGCCGGTGATACCGCGCCAAAGGGATTTGACGCGAAGGCCGTGAAGGACGTCCTCGAACGGGCGAAGTCGCAGGGGTGCACCGTGGTGATGCTGGAGGTCGAGAGCCCCGGAGGGATCGTTCCCGAAGGGGAGAAAATCGTCGAAGTCCTGCTCGAAGCACAGCGCAAGGGGACTCGGGTGATCGCCTGGTACGGACAAGCGTTCAGCGCGGCTTCCTGGATTCCGTTCTCATGCAAGCAAGCAGTCGCCAAACCGACGGGGACATGCGGCGGATCCGTGATTTGGAGCACCGGGCCAGACGGAAAGCCGACACCGGTACCAGCGAAGATGGCATCGGCCACCATCGCGAAGATAAAGAATGCCGCATCGTTCACGGGCAGGTCCCCGGTACTGGTGGACGCCATATTCGACCAGTCCGCGGAAGTGTGGGAGAGCACGGATGGAAAGGTGTCCGCCAGTTCAAAGTCCGACACGGATGTCCGAATCGACTCCGGCACCACGGTTCTCAACATGGACACCAAGTTCGCCAAGGACATCGGATTCGCCGTGGCGATTTGCGACAGCAAGGACACAGCAGCTGCAGCGTGCGGAATGAAGTCGCCCGCCTGGATCGACCTCACGCCGATCGTCCAGGGGAGATCATCGACCATTGCACGATCAGAGCGGCTGTGGCTGGATCGCACGAACGCGTGGGTCGCCCTGCTGCCGGAGCTTGTCCGAAAGATCGGCCAAGCCATTGACGACTCGCGGGAGACTGCGCGGTTCTACGAAAGCGACCAAGTTGATACCACCGGTCGGTACAAGAACCTCGGCAAGCGTTCCCGCGATGATCTCCGGAAGTTCGTGAACGACACCTTCAAGAAGGTGGCTATACCCACGGAGTTCGACGAGGCGCTGTATCTCCAAGGTTCCGAGACGGTCAGGAATCGCGTGAGCGCTGCGCACAGAATGGTCGGTGACAACGTGGACAAAATCATCAAGTTGCTTGCGAAGCGGACAACGAAGGACGTCTCCGAGGCAGACGCAGTGGCGCGGCAGATGCTGGCTGACGTTCGGAGCATGCTGTCCGCCGACGAATAGGGGGTGAAGGGGAGGGCCGTCGACAGTCCTGCCAGACGATGGGACGCACCTCGCCTGGCAATTGCCCAGTGGCGAACTGTCCTGCCGAAAGGCGAGACCGACGTTCCCACCACCTATTCCCGATCGAGCCGGTAGATCATCCGCGGGCTCATCACGCCGCCGACGGAGACGTCCTGCTGGCGGTCGAGCCGTGCGCCGATGCGCTCGAGCGCGCGCTGCGAGCGTACGTTGCCCGGGCTCACGTGGAACCAGGCGGTCTTCGCCCAGCGGAACGCGTGGTCGAGCATCAGGCGCTTCATCTCGCGGTTGGCGCCGGTGCCCCAGTGCGCGCGCGCCAGGAACGTGTAGCCGATCACCACCGAGCGATCGGAGGGATCCCAGTCGTAGTAGCGGCTGGAACCGATGACATGGCCCGCGGCGTCGAGCGCCACCAGGCCGCCGCCGCACTCCAGCGCGCCGGCGAAGAAGCGCTCGAACACCGGCCGTTCATGGCGATTGCGCTCGGAATGCTGCTCCCAGACCAGCGGGTCGGCCGCGGCGGCGTGGAGCGCGTCCAGGTCGTCCGCGCGGATCGGGCGAAGCTGCACGTGTTCGCCACGCAGCGTGGGCTGCCAGTTGGGTACGTCGATGGCACGCTTCACGCTGCGTCCGTTGGCCTCGAGCAGTGCCCACGCCTGCTCGCGCGTCAGCGAGGGGTCGAACTGCCGCACGGTGCGGATGGCACGGTCGACCAGCTTGTCGTTTGTGGCGGCGAGGTCCACCATGAGGTTGCCGCGCACCTTCCCCAGGCGCGTGAAGAGCGCGGTGGTGATGCAGTTGAGCGCCAGCTTGGTGGCGCTGCCCGCCTTGAGCCGCGTGCTGCCGGTGAGCACCTCGGGGCCGGTGTCGAGGACGATCAGGTGATCGCAGTCGGCCGGACGTGCCATGGGCACGCAGGAGATGAATGCCGTGGTGGCGCCGCGCTCCTTGGCGATGCGAAGGGCACCGAGCGGGTACGGCGTGGTGCCGCCGGCCGCGATGCCGACCACCGTGTCGCGCGGCCCGATGGCGAGCCGCTCGATCTCCGCGCGCGCGCCGTCCCATTCGTCCTCGCGGCCTTCGCTCGAACGACGGAGCGCGGAGTCGCCGCCCGCGATGATGCCGACCACCTGCCCGGGATCGCTCATGAACGTGGGCGGGCACTCGCTGGCATCGAGCACGCCCAGGCGCCCGCTGGTGCCCGCGCCGAAGTAGACGAGCCGGCCGCCTTCGTGGAACTTCGGGACCATGCCCTCGACGAGCGCCCCGATGGCGGGCGCGGCGGCGGCCACCGCGTCGGTAACCGCGCGATGGTCGTCCGCCATGAGTGCCGCGATCGCGCCCGCATCGAGCGTGTCCAGGTGCATCGAGCCCGGGTTGCGGTGCTCGGTGCGGACGTGGCTTCGGTCGGGCGGGAGCGTCATGGCGGTCACCCGGGGTTCATCGGCTCCGCGGCGGCGGCCGCATCAGGGGCGGTTGGGGGCGGTGGCCGGACCGGAGCCGGCGCCCGAGTCCGGAACGTCCCGCTTCGCAGGCTCATTCGCCGCGTCCGGCGCGGCACCGAGCGGTGGCTGGCTCCACATGCCGAAATTGCGCAGGATGAAGCTCCACTTGGCGGCCTCGTAGGCGGGGCTGCGGATGCCGTGGTCGGAATTGGCGAAGAGCATCATCTCGAACGGCGTGGATGACTGCTGCCAGACCTGGGCGATGGCGAAGGTGTTCGAGGGGTGCACGTTGTCGTCCACCATGCCGTGGAGGAGGAGCACCCTGCCCTTCAGGCCGGGCGCCAGCTTCACCGCGCTGCCGGCGTCATAGCCGGCCTCGTTCTCGGCAGGCGTGCGCATCACGCGCTCGGTGTAGATGGTGTCGTACTGGCGCCAGTCCGTGGGCGGCGCGCCGGCCACCGCCACCTGGATGAGCTCCGGATACCGCAGCACCGCCATCAGCGACATGTAGCCGCCATAGCTGTGGCCCATGATGGCCACGCGCGACGCGTCCACGTACGGACGCTTGTCGAGCTCGCGCACCAGCTGCGCCTGGTCGTCGACGTCGGGGCCGCCGAGCTGCAGGTACGTGGCCGACTCGAACGCCTTGCCGCGCCCGGGTGTGCCGCGGTTGTCGACCTTGGCGATGAGGACGCCCAGGCCCGTCTGCGCCTCCTGCGTGCCGAAGCGCGGCGAGACCGAGGCGATGAGCGGACCGCCGTAAGCATCGATCACCAGCGGATACTTGCGCGACGGATCGAACCCCGCGGGCTTGTAGAGGATGCCGTAGAGCTCGGTCTTGCCGTCGGCCGCCATGAAGCGAAGGAACTCGGGCGCGGGCATCCCCTT
>JBIIJH010000154.1:0-5912 GCA_044233905.1 Phycisphaerales bacterium
ATCCGACGGTCCATCACCGAGTGAAGGAGCCCTCATGCCCCGCGCCACCCCGACTTCCAAGCGCCCCCGCACCCGCACCCACCGCACCACCAAGGCGAACGGCAACGTCTTCGCCGACCTCGGCTTCTTGCCGCTGGAATCGGCCAGCCTGCAGCTGCGGGCGCGGCTCATGGCGGAACTGATCCGGATCGTCCGGGCGCGCAAGCTCACGCAGGCGGCAGCCGCACGGCTGCTGGGCGTGAGCCAGCCGCGGATCAGCGATCTCATGCGGGCGAAGGTCGACAAGTTCTCGAGTGATGCGCTGGTCGAGATGCTGGCCCTCGCGGGAATCGAGCTCGAGGTCACCCCGCATGTGGCGCGGAGGGTGGCCTGAACCTCACGGGCAAAGCGCGAACGCCCCGGCCGGGAGGCCAGGGCGTTCACTCTGAACCGTACGGCGCGCCAGTTTCGCGCGCGCCTCTTGAAGTAGGGAGAGCTGGACGGGTTTTGAACGTTTTGAGGGATCTAGCTCGCAGGAGAGAGCTGGATAGCCCCCCGTGGCGCGCTCAGCACAGGGTTCTAGATCTCTCAAGGGAGCTGGACAGGCGAGTTACGGTTCCGCGCTCATCGCGATCGAAATGCCCCCTCGGTCGCGCTGCAAGCAGGTTTCCGGATCGCGTGGACGAGGCGCGACACCGTCGATGGCAGCGTGGAAGTCGCTGTGACGAGCATGGTGGAGCCGCTACGGAAGGGTTGCGCAGTAACTGGCAAGTCTCCACCCGTAGGGGTAGTTGATCTCCCCAGCGCCGCGATGAGGAGGTGGCGACGAGATCTCGAGGGAGACGCCTGAACTGACACGGCCGCCTCCCGCCGCCAGGGGACTCACCGAGAATTGCGATTTTGAAATTGCGGTAAAACAAAACGGATGCTATCCTCACCGCATGGCGACCTCGGCCAAGACAACACCGCCGTGCCGCTGGCTGAGCCTTGCTCACTGGCGGCTCATGCTCGCGCCGGCCCGCCTCGACATCGTCGAGGTGATGCGGTCGCTCGGACCGAGCAGCATCAAGGAGGTCGCAGCCGCCGTCGGGCGGCCCGCGACAAGCCTCTACCCTCACTTCAAGCTGCTCATGCGGATCGGCGTCGTCGTCGAAGAGGCGCCGAGACGGCTCGCGAAGCATGTTGAGCGTGTGTTCCGACTCGCGGCCGACGACTTCGTGCCCGACTTCAACGGCGAGGACCGCAAGGCCGTCAACAAGGCGGCGCTCGTGACGGCACGGGGCATCTTCAACTCCGCACAGCACGCATTTCGAAGGGCCGCGAAGGCCCAGGTGCTTCAGGCCGGCGGTGGCACGCTCAATCACGGCCTGGTGCACGAGCTTCTGTGGCTGTCCCCGGGTGAATTCGCGGAAGTGCTCCAGAAACTGCGCGAGATCAAGGCGCTCTCGAGCCGCCGCAAGAACCCACACGACCGTCAGATGCACCTGCTGGTGGCCTCTGTGGTGCCGCTTGCTCGCGAGAAGAGCAAGGCGCCGCCGGGCAAGCAGCCCCGCAGGACTTCGCGTCGGCCGACCGCTGACCCTGCCAAGTTCGTCCAGTCATCAAGGAAAGCAAAGGATCTGTGAATGCGCAGTCTCTTCCGCCAAGTCGTATGCGGATCGCTCATATCATTGGTGATTGCGTCGCAGCAGTGCTGCTCGTCAACGGGCGCGCGCGATACGCGCGCCATGATCGCCACGGATGACGACATCCCTCGCGTCCAGTACAGCGTCGGTACTTCGAGCCTGCCGTTGATCTTTGACGACGCGGCGTATCGTTCCTTGGCGGAGAAGGTGGCCGCGGATCGGATCGCGCTCCTCTCCACACATCGCTTCACCGATGATGCGCAGCTCGCGGGCTGGTATCGATCCATCGCGCGGCTCTACGCCGAGATTCCCGACTTTGCGCTCGCCACGAAGTACCGCGCCGAGGCCGCCAAGCTCGCCGCACCGGGTGGAGTCAATCTCGGGCGCGTGGTGTTCGAGGCAGAAGCGTCGCTCGCCCAGCAGGGGCTGCAGCGCGGAATGCCGGGCTACGACGATCGATTCAGGCGCGAGCTGAGGGAGCGCCTCTTCGCGGCCCCGTTCTCGGAGATCCGCGAGGATTGCATGACCTGGCGGTTCGCGGGTGATGTGGCGACCGTCGACGCGCTGAAGGGCGTTGCGCAGGGAGTCACCGACCCGAAGCTCGAGGCCAACGGAGGCATCGCTTCAGCGGCGGTCGTCGACGAGATCGTGAACTGGAGGCAGGCCTATCGAAGCCAGTACTGGCTGCCCATGGTCGGCCCCATCTGCGGCGAAGTGCTCGACGCAAACGCCGACCGGGAGACGCGCGAGAATCGCTGGACGCCGAGGCAGGTCTCGCTCGCGCCAACGGATCCCCGCGCGCCCGTGCTCATCGGCATCTGGGATACCGGAGTCGACGCCGATGTCCTCGGGGAGAACATGTGGGGCAACGCGCGCGAGGCGATCAACGGGCTTGACGACGATTCCAATGGATACATCGACGATGTGCACGGAATCACGCTGACTTTCCAGGGCAAGCCACGGCCCGGGACGCTCCGCGACCTCGGTCCGCTCGCACCGCGCTACAGCGAACTGGTCGATTGCTATGTCGCGCAAGCAGACATGTTGCGTGGAGTCGACAACGACGGCGTGCAGCGATACAAGGCGCGGCTCAAGACGCTCGATCCTGCTGCGCGGTTCAAGTTCCAGGAGGATGTGTCCACTGTCGGCGGGTTCGTGCATGGGACGCATGTCGCCTCCATCGCAGTTGCGGGAAATCCCTTCGCGAGAGTCGTCGCCGTCGCCTACGGAGCACCGGACGCGGCGGCCGATGACGCGCCGCCTTCGCGTGAATCGGTGATCGCGGAGGGCGAGACGGCCAGCCGGACGATCGACTACTTCCGCGCCGCGGGCGTGCGTGTCGTCAACATGAGCTGGCAGACCTCGCGTGAAGGGCTCGAGTCGGAGATGGAGCGGCTCGGAGTTGGAGGAAGCCCGGCCGAGCGTGCGACCCTCGCCCGTGAGTGGTTCATGGAGTATCGTTCAAGGCTGGAGTTCGCCATTCGCGCGTGCCCGGAGATCCTGTTCGTCTGTGGCGCAGGGAACTCACGCGACGATGTGGACTTCTCGGGGTACCTGCCGGCGGGTCTCAGGCTTCCGAACCTTGTTACGGTCGGCGCGGTCGATGCAATCGATCGTCCCACCTCGTTCTCAAGCGAAGGCAGTGGCGTTTCGCTCTACGCGCTCGGAAGCGATGTGCCTGGTCTGCTGCCGGGCGGGCGCACGGGCAGATTCTCGGGCACATCCGCTTCGGCGCCGCACGTGGCGAGTCTGGCTGCGAAGCTACTCGCCATTCGACCAGAGCTGCGCCCGGAACAGGTGATCGACATCCTGAGCAAGACAGGCGAAGCGATGCCGGATCGCCCGGGCGCTGTGGTGGTCAACCCAAGAGGGGCGATGGAGGCCATCGGTTGGCGGGATCGATCGAAGTGATGCTGGAATGATGACGCAAGCATCATGCGCTTGCGGGGGCCATTGATGCAAGGTCTGGCGCACTTCAACAGGGCGAAGCTTCTTCGCGGCAGGCTAACTGCCAAGCCCATCGGCGCACGCACTGAGGGCTTTCATTTGCTCGGACACTCGTCACCAGAGACAATTCGTGCGGAGAGACAAGGAGAGACAAGGAGAGACAAACAGCGCGATTTCGTGTTGTCGGCGAGGCCGCAGCTTCGCCCTGGCCCGCCGAGAGACGAATGAGAGACAACCGCTCTCACTCTGCGGATGCTCCGAATCTCCGCCTCGCCGCCGCGAACATGAATGACGCCCCAGTCCACGGACCGAGGCGTTCATTCTTCACCTGACGGGCAGCCGCTTGTGGCGGCGGCCCTGAAGTAGTCCGAGCGAAACAGGTTTCGAACGGTCGAGTTGGCTTCCGACTCCCTTAGGGAGCGAGATACCCCTTCAGCGCGTCGGGAACCGGGTTCCAGATCGCTTGGAGAGAGCAAGACACGTACGAAACTGGCCCGGCCGTGGTTATGTCTGGGCGTTTCGCGAGAGCCCGAGCGCGGAGCGACGGAGAGGTGAGGCTCTTGAGCGGCGCCGTTGGTCGGTGCAGAACCCCATTCGAGTGCTCCCAAATGGCCGTCTTTGCACGCAAAAGTGGCTTTGCAGCGCCGGAAGGCCATCTGCCGGGATTTTCAGGAATTTCGCGAGGGATGGGCTATGGAAATTGCGTTTCTGAAGGTGGAGCGTGGTGCATCGCCTTCGGCTGGGAGCCGAGCATTCATCGCGAAACATCGTGGGCTGGCCATGACCGGCAGCCTCGGGAATCGGGCCGTTCGCCGACGGTTTCGGCTGTGTCACTACCCGCACGGGAGTGTGGGTTGTTAATGGGGCTGCGCCCCAAGGGGCCGGATCATGCAAAGGAAGCCAATTCAGATGTGCAGCATTGCAGCTGCTGCGGGACTGTTGAGCGCGGCCTCAGCTCAGAGCGTAATGATCGAAACGGTGACGGTAGGAGACGTTGGCAACTCCGCGGACATCAGTAACGTGTTTGAAGGAGTGTCGACCGGAGCGGTGGGATACGAGTACGCGATCGGCAAGTATGAGGTAACCAATTCGCAGTATGCGGTATTCCTGAACGCAAAGGCAAGGACGGACCCTCACGGCCTTTACAACGAACTCATGAATCCGTCAGCTATCCCTGGGTTTACGAACGGTGTTCATGGGGGCATTGTGCGGTCAGGCTCTGACGGCAACTACTCCTACTCGACTGTGAGCGGACGTGAAGACCGACCGGTGAATTGGGTTTCTTTCTGGGACGCCGCCAGATTTGTGAATTGGCTTCACAATGGACAAGGTTACGGAGATACTGAGTTAGGAACCTATACACTCACTGCGAGTGCGATCTCAGCCAATACGGTTTCTCGAAATACAAATGCTACGTGGGTGATCCCCAACGCAGACGAGTGGTGCAAGGCAGCCTATTACAGGGGCGGCGGCCTCAACTCGGGGTACTGGTTGTACGGGACGGCGAGCAACGAAATCTCTACCGCGATGGCAAATTATGACGGTGCCGTTGGGACGCTAACTTCAGTCGGGAGTTACGCCGCCAGATCTGCATACGGAGCCTTCGATATGGCGGGCAATGTATGGGAGTGGAACGAAAGGACTGTTGAAGGAATCACACGGACCTACAAGGGCGGAGCGTTCGATACCCACTACAGCAATACTTGGAGTGAGTACCACATCTTCACCAACCCGCAATTCGTTGACTATAACATCGGTTTCCGTGTAGCCATAGTCCCCGCCCCGGGCGCCGCAGCGCTTGTCGGCCTCGCAGGCCTCGTCGGCGGTCGCCGACGCAGGGCCTAAGACCCTTCAACCTTGACGCATCTACCTGCCGCGCACGCACGCGGCGGGCCGAACTACCAAGCCCCTCGGCGCTCGCGCTCGGGGGTATTTCACTGGGCCGAACACTCTTCACCAGAGACAAGCTGCGCGGAGAGACAAGGAGAGACAAACAGCGTGATTCCGTGTTGTCGGCCAGTCTGCCGCTTCGCCCTGGCCCGTCGAGAGACACATGAGAGACAACCGCCCTCACTCCGCCGATGCTCCAAATCCCCGGCACGCCGCTGCGAAAATGAAAGACGCCCCGGTCCATGGACCGAGGCGTTCTCTCTTCACCTGACGGGCAGCCGCTTGTGGCGGCTTCCCTGAATAGAGGGACCCGGATTCGAACACCCGACCGCCAGGTTATGAATACCGGGCCGCCCCGGTCATCCCATGCTGGCGACGATCCGGCGAAGCGCCAACATGAGCGTCGGCAACTCGTGCTGCGCGAGGCTCCAGACGACGCGCAGATCGACAGAGTCATAGCCGTGGGACAGC
>JBIIJH010000035.1:0-19965 GCA_044233905.1 Phycisphaerales bacterium
CGGCGTGATTCCCTGCGAGGCGAGCTTCTGCGTGTCAAGCCAGATGCGCATCGAGTACTGGCGCAGGCCGAAGTTCGACACCTGCGCCACGCCCGGGATGCGCTGCAGCGTCTGCACGATGGCGATGTCGGCGTAGTTGGCCAGGAAGTCCGCGTCGTAGGTGCCCCGGGGGGAGCGAAGCCCCACCACCTGCACGAAGTCCGTCGACTGCTTGCGCACCGAGATGCCCTGTCGCTGCACTTCGGGCGGCAGCGAGGGGATGGCGGTCTGCGCGTAGTTCTGCACGTCCACCGTGCCGATGGACAGGTCGTAGCCGACGTCGAACGTGACGGTGATCACCGCGTTGCCGCCGTTCACCGAGTTGCTCGACATGTAGATCATGCCCGGCACGCCGTTGATCTGGCGCTCGAGGAGGCGCGTCACCACGTCCGACGTGGTGTTGGCGGAGGCGCCGGGGTAGAAGGCCGACACCTGCACCGTGGGCGGTGTGATGGGCGGGAACTGGGAGACCGGCAGGATGGTCATCGACAGCCCGCCGGCGATCACCATGAGCAGGGCGAGCACCGTGGCGAAGATGGGCCGACGGATGAAGAAGTCGATCATGGCGCGGCCTTGCCCGCCTCGGTGCCGTCCTTCGCGGGCGCCTCGGGTGCAGGCGCGTCCTTGGCGGCGTCAGCACTTGGCGCCGGCTTCGCGCCTTCCGCAGGCTTCGCCGGCGGCGCACCGGCGCCTGCCGCGGCGGCCTTCATGGCGCCGAGCATGACTTCCGGCGGCATGGTCTGCGCGCCCTCGTGGAGCTTCTGCAGGCCCTCGACCACCACCACGTCGTCGGCGGTGATGCCCTCGCTGATCACGATGCCGGCCCCGCCGCGGGGACCGGGCTTGACCACCTTCTGGTGGGCCTTGCCCTGTGCGTCCACGGTCCACAGCGTGGCTGCGGCGGTCTGGTAGACGAGCGCTGCCTCAGGGACCGAGAGCGCGCCGACGAGTTCCTGCACCTTGAGATGCACGTTCACGTACGCGCCCGGCACCATCATGCGGTCGGGGTTCGGCACCTCGATGCGCGTGCGGATGGTGCTGGTGGCGCGGTTGACGGTGTTGTCGACGAAGACCACCTTGCCGTTGCGCGACCATTCGCCGCTTGGGAGCGATGCCGTGGTGGTCGCGTCGCCGTCCTTCTGCATGCGGCGCAGCGCGGGGAGGTCGCCCTGCACCGGCTCGAACTCCACCCACAGCGGATCGATCTGGCGGATGGTGACCAGGAGGTCCTTGCTCGAGACGTTGGTGCCGGCGTAGATGTTCGTCGCGCTGGCGCGGCCGGTCACGGGACTGGTGATGCGCGTGAACGAGAGGTTGAGGTTCGCCTCGTCCAGCGCAGCGCGCTTGGCATCGAGCATGGCCTCCGCGGAGCGCTGGTTCGCCAGCATCTGGTCGAACGCCTGCTGCGAGATGGCGGACACCTCCACCAGCGGGCGGTTGCGGGTCACCATGTCGCGGTAGTTGCGGAGGTCCGCTTCCACCACGGCAATGTCCGCCTTCGCCTTCTCCACCGTCACCTGGTAGGGGCGCGGGTCGATGGAATAGAGGAGCTGCCCCTCCGCGACCTGCTGGCCGTTCTCGAAGCCCTGCGAATCGATCCAGCCGCTGGCACGCGGGAACACCTCCACGGTGCGGACGCTCATGGTGAGGCCCGGGTAGTCGCGGTACACCGGCACGTCGCTGACGGTGGGCTTCACGGTGCGCACCGGCGCAGGCGGCATTCCGGCGGGTGCATCGGGCGCGCGCGAGCATCCGGTGGTCAGCGTGATGGCCGGGAGCGCAGCGGCCGCGAGCGCGGCGGCCAGGAAGGCCAGGGTGGTGCGGTTCTCTCTCATGGTGTGTTCCGTGTCCTCGGGCTGCGTCAGCCGTTCGTGGGCGCGGCGGCAGGCTTGCTCGGCGCCAGGAAGTCGTTTGCGGTGGGCGTGGGGTTGAAGCGCTTCACGTCCTCGACGGCGGATGGCATGGGCGTGTTCTCCCAGCCGCCGCCGAGCGATCGGTAGAGCTCCACGGTGCTCTGCGCCATCAGGCCCTGCGCCTGCGCCAGGCCGTTGCGCGCCACCACGAAGGCCTGCAGGAAGTTGATGAGCTGCGAAATGTCGATGGTGCCGGCGTTGTATTGCATGAACGCCAGGTCGAACGCGGAGCTGATCTGCCTGGTGCTCTCGTCGAAGTGGCCGTGCTGCCGGCGCGATGCCTCCAGCGTGGCGATCGACGACTCCACCTGGTTGATGGCCTTCACCACCGCCAGCTGGTAGCGCAGCACCGAGTCGGCGGCGCGCGCCTTCGCCTGCGTGACCCGGGCCTCGGCGGCGCCGGTCAGGATGTTCATGAAGTTCCAGCTGACCGCCGGCGTGATGCCGTAGGTCATGTTGTTCGAGATGCTCGTCAGCCCGCTGAAGTCTGGCGTCTGGATGACGAAATTGCCGGTGAACGTGAAGCGCGGCAGGTAGCCGGCCTCGGCGATGCCGATGTCCGCGGTGGCCGCCTGCAGCTCGCGCTCGGCGGCGATCACGTCGGGCCGGCGGCGCAGCAGGGTGGTGGGGACGCCCACCGTCACCGGCATCCCCATGACGGGCACCCCGCGGTCCTGCGCCACCATCGCGCGCACGCGCTCGGGCGTCTCGGCAAGCAGGATGGAGATCCCTGCCACCTGCTGCGCGATCAGTCCGTCGAAGCGCGCGGCCTCGCCCTCGGCCGACGCGCGACGCGCGCTGACTTCCGCCAGCTCCACCTTGGAACCGGCCTGGAAACGCACCTTCTTCTCGATGGCGTCCTCCAGCTTCCCGTAGCCCTTGGCCAGGTCGCGGAATGCGGCACGCTGCCCCTGCAGCTGGCGGATGATCATGTAGCCCTGGGCAACCTCCGCGCGCACGCTCACCAGCGCGGCGCGGTACTCGGCGGCGCTCATCTGCACGCGCGAGACGCCGGCCTCGATCTGCCGGCGCACCGCGCCCCAGACGTCGACCTCCCATGCCGCGGACGCGATGTTCCACTGCCAGTTGTCGAAGCCCTGCCGGAGCGAGTCCGGGTTCTGGATGCCGATCTGGTTGCTGTCGACGCGGCGGTACGAGTACGCGATCCCCGTGTCCATCTCGGGGAACAGCTTGGCGAAGTCGATCGTGTACTGCGCGCGGTACGCCTCAAGCGCCAGCAGCGAACGGCGCAGGTCGATGTTCTGGAGATCCGCGCGGGAGACCAGTTCGTTGAGCGTCGGGTCCCCGAAGCTCTCCCACCAGCGCTCGCTCTTCGGTTCCGTGGCGCCGACGCCGTCGGTCAGCGGCACGCTGAAGTTCGCGGCCGTGGGCACCTTCGGTTCCTGGTAGTCGGGACCGAGGGCGCAGCCGCACAGGACGCCGGCCAGCACGGAGGCCGCGAGGAAAGCCGTGGCGGCGGAAGCAATCGTGGCGCGGCGCATCGCGCGGAGTGTAGCCGTGCGCACGGCGTTGACCCGGTTCCGGATGCGCCGCATCGCGCGTCAGACAGCGGCGTTATCGCGCGCTGCATCGAGCAGGCGCTTCGCATAGGTATCCATCGCGTCGCGCAGCTGCTCGAAGCTGTCCAGCACGTAGAGAATCGGCTGGAAATGATCGATCTCGAAGCTCGTGTTGCAGACCGCCTCGAGGTCGAACGGCCGGCGGTCCACGTCCTTGGAGGTGAGCGCGTGCTTGCTCTCGCCGGGGCTCGAGATGAGGCCGCTGCCATACAGGCGGTTGCGGCCGCCCTCGCGGATGAGGCCGAACTCCACCGTGAACCAGAAGAGCCGCGCGAGGCGCTCGGTGTGGTGCGGATCGTCGGTGGTGAGCGCCGCCTTGCCGTAGGTCTGCAGGAAGTCGGCGAAGGTCGGGTCGGCGTGAAGCGGCACGTGTCCGAAGATGTCGTGGAAGATGTCCGGCTCGGGCAGGTAGTCGATCGACTCCTTCGGGCGGATCACGATGGTGGTGGGGAACTCGCGCCGCGCGAGGCAGGCGAAGAATGCCTTCGCCGGCAGGTAGCCCGGCACGGCCTTGCTCTGCCAGCCCGTGAGCGGCATCAGGAACGTGTTCACCGACTGCGGCCCCGAGAGGAACGGGATGTGGTCGCGCACCAGCTTGATGTTGCGCGCGCCCGAGAGGTAGACGTCGCTGGCGGTGTCGGCCAGGTACTCCATCTGCCGGTCGTACAGGGTGCGCCAGGTCTCCTGGTTCTCCTCGGTGTAGCCGGCGTAGTTCTGGTCGATGTACGCGCGGGTGATGTCCTGGAAGCCGGGCTGGCCGAACTGGTTGGCGTACTCCTGCGCGGCGCGGCCCGCGGGGCCGTCGATCATCGCGTGATTCAGGCTTCCGGACATCTTGTTCTGCATGGGGGTCATTCTAGACCACCCGAAATTGGTGCCGTGTGCATCTGGCACCAATTTCCGGCCTATCGCCCGAAGCGCGCCGGAACCTCTTCCGGAGACGCAAACGGCGGCGAGGCCGGGATCCGCGCCACGCCGATCTGCCCCCGCGCGTCGATGCCCCACGGATCCACGCCCACCACCTTCGGGTCGATGAGCCGGTGCGTGCCGGTCGACTCGGCCGCGCGCATCACGCCCTCGCGGCAGTGCGCGTTGAGCTCCTTGCAGAGCGCGCCCTCCTGCGCCGCGAACGGGTTCTCGCGCATCAGCGCCTGTCCGTCCACGAAGTAGCCCTTGTAGCGCGCCGCGTCGATCTGGATACGCGCCCAGCGCACGTCCGGTGCCTCGCCGTGGTAGATGCACCAGCGGTCGCACAGCGCGCCGTCGGGGCCGTTCTCCTCGATCTGCTCAAGCGTCACCTGCAGCTCCAGCGAGTCGTCGCCGTCGTCCGGCAGCTCGAGCACCACGTCCACCGAGCGCAGCATCGACACCATCACCGACGCCACCAGGTGCCCGCTCGGCGTGGGCGCCACCTTAATGTCCACGCGGTCGCCGTCGAAGCGGATGCGCCCCATCAGGTGCGCGCGCAGGAATTCGTAGGCCTCTTCGGCGATCGCTTCGCTCATCACGGAATCGTAACTGGCCGTCGTACCATGCGCCCGTGACCCATCTCTGCGTGTCCATTGCGGTGGAAGCCCCCGACGAGGTCGATCGCGCGCTCGCCGACGCGGTGCGCGCGGTGGAGCACGGCGCCGACATGGTGGAGTGGCGGATCGACGCGCTCGCCGAGTGCGAGGACGCGCTGCGCCACGCGCGGCGGCTGGTGCGCGGCTCTCCGGTGCCGTGCATCGTGACGGTGCGCGGCGCTCGCGAGGGCGGCGAGTGGCGCGGCAACGACGCCGACCGCCTCAGCTTCCTGGAGGCGCTCTGCACCGCCGACGGCGAGCCTGCGCCCACCTACGTGGATTTCGAGCTTGCGGACATGCAGCGCAGCGCGAACCTGCGCCAGAAGCTCGAGCTCTGCGTGGCACACCCCGGGCAGGTGCGCACCGTGGGCACGCGCCTCATCCTGAGCGCGCACGACTTCGACGGGCGGCCGCCGGCACTCCTGCGCCAGTGGGCCGCCATGGCCGAGAGCGACGCATGCGCCGTGGCCAAGGTGGCGTGGCGCGCGCGCAGCGTGCGCGACAATGTCGAGGCGTTCGAGCTGCTGCGCACGCGCACCAAGCCGTCCATCGCACTCTGCATGGGCGAGGCCGGCCTGATGAGCCGCGTGCTGGCGCCCAAGTTCGGCGCGTTCCTCACCTTCGCGCACGCAGGCAACGATTCCGACGCGCATCGCGCCGCTGCCAACGCCGCCGGCACCGCGCCGGGGCAGGTCTCCGTGCAGGAGATGGTGAGCCTCTACGGCTTCCGTCGCATCGGCCCGGCCACGCGCGTCTTCGGTGTGGTCGGCTGGCCGGTGGGCCACTCGCGCAGCCCGCAGGTGCACAACGAGTGGTTCCGCCGCGATGGCCGCGATGCCGTGTACGTGCCCATCCCGGTACCGCCCGAGTACGAGCACTTCAAGGCCACGATGGCGGAACTCCTGGCGTTCGCGCCGCTCGACTTCCGCGGCGCCAGCGTCACGCTCCCGCACAAGGAGAACCTGGTGCGCTTCGTGCGCGAGCAGGGCGGGCAGGTCGACGCGCTCTCCGCGCGGATCGGCGCGGCGAACACGCTGCTGGTGGAGCCGGGCGGCACGCTCCGCTGCACCAACACCGATGCTCCCGCCGCGGTGGATGCGCTCTGCGAAGGAATGGGCATCGAACGCGCCGCGCTCCGCGAGAAGCGCATCGCCGTCCTCGGAGCCGGCGGC
This sequence comes from Phycisphaerales bacterium, assembly GCA_044233905.1. Taxonomy (GTDB): domain Bacteria; phylum Planctomycetota; class Phycisphaerae; order Phycisphaerales; family SM1A02; genus UBA966. Next base: position 6,270 of record JBIIJH010000035.1, read on the forward strand.
GTGGCGCGAGCCGTGGCCGCCGGGCTTGCCGACGAAGGCGCGCGCGTCGTGGTGTTCAACCGCAACGAGGAGCGCGCGCGGCGCATGTGCGCGGAACTCACGCAGGGAACGACCGGTGCCGCCGTCGGATGCGGCGCGCTCGAAGGCCGCATCGTGGCCGGGCGCAGCAGCGAGCTTGGCTGCGGCTGCTTCCACGCGTTCGTGAACTGCACGCCGGTGGGCATGGCCGGCGGGCCGGAGCCGGACGGAAGCCCGCTTCCCGACGACGTGGCGCTCGACGACACCGTCACCGTGATGGACACCGTCTACGCACCGCGCGAGACGCCGCTCATCCGCGAGGCCCGCTCGCGCGGTGCACGCACGGTGGACGGCTGGGCCATGTTCACGAAGCAGGCCGAGCGGCAGTACGCGCTGTGGAACACGGACTGAGCTGCGTGCGTCGTGGCTATCCTCCGCCCCATGCTCAGCTACCGCACCGCAGGCGAATCCCACGGCCCCACGCTCCTGGCGCTGGTGGAAGGGCTTCCCGCGGGGCTCGCGGTCGACACCGCCTTCATCGACGCGGAACTCGCGCGCCGGCAGGGTGGCTACGGCCGCGGCGGTCGCCAGCGGATCGAGACCGACGTGGTCCGCGTCCTCACCGGCGTGCGCGCGGGCATCACCCTCGGCTCGCCGGTGGCGCTCGAGGTGCCCAACAAGGACAACCGCCTCGACGACGCGGCCAAGACGCCGCCCGTCACGCGCCCGCGACCTGGGCACGCCGACCTTGCCGGCAGCATCAAGTGGCTCACCACCGATTGCCGCGGCACGCTCGAGCGCGCAAGCGCCCGCGAGACCGCCGCGCGCGTCGCTGCGGGTGCGCTTGCGCGGGTCTTCCTCCGCGAGTTCGGCATCGAGGTGTTCGGATTCGTCAGCGGCGCCATCGATGCCACCTGCGATCCCGAGGTGAGCGCCACCACGCTGCCCGAGCTGCGCGCCGCGCGCGATGCCAGCGAGGTGTACTGCCCGGACGCCGAGACCTCGGCGCGGATCATCGAGCACATCCACCGTGCGAAGGTGGAGAAGGACACGGTCGGAGGCCGCGTGGAAGCGCACATCCTGGGCGTCCCGCCCGGGCTCGGCACCTGCGTCCAGTGGCAGGATCGGCTTGATTCGCGCATTGCCGCCGCGGTGATGGGCATCCAGGCCTTCAAGGCCGTCGAGCTCGGCATGGGCGCCGACTGCGCGTGGCACTTCGGCAGCCAGGTTCACGACCCCATCGAATACGACGCCGCGCGTGCCGCGGAGAGCCACCTCGGCTTTGTGCGCCCCACGAACAACGCCGGCGGACTCGAGGGCGGCATGACCAACGGCATGCCCATCGTGGTGCGCGGCACCATGAAGCCCATCTCGACGCTCCTGCGCGGCATGCCGAGCGTCGACCTCTCCACGCACGAGGCGGTGCAGAGCCAGTACGAGCGCAGCGACGTCAGCGCCGTGGCCGCGGCGAGCGTGGTCATGGAGAACGTGGTGGCCTTCGAGGTGGCCCGCGCCTTCCTCGAGAAGTTCGGCGGCGACTCCATGGCTGAGGTCCGCGCGCATTTCGACGCCACCATGCGCATGGCGCGCGGGATGCACGGCGCATGAGCGGCGAAGCGGCTGGCACCGGCATCCCGCACGAGGTCTCCGCGGCGACCACCGCGCAGTCGGCACTCGATGCCGTGGTGCGCGCCTTCGCTGCGGACACGGGCACGCTCCACTTCATGGCAAGCGACGGCCAGCTCCACATGGCCGCGTTGCATGGCGAACTGCCGCCGCCGGTCCTCGCGCAGGTGCGCATCATCCCGGTGGGCAAGGGCATGGCCGGCGTCTGCGCCGAGCTCAACGAGCCCGTCACCTGGTGCAACCTCAACCGCGACAGCTCGGGCGTCGTGCAGCCTGCGGCGCGCAGCACGGGCCTCGCAGGATCCATCGTGGTGCCCGTCCGCGACGGCAGCGCCCGTGATGGAGGAGTGATGGTGGGCACGCTCGGCATCGCCAACCGCGGTGAGCGCACCTTCACCGACGCAGAGACCGCGGTGCTGGTGGCATGCGCGGCATCGCTGGCGCGGTTTCGCGTGCGCTGACCGTGCGCTGACGGCGTTCCGCCCGACTCACTTCATCTGCGACGCCAGCCACGCACGTGCCAGCGCCAGGTCGCGCTCCACGGTGGCCACCGAGACGCCTAGCAGCTCGGCCACCATCGGCACCGTCATGCCGCCGATCGTATGCAGCGAGATCGCCTCTGCGCGGCGCGGCTCGCGCTCGGCAAGCTCCGCCAGCTTCTCGTGCAGGAAGTCCACGTCCGCCGCAAGGATGGCGTCCTCCTCGGGAGATCGGCGGTCGCTCTCCTTCTCGAGCCCATCCGTCGGAAGCGCACTGTCGCGACCACCGCGCTTCAGCGCCAGGCGCTTGCGACGGCGGTCGGCCAGCACGCGCATGAAGAGCATGGTGGCGATGGCACTGAGGTGGCTCTCGCTGGCGATCTTGGTTTCCTGGCGCAGGAGCCGCGTGAACGTCTCGCCCAGGAGCGACGTCGGGCTCAGCGTCGCGAACCCGGTGCGGGCCCGGTCCGCTGCCAGCTGCCGCTCCGCAAGCGCGCGGAGGGCGCCGTAGTGCTCGGCCACCAGCCCGGCAATGTGACCTTGGCCCGTCGGCAGGGCGCTCTCCGCCGCGGAGGGCACATCATCAGGCATGTCGTTCGGTTCTTGCATGGGGTGGAGGCGATGCTGGTGCATCGTCCCCCGGAATACAGCGCGTAGGCGGGGTGAAATCCCCTCACGAATTCTCAGGGAAATTTACGCATTTGATCGCGATCAAACAACTGGTAACTTGCGTTCCACACTCTTGCTAGGGCCGGAAGTTGCGGCCGCTGCGAATCCAGCACCCGTGCCGATGCGAAGCCGCGCCGGTCCCGGTTCAATCTTGATTCCCGCACTTCGAAGGAAGCCCGCCCCATGCACAAGCAACTGATCGCCTCCGCCCTTGGCGTCGTCTCCATGGTCACCGGCCTCGGTGCCGGCCAGTCCGTCCCGGCGGCGTCCGATGCGGCCAAGGACAAGACCCTGTTCACCTTCAAGACCACGGCGCTCGATGGCGCGGCGGTCGATCTCCAGACCTTCAAGGGCAAGGTGGTGCTGGTGGTGAACGTCGCCAGCAAGTGCGGCTACACGCCTCAGTACTCCGAGCTGGAGAAGGTCTGGAAGGAATTCAAGGATCGCGGGCTCGTGGTGATCGGCTTCCCGTGCAACGATTTCGGTGGTCAGGAGCCCGGCTCGTCTTCCGAGATCCGCGAGTTCTGCACCAAGAACTACGGCGTCACCTTCCCGCTCATGACCAAGGTGCAGACCAAGGCCGGTGCGGGCCAGAGCGAGATCTACGCCTTTCTCTCCGCCGCCACGGGAAAGCTCCCGAGCTGGAACTTCGGCAAGTACCTGGTTGGCCGCGACGGCAAGCCGGTCGCGTTCTACGGCTCGGGCGTGAATCCCACCGGCGACGAACTGCGCAAGGCCATCGAGCAGGCGCTCGGTGCCAAGCCCGTATCCTGACGGGATGGCACGTTCATCCACGATCCCGGGCCGATTCGCCAGCACCCTTGCGTTCGCCCTGGCGCTCGCGCAGGCATGTCCCGCACTTGCCGGGTCGCTCGAGGATGCGCTCCGCCTGATCCCGGTTGACGCCACGTCCGCCATCGTGGTTGCCAGCCCCAAGTCGGCAAGCGATGACCTGCAGCAGGCGATGGACCGCATGGGGAAGGCGGAGGCGGCCCTCGGTGGTCGCCCCATCGATCTCCTGAAGGCGCAGGCCGGCATTGGCCCGGGCTTCGATGATCGCGGTGCGTTGGCGGCGTGGAGCGTCGCTCGCGGCGCGGACTTCGCGTTGGCCACTGCGTGCCCGGTGACGGACGCGGATGCGTTCGTCGATGCGGTCTTCGAACCCGTCCCCGGCGGCGCCCCCGGCGTCATGCGTCCCCGCAAGGGCGGCGCCGATGTCTGGGTCCGAAAGACCCCCACGTACGTGGTGGCGGCCACCATGCCGGGCATCACCGAGTCGTGGGAGATGAAGGATGGCTTCGGCGCCGTGCTCGCCGATCGCCTGGGTCGCCGCGGCATGGAGATCGTCCGCACCGCCGACTGCTTCGCGTGGGCCTCGGCACCGGTCATGCGCTCGATGGCAACGCTGGCGCGGGAAACCGCCGCCCTCGACGCCGCCACCGCGCGCATGCTTCCCAAGGGCGATGCGCCGGAAGCCGCGGCCGCCGCCGACCTCGCAATGATCGCCAAGTCGCGCGAACGCGGCGCGCAGGTGCTCGAGCAGGTGAACGATGCGCTGGTCGCGATCGATTTCGACGCCCTCGCCGTCGGCGTGCGCACCTTCGCCCGGTTCGACCCGAGCGGCGACGTGGCCAAGGCCATGTCGCCCGCAGCCGCCGCGCCGCGCGACCTCACCGCGCTGCTCTCGCGCCTGCCGGATGCCGCGTTCTACGGTGCGTCGGGTTTCGACCTGGCCGCGATGGGTGGCCTTGCGCACCTAAGGCAGTTCCTCGCCACCGTGCCGGGCAGCGAGCGCATACCGCTTCCCGAATGGCTGGACCGCGTCCAGGACAAGGTGCAGCAGGTGCAGGTGGCGGCGTACCCGAGCAAGCTTGGCCTGGCGGTGGGCGGCATCCTGAACGACGCGTCGCTCGTGATCGTCACCACGGATCCGGCCGCCGTGAAGGCCGGCCTGCGTTCGTGGATCGAGAGCCAGACCGGCGAGAAGGACGGCCTGCGCAGCGAGCCGTCGTGGGAAGAGGCGCGCGCGCTCAAGGACGGCAGCACCGTCTCCGCGTTCGCCGTGAAGGAAGTGCCGACCGGTCCGGGCGGCGACATCATGCAGCGACTCCTCAAGCAGCTGGTGGTGAGCAGCCGCGGCCTGCATGGCTTTGCGCGCGAGGTGCCCGGCGCGCTGGTGGTGACCTACAGCCAGCGCACCGACGTGCTCGACCGCGCCACCGCGGCCGCCAACGGGACGGCGAAGAAGACGCTCGGCGGCAACGCCATGGTGCGCGCCATGGCGCCGTGGCTGGTGCCGGACGCCGACGTGGTGGTGTTCGTGGGCGTCGGGCAGCTCCTGGGTGCGGCGCGGCAGATCGCCGAGTCGCTGCCGGGCGGTTCCGTGGAGATGGTGCCTGCCGCTCCCGAGGGCCTGGAGCCCGTGGCCGCCGCCGTGCGTTCCAAGGACGCCACGTGGGAGTCCGCGCTGGTGCTGCCCTCCGGTGTGCTGGGCGTTGCATTCGACGCAGCCAAGGCGCGCGCCAAGCAATGAACGACGTGCGCGTCACGCCTGGAGCGTCGGCGGCGGCTGGTTCCTCGTCCGCGCCCGGTTCGCCGTCCACGTCGCTGCCGCGCATCCTGCGCGCGCGGGGTCATTCGTTTGCGTGGGGCCCCGGCACCGTGCCGCTCCTGATGGCCATCGTCAACGCCACGCCCGACAGCTTCAGCGACGGCGGATTGCATGCCGACGCCGCGTCCGCCATCGACTTCGGCGAGCGCTGCATCGCGGACGGCGCGGCCATCGTCGACATCGGCGGCGAGTCCACGCGCCCGGGCGCGCAGCGCGTGGACGCGGCGGAGCAGATCGCGCGCACGTGCCCGGTGGTCGAGGCGCTCGCGCGTCGCGCGCCGGTCTCCATCGACACCACGCGTGCGGCCGTCGCGCAGTCGGCGCTTGCCGCGGGCGCGTGCATGGTGAACGACGTGAGCGCCGCCACCGATGATCCGGCGATCATCGATGCAGCCTGCAGCGCCGGCGCAGCCCTGGTGCTGATGCATCGCCTGCATGCGCCGGCCGAGGACCGCGTCAGCACCGAGGCCGATCCGCGCCGCCGCTACGGCGACGTGGTCCGTGACGTGCGCGACTGGCTGGGCGCACGCATCGAGGCCGCGGCGCGTGCGGGCCTGCCGCGCGAGTGCATCGCCGTCGATCCCGGGCTCGGCTTCGGCAAGGACGTGGCGCAGAACATGGAGCTCCTGGTGCGGGTCGGAGAGTTCGCCTCGCTCGGCGTGCCGGTGCTCGTCGGCGCCAGCCGCAAGAGCTTCCTGGGGGCCGTGGCAGGCGAGCCGGACGCCGCACGGCGTGATGCCGCATCGATCGTGGCGGCGCTCGAGGCGGCCTCGAACGGCGCGGCGATCCTCCGCGTGCATGACGTGCACGGGCACCGGGTCGCGCTCGCGGCATGGGCGGCCGTCCAAGCGGCCAAGAGTCGCTGAAAAAATCATCGAGGCACGCGCCGCCGGTAGACGAAGAGCGGCGCGTGCCTCGGTCGATCAACCGGCGCGAACGCCGGGATGCGGAAGTTTTTTCCGGCAATCTCAGTGGCGCCGGCGCCGGCGGGTTGCGCCCGCCAGACCGAGGAGTGCGAATGCGCCCGGGGCCGGCACCACGCCGTTCAGGACGAACGCGCCCGAAGTTCCGTCACCGACGGGGCTCCAGCGTCCCCACTCCGTCGGGATGTCGCCCACGGTGGCATAGGCCTGGGTGGCGGGAAGCGAACCGTCGGCCTGGCCGTCCGTCCACGCGAAGGCGTCGCCGTCCGCGTCGGTGAGCAGTCCGCCGATCGAGAGCAGGTAGTCGCCGCCAATCAAGGTCTTGTTCCCGGAGAGCGCCGTCGAAAGCTGGAACACCGGGCTCAGCACATCTGGCACGTACGAGTCGGTCAGCGTCTGCGTGATGAGCGGCGTGCTGATCGTCCAGGAATGGACCACGGGGTACTGGTTGTTGCCCGGCGTGATGCGCAGGATGGAGATCTGGATGGCGGAGACGTTCGCGGACAGGGTGGTCTCCGTCCACGGCGCCGGCGAGTTGATGTACTCGGACGACCCCCAGAAGTCGATGCTGCCGATGGTGACGGTCTGCCCGCCGCCCACGGTGAACTTCTGGCCAAGCGCCTGCGAGTAGAAGTAGTTGCCGCTGCTCGAGAGGCCGTCGGAGAAGGTGCCGTCGCGCAGCTGCCAGCCGGTGACCGGATCCGTGGTCGGCGTGACCGGGCCGTTCTGTGCGATGACATCCGCCCCCGCGAGGGCCGACATGAAACCAATAACAACTGCACACACTGCGAATGAACGCATGGCGAACCTTTCCTTCCTCGATGACCGTTTCTGTCGATGAAACGTGCCCCGGCCGGAAGGCCAGGACAGGGGGAAAGTAGCCCTAGTCCTGCAGGAAGCAACCGCGAGAACCGCGGTTCACCGCAATATGGCGGGATTTCTCCGCAGAAACCATTCCCGGACGTATCTGGACGGTCTGAGCCCGGCCCGTGTCAGCGCCCACACGCACCCCAGGCGCTGAGGAGCAGTCCGAGGTCCGCGCCGTTCACGGCACCGTCGTGGTCGAGGTCGGCGGAAGCGCCGGGCGTGCCCCAGGCACTCAGGAGCCGCCCGAGGTCCGCCCCATCGACCGCCCCGCTCGCGTCCAGATCGGCGGGGCAGCAACCAGTGGTGGCGAGCGAGCAGAGCTCCAGCGTCAGGTACTCGGCGGCATCGAGGTTCCCGTTCTGGTCGACGCTGGCCGGCACCTGCTGCGCAGTACGAAGCACCCCGGCGTTGGCGTTGGCGTACGCCACCGCCGCAACACCGATGCGCGCCGGCAACGTGCCGTAGAGCTGCGCCAGGTCGATCGTCGCCTCCAGCACGCCGCCGTTGGCGCCGGTGGCGCTCTTGGCTCCGGAGGCCGTGGTGACGTTGGCGCCGGCGTCGAACCACCCGCTCCATCCGTTGTCGTTCTCGTCGGCCACGAACGCCTTCCACTGCGCCGCCGTGCCGGCCTTCGCCCACCAAGCGCTGCGCGCCGCGCCCGCCGGGACATCCGCGAGCGCCATGAAGACGTCGTCGCCCTCGCCGGCATCCTGCGTGGCGATGTAGAGGGAGTTGCCATCGAGCGCGGCCCAGAGCGTGCGGCCACCGTTCGTGCCGATGACCGCCGCGCCCGCATCGAGCGTTCCGTCCATCACGAACGTGTTCGTTCCGCCACCGCCGCCCGTCCCGGAGCCGCTCCCCGTTCCCACCCAGACGTGCTGGATCGGGCTCTTCTTCACGTTGCCGACCGTGTCGGTCGCTTCCACGTAGTAGTCGATGAGCTTGCCTGCCTGGCCGGCGATGGACGCATACGCCTGCTTGGCGATCGCGTTGGGCATCTCGAAGAAGTCGATGCTCCCGCTGTTGAAGAAGTTCCCGGCCGGGAAGTCACGGAGCGTCATCGCCGCCGCCTGCCATGCGCCCACGCCGGCGCCGCCGGCGTAGGTCTCGTTCTCCGTGGTGGAAAGCGGGTTCTGGCCATCGGCGTCCACGCGCCACTTGAGCTGCACCGACTGCAGGCCCGCGGTGTCGTGCACGAACGTCCACACGATGAAGTCGGGTCCGAAGCTCTTCTGCTGGTAGCCGTACTGCGGGCCGAAGTTGACCGCCCCGGGATTCCACGGGTGCCGCTGCGGGATCCAGACGGTCGGCGCCGTCCGGTCCGCGCCGCCCGCGGAGGCGAGCGCCGACTGCGCGATCGCCTCGTTGCACGCCACGGTGGGCTTCACCTCCATGTCGACGGCGGTGCCGTAGTACATGTAGCCGGAGTTGAGCGCGCCCAGGAAGTAGTGCCACGCGCGTTCGCTCGCGCGCGTGCCCGACTGCGGGCGGAGCACGTGCGCCATGCGCACCGCGAGCGAGCGGTCGGCGTCGGCCTGCTCGGCCAGGTCCACGAAGTTCTGCGCGGCCGTGATGACCGCCCAGTTGCGGACATCCTCGGCCCATCCGCCCGCGATGTCGATCTGCCCCTGTGCATTGACCGGTGGCCAGTTCCAGTTGAGGAACTGCGGCGCGCCGAAGTCGCCGTCCGCGTTGACCCATGCGCCGTCCTCCACATGCACCACGTCGGTGGCGGGCACGGGGTGGTTCGCCAGGTAGCGCTGCACCACGGTGGGCACGTAGCCGGCAGCGGAGGCGCTCGACACGAAGTTCGGCACCGCCTCCATGTAGTACGAGTAGCCGCCGCCCCAGGCGTTGTCGCCGTCGTGTGCCAGCACCACCATCATCGGGCGGTTGGGATCGTTGTGCGCCTCCAGCCGCGCCAGGTTGTCGGTGCCCATCGGGCTGTAGCCGTCCATCCAGCCGAGGCTCTGCGAGCAGGGCACCACCACGATCTCGCTCACCGCGCCGGTGGCCGGGTTGACGTACCGCGCGCGGTGCGGGGTATGCCCGAACGGCACCGCCTCCGCCGGCCCGCATCCACGGCTGATGGTGACGCGGTCCCAGTGCACGCCCGGGGCGTTCAGCTGGTCGGCGCGATTCGGCGGGTCGCACTGCACGCCGCCCGAGCCGAACACCACCGGGAAATCGGTGCACGCGCGCGAGAGCTTCTCGCTGGAGACGAACGACCATTGGATGCCCGCTTCCTGCAGCAGCGGGATGAGCCGCGTGCTGAAGGCCATCTCGCTCGGGAAGAAGCCCTGGCTGATGGCAGGCAAACCGCCCCACGCCTCCGGGTAGACCTGCCGGTAGAGCGCCAGTTCCTTGCGCACCGCGCTGTCGTCCACGAGCGGCAGCAGCGCATGGTGGAAGCTGAAGTTCACGATGTCCATGCGCGGCACCGCCACGCTGCCCGAAGTCATCCAGCCGCGCGCCTGCCGGAATCCCGCGTACCAGCTGGTGGAGTAGCCGAGCTGCCCGCCCGCCTCCGCGAAGCTCTGGATGTTCTCGATGAGCCCGCCGCTGAAGCTCACCTGCGCGCCTGCCTCGGCGCTCCAGCGGATGGTGTTGACGGTGTCGCGCGGCCGGCCCTGGTAGGCGTTGACCCGGTCATCGAGGCCGAAGATGGTGCGCAGGTCGTTCTCCGGATGCGCGGCGCCGCCGTCCTTCCGCAGGATGCTCTGCCACGCGCGCTCGTAGCGGCCCGCGCCCGTGTTGTCGGGCCAGTAGATCGGCTGCTCGAGGTGCCAGAGGTAGGTGAAGTGCGTCTTCTCCGCGGCAGCGGCGATGCCGGGCGCGAGCAGTGCGGCGGCAGAGAACGCGACAGCGCGGTTCGGGTGCATGGGAAGGGAAAATATGCGTCCGACCCGACGTGTGTCGAGGAAATTCCACGCGGAAATTCCATGCGGAAATCGGCGGTCAGCCCGCGGTGCAGCGGGACGCGTGGCGGATGCGTCTCCAGCCCGCTCAGCCGCCGCCCGGACCCTTGCCGCCCGGCTTGGTCATGGCCGTCGGGTCGAGCAGCTTGTCCAGGAGCTTGGGCTCCACCATCTTGTTGCGAAGCACGTACGCGCGGATGGTCTCGCCGCTCTTGTACGCCTCCTTGGCGCACTTGGCGGCGTTGTCGTAGCCGATGACCGGGGCGAGGCTCGTCACCATCATCAGGCTGCGCTCGACGGTCTGCGTGGCGTCCTTGTGCAGTTCCAGTTCCTCGATGCACTTGCTGCGGAACATGTCGCAGGCGTTCGCCAGGAGCTCGATGGATTCGCACAGGTTGTCCGCAAGGAGCGGCATGGCCACGTTCAGCTCCAGCAGGCTGCCCACGCCGCCGAAGCCGCCGAGGGTGATGCTGGCGTCGTTGCCCACCACGCGGCAGGCCACCATGATCACGCTCTCGCAGATCACCGGGTTCACCTTGCCCGGCATGATGCTCGAGCCGGGCTGCGTGGCCGGGAGCACCAGCTCGCCGAGGCCGCAGCGCGGGCCGCTTCCCATCCAGCGGATGTCGTTGGCGATCTTGCTCAGGCTGACGGCGATGGTCTTGAGCAGGCCGCTTGCCTCCACCACGCAGTCGCGGGTGGCCTGCGCCTCGAAGTGGTTCTCCGCTTCCTGGAAGCCGATGCCGAGGTCCTTCGAGAGGATCGCGCACACGGTGCGTGCGAAGCGCGGGTTCGCGTTGATGCCGGTGCCCACGGCGGTGCCGCCGATCGGCATGTTGGTGGCAAGGACGTCGCGCGCCAGTTCCGCGCGTGCGACGGCGTAGGCCACGGCCGCCGCGTAGCCGGAGAACTCCTGGCCGACGCGGATGGGCGTGGCGTCCATCAGGTGCGTGCGGCCGATCTTGACGTGCTTGTCCCACTGCCGTGCCTTCGCGTCGAGCGCCTTGTGGAGGCGCTTGAGCGCGGGCAGCAGCTGCTCGTTCAGCGCCACGGCACCGGCCACCTGCATGGCAGTGGGGAAGGTGTCGTTGGAGCTCTGGCCGTAGTTGACGTGGTCGTTCGGGTGGAGCGGGTCCTTGGAGCCGATCTTCTTCCCGGCCATGAGGCTCGCGGTGTTGGCGATGACCTCGTTCACGTTCATGTTGGTGCTGGTGCCGGAGCCAGTCTGGTAGACGTCGATGGGGAAGTGGCGCATCACTTCCGCGCGGCGGTCGGCGAAGTCCTCGAGCAGGCGCTCGCAGGCATCGACGATGGCGTCGCCCTTGGCGCGCGGCAGCTCCTTGAGCTTGACGTTGGCCTGCGCGCAGGCGCGCTTCAGCTCGAGGTAGGCGGCGATCACCTGCGGCGGCACCGGGCGGCCGCTCACCGGGAAGTTCAGCACCGCGCGCTGCGTGGTGGCGCCGTGCAGCATGTCGGCGTGCACGTGCATCTCGCCCATGCTGTCGGACTCGATGCGGGTCTTCGGGGTGCTGGCGGTCTTCGCGGTCTTGGTGTTCTTCTTTGCCATGTGGGTTCCCTGTGGGGCGGGCATGGTACTGGTGCAATGGGCCGTGATGAGGCCGATCGGCGAGTGCCGCAACTAGACTGCCGCGCTCCAATGCAGTACCCGTCATCGCATTCCGCAAGCGCTTCGCCTCGCACATCGATCGTGGAGGATCTCTTCGTCGATGCGCTCGCCGTGCCCGAGGCCGAGCGCGCGCAACTGTTCGCGGCGCGCAATGCCACGGACGAGGAACGCGCCGCGGCCCGGCGCATGCTCGCGGCGTACGAGTCGTCGGCCGGCCGGGTGGACGCCGCCATGGGCGCCCTGCGCGCGGAACTCGGCGAGGCGCTCTCCGCGGGCGCGGGCAGCGCGGGCCGCTACGTGCTGCTCCATCCGCTCGGCGAGGGCGGCTTCGGTGAGGTGTTCCTCGGCAGGCAGGAGCAGCCGGTACGCCGCCTGGTGGCCATCAAGGTGCTGCGCGATGCGCTGGCTTCGCCAGCCGCGCGCGCCCGCTTCATGGCGGAGCAGCAGGTGATCGCATCGCTCGATCATCCGGGCATCGCCGGCATGCTCGACTCCGGCGAGCGCGCCGACGGCCGGCCGTGGTTCGCGATGCCGTACGTGCCTGGTCTGGCGGTGACGGATTTCGTGCGGGCGCGCACGCTCTCGGTGCGGGCGCGCGTCGAGCTCATGGTGCGGATCTGCGATGCCGTCGAGCACGCGCACCGCCGCGGCGTGATCCACCGCGACCTGAAGCCCGCCAACATCCTCGTCTCTGACGACGACGGTGCCATCCGCCCGCGCGTCATCGATTTCGGCGTCGCGCGCATGGCCGATGCCGCGTTCGGCGACGCGCGCGCCCGCACCGTGGAGGGCGCGCTCGTGGGCACCCCCGAGTACATGTCCCCCGAGCAGGCCGATGCCACGCCGCCGGACACGCGCAGCGATGTCTTCAGCCTGGGTGTGGTGCTCTACGAACTGCTCGCCGGCGGCCTGCCGCGCGATGCGCACGTGCTGCGCGCCGGCGGCCGCGCCGGCCTCGCCGCCGCCATCCGCAGCAACGTGCCTTCGGCACCCTCGCGCTTTGCGCCCGAGGTGCGGCCCATCGACGCGGACCTCGACGCCATCGCGCTGTGCGCGGTGGCTGCCGACCCCGCCGAGCGCTACCAGTCGGTGGGCGACTTCCGCGCCGACCTCGTTCGCTGGCTCGACGGCGACACGCCGGCGGCGGCGCGGCCGTCGCAGCTCGGCCGCGCGTGGCGGTTCGTCCGTCGTCATCGCGTGGCGGTCGGTACGGTGGCGGCGGTCATTGCCGTCCTCATCGGCGCCACGGCGTATTCGGCACAGCAGGCACACATCGCCGAGATCGCCCGCGCCGACGCCCAGCGCCGCGCGGAGCAGAACGCGCACGTGCTGCAGTACGTGACCGGCGTGCTCGCGGGCGCCGACCCCACCGCCGAGGAAGGCCGCGACGACGTCACCGTGCGCGAGAAGCTCGAGGCCGCCGCGCGCGACCTCGATGGCGGTGCGCTCCGCGATGCGCCGCTCGAGGCCGCCGAGATCCGCCAGGCGCTCGGCGACGCGTTCTCCGGCATCGGCCGCGTGGAAGATGCCGTGGCGCAGTACCGCGCCGGCATGGAAGCCGTGGCCGCGGTCCCGGAGGGCGGGGCGCTCGAATGCCGACTCGCGGTCCAATGCGCCGCTGCGCTCGCCAACGCGCAGCGCGGCGCCGATGCCGTGGTGGTGGCGGGACGCGCTCGCGACGCTGCTGCCGCGACGCTCGACGCGGTGCTCCTCGCGAAGGCCATGTCCACCCTCGCCGACGCCCAGCGTGTGGAGGCAAAGGACCTCGACGTGGCGCGCGCCAATGCGCTTGAATCCGTGCGCCTCCTGCGCGCCACGCCCGGCGCCCCGCGCGAGGAGCTGGCCGCCGCCCTCAACAACCTCGGCCTCGTGCTCTTCGATGCCGGCGACCTCGATGCCGGCATCGCCACCACCGAGGAAGCCATCGCCATCAACAAGGAACTCGGCAAGGAGGGCGG
>JBIIJH010000156.1:0-5900 GCA_044233905.1 Phycisphaerales bacterium
CCTGGGCACCTCCGCCAACATGCGCCGCGGAGGTGAGGACGAGGCGGATGCCGACGCGCAGCCGAAGCCCGCCGCACCCACCGATGCGGCGGAACCAACCACCGACGCCCGGCCGACCGAGGGGCAGCCATGAGCATCTCCGGCTCCCGCGCCAAGCTGAAGGACGCCCATCGCCAGCTCCTGGTGGCGTGGCACCGCGCGCAGGACACCTGGGATGACCCGGTCTCGCAGGCGCTCTGGCGCAAGCAGATCGAGCCGATGGAAACCACGCTCCGCGCCGCGCTCAACGCCATGGACTCGATGAACGAGGTCCTCGAGCGCGTCCGACGGGATTGCGGCGACGAGGAACGCTGACCGCGTCGTTGCGATGGCATATCATCGCAACGTGCCCCACGACGAGACAACGGAGAAGTCCACGCCGCTCGACCGCGAGCGCGCCTTGGTGGACCTGCTCTGGTCCGCCAGTGCGGAACGCGCGGATTCCGAGCGACAGGCCGTGGCCCGGGGCGCCCGTGGGCGATCGCTGAACGAACGGATGCACCGGAGCGCGCTCGACACGCTGGAGGTGTCGCTCGCGGCACAGCTGGCCGCCGTGGAGGCGGAGTATGCGCGGCGCACGGAGGAGATCGAGACCGCCGCACACGAGGCCTCGCGCAAGGTCAAGCTGGACGAGAAGACCGTCCGTGCCAAGGCCACCCGCCAGGCCGAGCAGCACGAGGAAGACGCCCGAGCCGCCTACGACGAGAAGGTCTGGATGGCCGAGAGCGTCTACGAGGCAGCCATCCCGGCCATCCGCAAGGCCAACGCCAAGCGGGCCGCGGAACTCGATGCCTGGAAGGCGCGGCTCGAGGAATTCACGACCGCGGCATCGCAGGCCGTCCACGGCTATCGGCAGCGCACGCTGCCGGAGCCGACCGGCGTCCCGGAGGGCGCAAGCAACATCGAGTCGAGTATGAACATGCTCGCCGAGTCGCTCACCAAGCTGCGCGCCTGCCGCATCGCCGGGCTCTTCCGCGGACCCATCCTCGTGATTCCGGCCGCGGTGATGGTGGCAGGCGGCGCCGTCGCTGGCACACTCGTGATGGCATCAGACACCGGCAATGGGGAACGGACCCTTCATGCCGCCTTCGGCGCATCGGTCGGCCTGCTGCTCTTTCTGGTGGTTGCCACCGTGCTGTACGTGATGGCGCGCAGGGAGGTGAAGTCCGCGTACCTGCCGTTCCTCGCCTCCGCGGCCACGGCACGCGCCGCGCTCCGCGGGGCCATCGAACTTGCCGAGCGCACCCGCCGCGAGAAGGAAGACGCCGCCAAGCAGGCGCGCGATGCCGACCTCGCCACGGCGGATGCCATGTTCAACCCGCAGCTTGCCGAGATCGAGCGGAAGCTGTCGGAGTTCCTGGCGCAGGTGGACGTGAAGGTCCCGCACTACCAGGCCAAGGTGCTGAAGCAGCGCGCACTGGCGCTCGAGGAGGCCGAGACAACCCACGACCGCCTGACGCAGGAAGCCAAGGCGCGCCGTGCACAGGCCCTTGCCGAGGAAGAGGAGCGCTTCGCGGCGGTGGCGCATGAAGCGGACGAACTGGAGCGCGCCGACACCCACGCGGCACACGCGCGGTGGAAGGAAGCGCAGGCCGAGATCGTCGACGGCATCGGCAGCCTGCAGGACGCAGACCGTACGCATTCGCGCGCGTGGGACGCCGCCGGCTGGGATCAATGGACGCCGCCGCTGCGGACGCTCCCGGTGATCAGGCTGGGCGCGGTGGACCTGCGACTGAGCTCCGTGCCCGATGCCACCCCCTCCTCGCCGGCACTCGCATGGCCTGGCGCCGATGCCGACACCGTCTGGCGCATCCCCGCGTTCCTCGGTGCCCCTGCGCGGATGTCGCTCGTCATCGAGGCCCCCACCGACCGCCGGGCCGACGGCCTGCGGATCCTGCAGAACGCGGTGAGCCGGATCCTGGTGTCGATCCCCGCCGGAAAGGCGCGCTTCACCTTCATCGACCCGGTGGGACTCGGGCAGAGCTTCGCCGGGTTCATGCACCTGGCCGACGAGATGGAGCTCCTGGTCACCGACCGCATCTGGACGGACCCCAAGCACATCGAGCAGCGCCTGGCCGACCTCACCGAGCACATGGAGACGGTGATCCAGAAGTACCTGCGCAACGAGTACCCCTCCATCGAGGCGTACAACGAGCAGGCGGGCGAGATCGCCGAGCCGTACCGCTTCCTGGTGATGGCCGACTTCCCGGTGAACGTCTCCGACCAGGCTGCCAAGCGCTTCGCCAGCATCCTGCAGAGCGGCGCGCGCTGCGGCGTGCATGTGCTCCTCCTGCGCGACCTGCGCGCGGCGCTGCCGGCGGACCTGGACGACTCCGACCTGCGCCGCGGCGCCATCACCGCCACGTGGCGTCCGGCCACGCCCGGCCGCGCCGACGGCTGGACGCTCGACGAAGGCCGCCTGGCCGAACTCCCGTTCATTCCCGATGCCCCGCCGGACGACGCATTCCTCCTCAAGCTGACGCGCACCGTCGGCCGCGCCGCCAAGGACTCGAACCGCGTGGAGGTGCCCTTCTCCGCCGTCACGCCGCGGGCCGACGAGCGCTGGACGCTCTCCACCGCCATTAGCTTCCGCGTGCCGCTCGGACGCAGCGGCGCCAACCGCCTGCAGTACATGACGCTCGGCGAGGGCACCAGCCAGCACGCGCTCATCGCCGGCAAGACGGGCTCCGGCAAGAGCTCGCTCCTGAACGCGCTCATCGTGAACACCGCGCTCTGGTATTCGCCGGACGAGGTGGAGTTCTGGCTGGTGGACTTCAAGAAGGGCGTGGAATTCAAGGCCTACGCCGCCAGCGGCCTGCCCCACGCGCGGGCGGTGGCCGTGGAGAGCGACCGCGAGTTCGGCCTGAGCGTCCTGCAGGGCCTCGATGACGAGCTGCGTCGTCGCGGCGAGCTCTACCGCTCGGAGAACGTCCAGAACCTCACCGACTGGCGCGCGCTCGGCCGCCCGGAGCGGATGCCGCGCTGCCTCCTCGTGATCGACGAATTCCAGGAGCTCTTCATCGAGGACGACAAGGTGTCGCAGGACTCCTCGCTCCTCCTCGACCGGCTGGTGCGCCAGGGCCGCGCCTTCGGAATGCACGTGGTGCTCGGCAGCCAGACGCTCGGCGGCGCGTACAGCATCGCCCGCAGCACCATGGGCCAGATGGGCGTGCGCATCGCGCTCCAGTGCACCGAGACCGACAGCCAGCTCATCCTCTCCGACGACAACACCGCCGCCCGGCTCCTGACCCGCCCCGGCGAGGCCATCTACAACGACGCCGGCGGCCTGCTCGAGGGCAACAGCCCGTTCCAGGTGGTGTGGATCGGCGACGAGGAACGCGACGCGCAGCTGCGCGAGGTCACCGCCACCGACAAGGCGCGGCAGTCCACGCCACGCCCCAAGCCCATCGTGTTCGAGGGCAACCAGCCGGCCGACGCATGGTCGAACGGGCCGCTCCTCCACGCGCTTTCCGTGCCGGAGCCGGGCCGCACCGCATTCGCTCCCAAGGTCTGGTTCGGCGACGCCGTCAGCATCAAGGAACCCACGCACGCCGCCATGGTCCGCCGCAGCGGCTCGAACGTGGCCGTCGTGGGCCAGCGCGACGAGAGCGCGGCGGCGCTCATGGCGATGGCCATGATCTCGATCGCCGCGCAGACCCCCGTCAAGGGAACCCGGATCGTGGTCCTCGACGGCACCACGCCGGACGATCGCCTGCACGGCATGCTTGCCGGCGTCCGCGCCGCGCTGCCGCATGACATCCAGATCCCCGCCTTCCGCGACGTGGGCGATGCCATCGTCTCCCTCGGCGAGGAACTCGCGCGCCGCACCGCCGACGGCGGCTCCGACGCACCGGGCACGTTCCTCCTCATCAACGGCATCCACCGCTTCCGCAACCTGCGCCGCAACGAGGACGACTACAGCTACAGCTCCTCCGACGACGGCCCGCCGAAGCCAGACAAGGTGCTCGCGCTTCTCCTGAAGGAAGGGCCGCTCGTCGGCATCCACACCATTCTCTGGGCGGACACCGTGGCCAACCTGCAGCGCTCGGTGGACCGCAACTCGTTGCGCGAGCTCGAGAACAAGGTGCTCTTCCAGATGGGCGTCAACGACTCGAGCACGCTGATCGACAGCCCGGCGGCCAGCCGCCTCGGCTTCCATCGTGCGCTCCTTGCCAACGAGGAATCGGGGCTCCTCGAGAAGTTCCGGCCCTACGCGGTGCCGGACGCGGCACTGCTCGAGCATGTCGCCAAGGCCCTGCGCGGCCGCGCATGACACCGGAGGTCCCCGAATGAGCAGCAACCTGGAACTGGCGCGCATCTTCAACGAGATCGCCGACATCCTGGACCTGACCGGCGCCAACGCATTCCGCGTGAACGCGCACCGCAAGGTGGCCCGCACGCTCGAGGAAGCCGGCGAAGACCTGGCGGCACTCGCGCGCACCGACCCCGCTCGCCTGCGCGAGATCCCGGGAATCGGTGACGGCAGCGCGAAGAAGATCGAGGAGTTCATCCGCACCGGGAAGGTGGCGGAACATGACGAATTGCTCGCCTCCATCCCGGCCGGCGTGCCCGGACTCCTGCGGATCCCGGGCCTGGGCCCCAAGCGCGTCCGCACGCTCTGGCAGGAGGGCGGCGTGGACGGCGTGGAGACGCTGCGCGCCAAGCTCGCGGATGGCTCGCTCACCGGTCTCTCCGGCATGGGCCCCAAGACGCTCAAGGGCATCGAGGAATCCCTCGCCTTCCTCGACACCACGCGCGGCCGCATCCGGCTCGGCGAGGCCATGGAGATCGCCACCGCGTTCATCGCGCACCTCTGCGCGGCAGGAAGCGTCACGCGCATCTCGCACGCCGGGAGCCTGCGCCGCGGCAAGGAGACGATCGGCGACGTGGACATCGTGGCAAGCTCCACGGACGCCGCCGCGCTGCACGCCGCCATGCGCACGGCACCCGGCGTCTCCAAGGTGCTCGTCTCCGGCGACACCAAGACCAGCATCCGCACCGACCACGGCGTGCAGGTGGACCTGCGCACCGTGGACGATGCGCAGTACGGCGCCGCCCTCCTCTACTTCACCGGCAGCAAGGAACACAACGTCCGCCTGCGCGAACGCGCGCAGAAGGCCAGCCAGCGGCTCAACGAGTACGGGCTCTTTCCCGACGAACCCGGTACCGAGGGAACCCCGCAGTCGCGCGGCGTGAAGCCCGTGGCCGCACGCACCGAGGAAGAGGTCTACGCAGCGCTCGGGCTCCCATGGATCCCGCCGGAACTGCGCGAGGACCACGGCGAACTCGACCACGCCCCGCCCGCGGACCTCGTGAGCACGGCCGCCATCCGCGCCGAGCTCCACTGCCACACCACGGCGAGCGACGGCAGCCTCTCGATCGCCGGCATGGTGGAGGAATCCATCCGCCGCGGCTTCCACACCATTGCGCTCACCGACCACAGCCGCTCGCAGGCACAGGCCAACGGGCTGTCCATCGAGCGGGTGCGGGCCCACGCCGCTGAGATCCGCGACGTGGCCAAGACCTACGCGGACCGCATCAACGTGCTCTCCGGCAGCGAGGTCGACATCCTGGCCGACGGCACCCTCGACTACCCCGACGACGTCCTCGCCGAGCTCGACTTGGTGGTGGCCAGCCCGCACAGCGCGCTGCGCGCCGACGCAGCAACCGCCACCGAGCGGCTGCTTGCCGCCATCCGACATCCGCTGGTGCACATCATCGGCCACCCGACGGGACGCATCGTCAACGCCCGCGAGGGCCTCTCCCCGGACATCGCGCTCCTCGCACGCGAGGCGGCGCAGCGCAACGTGGCGCTGGAAGTGAACTCCAACACCATGCGCCTGGACCTGCGCGATTCCCAC
>JBIIJH010000155.1:0-5900 GCA_044233905.1 Phycisphaerales bacterium
ACAGCTCCACGTCGCTGGGCTTCTTGAAGGAATGCACCGAGACGCCCTGCGGGTTGAGGCCGGTCATCACCTTGCGGATCACGCCGTCCTTGCCGGCGGTGTCGATGCCCTGCAGCACGATGAGCATGCCGCGGCTGCGGTTGGCCCAGAACTTCATCTGCAGCTCGTCCATGCGCGCCACGTTCTTCTCGAAGCGCGCCTCGCCGTCGGCCTTGGTGAAGCCGCCGTCGTCGTCGGGGGCCCAGTCCTTCAGCGAGACGTTCTTCCCGGGCTTGACGATGAAGTCCTTCAGGTTGGGCTTGGCCATGGGGCGGAACTTACTCCGTCCAGCGGATGTCCACCGTCACGTCGCGGCCGAGCTTCAGGTCGCCGCGCAGCCATTCGGTGAAGCGCTGCTCGAAGAAGCGGCGCGCGGCCTCCTCGGCCTTGGCGCGCACCTCGGGCCTGCTCACGGCTTCCAGGAGCCGCGGGCGGATCTGCCGCACCAGCTGGTCGCGGTTGTCGATGCCCAGCCAGCTGCGCGCGTAGCGCAGGCCGCTGTTGCGCTCGGTGAACTCGATGGACTCCGGCACGATGGCCAGCATCTCGCCGTCCACGCGCGGGTGCGGAGCCAGCACAATGATGCGCGCGGGCTCACCCTCCTGCCCCGGCACGAAGACGATGTCGCGGTCGCCCATGCGATCGACCGGCACGATGAACTGCACGCGGCAGTTCTTGGCCTCGACGCGGGCGTAGGTGTCGCCGTACCAGTGGTCCTCCACCAGGTCCACCGCCACGTCCGCCAGGTGCGTGAAGACCACCAGCTTGGGCGTGGCGTCGTCGCCACGCAGCACCACCAGCGGCGTATTGGTGACGCTTGGCTTGAGGACGTCGCCGATGGACTTGAGCGTGGCGCGCACCTCGGTGCCGGCCTTGCCGATGACGGCGCCGGCGCCTTCGCTGCCGGCCTGCACCACCGCGGTGGGCGTGCACTGGCGCAGCAGGTCGACGGCGAACCAGACGATGGCCACGAGCGCGAGCATCGTGATGAACCACGACGCCGTGCGCGGCCAGTGCGATCCGTGCGAACCATGCGCACCAGGGGCTGGCGGGTTCGTGCCGGTCACTCGGTGGGCTTCGCGAGCTCGTCGGCCCACATCTTGTTCATGGCGGCACGGTCGGCGTCGTTCCAGCGCTCCTCGCTGATGAACTTGGTGACCTTGTTGCTAGCCTGTTGGGCAGCAATCTGTGCTGCCTTGTACTGGTCGCGCGTCTTCTCGTCGCTGTTGCCCTTCTTGATCTCGCGCCAGAGCTTGACCATGGCCGTCTGCTTCTCGCGATGCTCACGGATGAGCGAGGTGATTCCCGCATACTTTCCGGCGTCGGACTTCTTGGCGGGGGCATCCTGCTTGGACACTGGGTCCTGCGGCGCGGGAGTGTCGCCCGTAAGTGCTTGCGCCGGCGCCTGTGCGGCGAAAATGACCCAAACGAGCGCGATTTGTGCCATTGAGGTGATGATCATGACCGTATCTTACTGCGGCCCAGCCTGGGAACAAACATGAGAAACAGCACCCAACGGAACGTCGCTCGCCCCTTCCGAACAGGCTTCACCGTGACGGAGCTGGTGGTGGTGGTCGCCATCATCGGGTTGATAGTCGCGCTCATCATCCCCACGATTGGCAAGGTGCGCGCGAAGAGCCGCACCCTCAAGTGCCTAACCAATCAGCGCACGATTACCTTGGCGAACTATTCATATGCCATGAGTAATGCGGGAAAGCTGAGCTCTCCACGAACTGATGACGGGGGGTTCCCGGTCGTCGACAGCCTCACTTGGCGGATGAGCACCAACGCGAACAATCCTAATCTGTCGCCGTCAAGCCCACCCATGGCTCCTGCACCATCCCTGCTATCCCCTCCTTGGAGTCACACGTGGGTGAAGGCTCAAGGCACGAATCTGGCGCCGGGGGGTGCCTTCGAACTTCCCGCATCAATCGAACAAGGAGTGCTGTTTCCTTACGTCGGTCAAGCAAAGTCCTACGTTTCGCCGGACGAACCCACAAATCCGTTGGCGTCGACTGTCGGCACTCTAACGACCAGAGTACGCAGCTACAGCATGAATTCATTCCTTGGCGCCACGCACCCCGACGAGTTGCCGGAGTTTGACGATGACTGTATGGCGTCAATGTACGGCGAGCAGCGGGCGCTTGGTGCATACAACACCGTGTCGGTTAGCCAAGTAAAGGCTCCTTCGCGCATGATGGCCACGATCGTTGAGGATGACACCGTTGCTTACAACAATCAAGGGTGGGTCGTTATGCCTCAGCTCTCAAGTTGGACCGATTGGCCAGCACCCTGGCGCCCAGATGCGATCACATTCTCGTACGTTGATGGTTCTACCGACAGTTACGAGTTGGCCAATCGAGACCTTCCCGTCAAGTGGGAGCAAAACGGGCACCGCTGGGTGCAGCCCAATGAGACGACAGTCGACGAGAGTGGTCAAACCACCGGCTCCATCGTGCCGCCGGATTGGAAGTTCTTCCGCGACCGCCTGAACCCGGGCGTGATCCCGAACAGCACATACCTGTTCGGGAACTGACGAAACCGGGCCGGGGACTGCGGGCGCGTACACTTCGAAACACCCCGCGGGGCGTAGCTCAGCTTGGTAGAGCGCCTGCTTTGGGAGCAGGAAGTCGTCGGTTCAAGTCCGGCCGCCCCGATTGCCCGCGTGAGTCCGTGCCATGGTGCCAGCCGACTACAAGCTCCGCACCATGCGCGCGTCCGACTTCGACGGCATCGCCAGGCTTTGCGCGAGCGTCTACCCGGCCGAGGTGCCGTACACGCACGCGGAGCTCGATGAGCACATGAAGAGATTCGCCGAGGGACAGCTGGTGGCCGAGCACGTGCCTTCGGGCGCGGTGGCCGGCGTCCACTTCTCGCTGCGTGTGGCCATGAAGGACTTCCACGTGGACGACCCGTGGGAGGTCTTCACCGACAACGACACGTTCGACGACGACAACCCCGAGGGCCACACGCTCTACGGCGCGGACATCATGGTGAGTCCGGAGCACCAGCGGCACGGGCTGGCGCACGCGCTGACGGATGGCATGCGTGACGTGGTGCGGGCGCTGCGCCTGTGGCGCATGGTGGGTGCAAGCCGGCTGCCCGGCTACGGTGCGGTGGCAAGCACGATGACGGGGCCCGACTACGTGAGCGCGGTGCTGGACGGACGCGTGGTGGACCCCACGCTCACCGCGCACCTCCGCGATGGATGGCAGGTGGTACGGCCCATCCAGGGGTACCTGCAGCATGATCCGGAGAGCGCCGGATGGGCGGCGGTGATCCAGTGGATCAACCCGGAGTGCCCGCCGCCGCCGGGGCTTGAATTGCGCTGATTTTGCGCTGAAACGCGCTCACTCCTGCGCAGCCACGATCATCGAATACGGCGCAAGCTCCACCTTGCCCATCACGGTGCGCAGCGATGCCGTGCCGCTGGCGTTGCCGTCGGCCATGATGTTCCACTTGCCGCCAGGGAGGGCAACTTCCTTGCGCTCCGGGTCGCCGTTGAGCGCCACGAAGAGCTGCCGCGCCGGGTCCTTCGCGGCCGCACCGTCGATGGTCCACGCGATGGTGCCGCGCGTGTCGAGCATGCGGAGCGAGGCGCGGACCTCGGCATCGTCGTCCATGCGGAACGCGGGGTGCGCCTTGCGCAGGGCGATCATGCCGGCCACCCAGTCGCTCACGTCGTGGCACTGCTGCGCCGCGGCCCAGTCGAAGCGGTTGACGGCATCGCCCGCCTCGTAGGAATTGTGGTTTCCGCCCTTGGTGCGGCACATCTCGCTGCCGCCCTCGATGAACGGGATGCCCTGCGCCACCAGCACGATGCCGATGGCGAGCTTCTGCATCGCGCGGCGCGCGGAGGAATCGGCGGCGGGCGCGGACTTTGCGATCTTGTCCACCAGGCTCAGGTTGTCGTGGGCGGAGGCGTAGTTGATGGTCTCGGCGGGTTCCTGCGCGAAGGTGTCGATGGAACCGCGCACGCCGCGCCCGATGCCGTCGTCGGTGCCGCCCTTGCCGGTGGCGAAGCCGGGGGCCGCGCCGTCGGTGTCGCCGCGGATGGCGCCGCGGATGTCGTCGTTGAAGACGGCGATCGGCAGGCCCTTCTGCGCGCCCTTGCCGAAGCGCGTGGGGCCGCCGCCGGTCCACGGCTCGCCGTAGAGCGTGGCATCCGGGCGGATGCCCTTCACCAGCGTGCAGATGGCGCGGACGGTCTCCGGCGTGTGCGTGCCCAGGAGGTCGAAGCGGAAGCCGTCCACGTTGTATGCGCGCAGCCAGAAGGCAAGCGAATCCAGCATGTACTTGCGCACGGTGGCGCGTTCGTCGGCCACGCTGTTGCCGCAGCCGGCATCGTTGGTGTAGCGGCCGTCGGGCGTGGTGCGGAAGAACCAGTACGGCACGGTGCCGTCGAAGGGGCTCGACGCGCCGCTCGAGGAGGTGTGGTTGTAGACCACGTCGAGGATCACGCGGATGCCCGCGGCGTGCAGGCCCTGGATGGCGGTGCGGAGTTCGCGCACGGGGGCGACGGGGTCGGTGGCGTCGCTTGCGTAGTTGCCCTCGGGCACGTTGAAGAGCGCGGTCCAGTAGCCCCAGTTGTATGCCTCGCGCGCGGCGGTGAAGTCATGCACGGGCATCAAGTGGAGCGCGGTGATGCCGAGGCGGCGCAGGTAGGCGAGGCCGGTGGGCGAACCGTCCGGCGTGGTGCCGGAATGGACGAGCCCGAGGTACGTGCCGCGCTCGGCCTTCGGGCATGATTCGTCGGCGACGGAGAAGTCGCGCACGTGGGCTTCGTAGAGGATTTCGTCGGTGGCCTGCGCGATGCGCGGCGCGGGTGTGGTGGACCAGTTGGCGGGTTCCGCGCGGGCAAGGTCCACGGCAATGGAACGCGTGGAATCCGCGGTGGCCGCGAAGCAGTGGATGTCGGGCACCAGGTGGTCCGCGCCGTAGTGCGTGAAGCGATACGCGTAGGTGCGGCCGTGCAGGTCGCCGGGGATGGTGGCTTCCCAGGTGCCGGCCGCGGCGCGCTTCAGTGCGTGGCGCGCGGAAGGTTCGGTGGCGGTGGGGGTGTCGAAGAGGCACAGTTCCACGGCACTGGAGACGGGAGACCACGTGCGGAAGACCGTGCGATCCTTCGTGCACTCTGCGCCGAGCCGTGCGTCCGCCGCGAAGAACGCGGGGTCTTCCAGCACGCCGCGCGCGTAGGCAATGGCGGCAGGCGCGTCGGCGAGCTTCACGGTGACGCTCGCGATTTCCTCGTCGCGCAGCGGGCGCGAGAGGCGCACCTCGGTCATGGCGCTTTCCGTGCCGGGCACGGTGGCGCGCGCGGCGGTGGCGGCGACGGCCTTGCCTGCCGCTTCCACCTTGAGCGATTTCAGTTGCGCGGGCGTGAGTGGTGTGCTGGTTGCGATGAGGACGCGCGAGCGATCGTCCACGAACGCGGCCTTCACCTTGAGCGTGCGGTCGATCACCGGTTCCGTGCGATGCACTTCCGCATCGCCGGAGAC
The DNA here is from genome assembly GCA_044233905.1 of Phycisphaerales bacterium. Taxonomy (GTDB): domain Bacteria; phylum Planctomycetota; class Phycisphaerae; order Phycisphaerales; family SM1A02; genus UBA966. Next base: position 5,538 of record JBIIJH010000155.1, read on the forward strand.
GAGCCAGACCTCGGTGACGGGCTTTCCGCCGAGCGGCACGAAGCGATCGCCGTCGATGTCCTTGCGTTCCCACTCGCCCTTGCGGACGATGAAGCCCACTTCGTCCGCGGACTCCTTGAGCGGCACCACGGCAACGCGACCGAACGCGTCTTCGTCGGTGAAGTTGATCTGGGCGCCGTCCGTGTTGCGCGGCCAGGCCCAGAGGTTCCACGCGGCGTAGTCGCCGTCGGCGCGCGCGTAGTGCACCACCAGGAGCTGCTTGGCCTTGAACTTGGCGGGGTCGTACTGCTTCTTCGCAGGGCGCGCCGGGGCCTTCGCGGACTGTGCCGCGGCGCTGGGTGCGATGGTGATGGCCGCCACCAG
>JBIIJH010000157.1:0-5896 GCA_044233905.1 Phycisphaerales bacterium
GCCAGTGCTTCATCAACGGCTGGGGCCCCACCCACTGGATGAAGGATCCGTCCGGCAAGATGCTCTGGGAATACCCGGCCGATGCCCCCAAGAGCGACATGTACCAGAACGAGCACAACGAGCTCTTCAAGGCCATCCGCGACGGCAAGGTGATCAATGACGGCGACTGGATGGTGGTGAGCTGCATGATGGCCGTCCTCGGCCGCATGGCGGCGTACAGCGGGCAGCAGGTCACCTGGGAGCAGGCCACCGCCAGCACCGAATCGCTCTCGCCGCCGCAGTACCTGATGGGCCCGCTCGACATGCCGGTCGAGAAGAAGCCCGGCCAGTACAAGGTGTCCTGACGCTCGCATTGCGCACCGCCTGCGAAGACCCAGCAAGAGAGGCAACGCCATGACCGACCGCAACTCCGCCGATCCCCGTCCGTCCGTCGATCCCGCACGCCGCAGCTTCATCGGAAGCGGCAGCGCGCTGGTGGCTGCTGCGTTCGCGGCACCGCTCGTCCTCACGCGCTCTCGGGCGCTCGCAGGCGCGCCGCCCGCCAAGAGCCCGTCGGAGTCGAAGGGCAAGCTTCTCAAGATCGGCGTCATCGGCTGCGGCGGTCGCGGCACGGGTGCTGCCTTCGATGCGCTCAAGGCGAGCCCGGACTGCCGCATCGTGGCGCTCGGCGACGCCTTCTCGGATCGCGTGAACGCTGCCGCCGAAGGGCTTGCCAAGAACGGCAAGGGTCGCGGCGAGGTCCCGGCGTCCGCGCGCTTCTCCGGGTTCGATGCCTATCGCAAGGTGCTCGCCACCGACTGCGACCTGGTGATCCTGGCCACCGCGCCCGGCTTCCGCCCGACGCACTTCGCCGCGGCGGTCGATGCGGGCAAGCACATCTTCTTCGAGAAGCCCGTCGCGGTCGATCCGTCCGGCATCCGCACCGTCCTGGACGCCGCCGCCAAGGCCGCGGAGCGCAAGCTCTGCGTGGTCACCGGCACCCAGCGCCGGCACGAGCGCTGCTACCTCGAGGCCATGGCCAAGGTCCAGGACGGCGCCATCGGCCGCCCGATCTCGGCGCGCTGCTACTGGAACCAGGGCGGCCTCTGGAACAAGGAGCCCGATCCGAAGCTCACCGAGATCGAGAACCAGGTCCGCAACTGGCTCTACAGCACCTGGCTCTCCGGGGACCATATCGTGGAGCAGTACGTCCACAACATCGACGTGATCAACTGGGCCATGGGCGGGCACCCCATCCGCTGCACCGCCATCGGCGGCCGCCAGGCGCGCACGCAGCCCCTCTACGGCGCCATCAACGACCACTTCGGCATCCATTTCGACTACTCCGACGACCGCTTCGGCGCCTCGATGTGCCGCCAGCAGGACAACACCGACGGGCGCGTGGATGAGATCGTCTACGGCACCGACGGAACGCTCATCACCTCGAGCGGCCGCGCCGAGATCCGCGGCAGGAACGCCTGGACGTTCGCCGGCGAGAACCCGAACCCCTACGTGGTCGAGCACGTCGACCTGCAGGAGGCCGTGCGCGGCAACGCCCCGTACATCAACGAGGGCAAGCGCATCGCCGAGAGCACGATGACCGCCATCATGGGCCGCATGGCCGCGTACACGGGCAAGGACCTCGCCTGGGACGAGGCCATCGCCGACCCGATGGACCTGGTGCCGAAGGATCCGAAGCCGGGTCCGGGCGTCAAGGAATCGGTGCACATTCCTGGCCAGGTGTGAGCGTTCAGGGTGTGGCGTGACGCGCGTGTGGGGGCGCGTCCGGTGGCGTGACGTTGGCCGGTGACGGCCAGTGCGCGCTGGTTGCCAGTGCATCGCGTTCGCCCTCCATGCGCCAGCGGGCGCTGGCGTTCGGCATGCGCTCGAGGAGGGCGCGGCCGCGTTCGGGCCCCATCACGCAGAGCGAGGTGGCCAGCGCATCGGCGTCCGTGGCGGTGCGGGCCACGGCCGTGACTTCCACGCGGCTGCGCAGCGGTTCGCCGGTGGCGGGGTCGATGATGTGGCTCAGCCGGGCGGGTTGCGCCGCGCCCGTTGCCACGTCCAGGTGCTGGAAGCGGTCGCCGCTGGTGGTGACGGCGGCGTTCTCCAGGAGGAGCACCGTGTGCCAGGGGTCGTCCAGTTCCACGCGCCACGCGTCGCGGCCGGGCGGGGCGTCGCCGACGGCGATGTCGCCGGAGAGGTCGACGAGCGCGCTGGTGATGCCCCGCGTGCGCAGCACCGCAAGCGCGGCGTCGGCCGCCATGCCTTGGCCGATGCCACCGAAATCGAGTTCCAGGCCATCGACGTCTGCGGAGTAGGTGCGCGCCGATGGGTCGAATCGCACGTGCCGCACGCCGCATCGCGCATGTGCCGCGACGGCGTCCGCCGCGGAAGGCACCTGTCCGGCACGCCGCGCCGTGCGCCAGAGCTTCGTCAGCGCCCCCACCGTCGGATCGAACGCGCCGTCGGTCAGCGCGCTCCAGCGGAGCGATGCCTCGAGCGCCGCGCCCAGGTCCACGCCCACCGGCGTGACGGCGTTTGCCGCCGCAGGCAGCCTGCGCACCTCGCTTGCGGGCATCCAGTCGCTCAGCGCTTCCTCCATCGTGCCCATGCTCGCGAACGCCGCCTGCGCGGCGCCGTCCGCGGTCGGCTCATCCGCCGCATGGATCACCAGCCGGCACGGCGCACCCATGATGATGCGCTGGTACTCGTACGGGGCCTGCGTTGCAGCGGTCGGTTGCGGCGAGCAGCCGCCGCATGCGAATGCAACCGCCACCAGCGCCGCGACCGCGACGCGTGCGCCGGCGTTCGCGGGACCGCCAGGCATCAGGGGAAGACCACCTCGAGCAGGCTGCAGTCGTCCTCGAACGACGTGCTGTGCTGGATGGCCACGCTGCGTGCGATGATGCGCTCGATCGCGCCCTCGCCGGCGCGTGCCTCCACGGACACGCCCTCCAGGAACGAGTCGAGCGACCACACGGTCTTGTCCGGCTGCATGAGCTCGTGGATGCCGTCGCTGTAGACGAAGAGCTGCGCACCGGGTGGGATCGGCACTGCCGCCGTCCCGTACGGTGCGCCGCTGAAGGCGCCGATCATCGGGCCGGAGATGTCCTCGTCGCCGCCGAGGCGTCGGTCGACATCCGCGCCGGGCACGTGGAGCAGGGCGGGCGGGTGACCGCCGCTGCCGTAGCGCAGTTCGCGCTTGGAGAGGTCGGCCACGCCGTACCACATGGTGAAGAACATCCCGTTGTGCTTGGTCATCGGGAACATCTCGTTGAGCGCCGAGAGCACCGCGCCCGGGTCGCCGAGGTCGGCGCCGCCGAGGGCGTTCACCTGCATGGCGTTCATGACGCTCACCGAGAGCAGCGCGGGGCCCACGCCGTGGCCGCACACGTCGAGCAGGTAGATCGCGAAGCGATGGTCATCCAGCCAGTGGTAGCCGAAGCTGTCGCCACCGAGGCTCGCCGACGGGACGAACGACCAGCGCGTGGTGACGCGGCCGGTCACCGGCTCGGGGATCAGGCTCTGCACGTAGTGCGCCGCGCTGTCGAGCTCGGCCCGCAGCGCGTTGAACGCCGCATCGCGCTCCTTCTGCGCGCGGTTGGCGCGCGCGTGGTACTGGATGCGCGCGATGAGCTCCACCGGGTCGGGGAGCTTCACCAGGTAGTCGTTGGCGCCGCGGAGGAATGCCTCGGCCTTGGTGGTGGCCTCTTCCTTGGAGCTGAGGACGATGAGCGGCGTACGAGCGAGCGACGGATCGCGGCGGTACGCGCTCACCAGGTCCAGGCCGTCCGCGTCCGGCATCACCAGGTCCTGCAGGATGACGTCGGGCTTGACCTCGGCCACCTTGGCCACGGCCTCGGATCCCTTGAGGCAGGCGATCAGCTCGATGTCCGGATGCGGCAGCAGCATGCGGCGGACCGCCTCGGCGATCATCGCCTGGTCGTCGACGATGAGTACCCGCATGGGTGCGTTGTCCGGTGTTCCTGCGACTGCGGTCATCGTGCTGCTCCTGGGTTCTGGTTGCTGTTGCTCATCGGTTTCCGGCGGCACGCGGCTGCTTGAGCGCGTTGTGCACCGCCGGGCCGATCTGGTCGAGGGGAAGTACTTGTTCTGCGGCGCCCGCCTGGACGGCCGCGCCGGGCATGCCCCAGACGATGCTGGTCTCCCGGTCCTGCGCGAAGGTTCGCCAGCCGGCATCGCGCAAGGCCTTCATGCCCACGGCTCCGTCGCGGCCCATGCCCGTGAGCATGACCGCGGCGCCCGTCTGCGCGCGCGACTTGGCGAGGCTCTCGAAGAAGACGTCGACGGACGGCCGGTGGATGAGGGTCGGATCGCCCTCGACGTAGTCGAGGGTGCAGTTCTGCTTCAGCACCATCTGCATGTCCTGGCCGGCCACCATCACGCTGCCCGCGGTGGGGCGCCCATGGTGCGGCGCCAGCTGCACGTCGAGGCCGGTCTGTCCGGAGAGCCAGGTTGCGAGGCCGGGCAGGAATGCGACGTCCATGTGCTGGACGATGACCACGGCATAGGGAAGCGGGTTCGGCAGCGACTTCAGGAAGGTGGCGAGCGCCTGCGGTCCGCCCGTGCTCGAGCCCACGGCGATGATCGGCGTGGCGGCATGAGGCGCGGTCGCGGTCGGAAGCACCGATGTCGCGGCAGGGGTCGTGGCGGTCGGCGCCCGCGCGGGCGTTCTCGGGGGCGGGGGCGCGGCTGGGGCGCGAAGCGCCTCCGCCTTCGCCATCATCCGAATCGCCGCGATCTTGCCGACAAGGGCCGCTTCGCCGTGCACCCCCTCGGGGCCAGCGCGCGGTGTGTCCACGGCATCGATCGCACCGGCGCCGATCGCCTCGTAGACGCGCGTGGCGTTGCCCTCCACGGTGGCGGTCACCACCAGGATGGCGCAGGGCGCTTCCTTCATGATGATGCGCGTGGCTTCCACCCCATCCATCACCGGCATGATGAGGTCCATCAGCACCAGGTCCGCGCGGTCGATGCGGTTGCGCGACACCGCTTCCTGGCCGTCGGAGGCCACCCAGCACACCGCCGCGTCCGGAATGGTTGCCACGGCGCGCCGGAGCGCCTCGCGGGCCATTGCCAGGTCGTTGACGATTGCGATGCGGAAGGGCATGGGTCGGTGTTGCGAGGCGTGTCTCGGTCAGGGCGCGCCGACGAGGTCCGTCACGGTGGCGATGAAGCTCTGGTCCTGGAAGCTGCCCTTCGTGAGGTAGGCGTTGGCCCCGGCATCCATCCCGGCGCGGCGATCTTCCTCGCGGTCCTTGTAGCTGACCACGGCAATCGGGATGTGCGCGAAGCGCTGGTCGGCACGGACCATGCGCACCAGCTCGATGCCGTTCATGCGCGGCATGTCGATGTCGGTGACCAGCATGTCGAAGCGCGCGGCGCGCATCTGGTTCCACGCATCCATGCCGTCCACGGCCACGGCCACGTCGTAGCCCAGGCGCGTCAGGAGCTGGCGCTCCACCTCACGGACGGTGATCGAGTCCTCGGCCACCAGGATCCGCTTGGCGGCGCGCATCGGCCCGTCACCCGCACCGGCGGCCCCGATGGCGGCGATGGTGCCTTCCTGCAGCTGCTTGCGCAGCGCGGCGAGCATGTCCTCCACGTCCACGATGAGTGCCGGCGTGCCGTCATCCAGGATGGCCGCCGCGGAGATGTGCGGGATCTTGCCGAGGCGCGGGTCGAGCGTGCGCACCACCAGGTCCTGCTCGCCGAGGAAGCGGGTCACCACCAGTCCGACGCGTCCTCCCTCGTCGCCGAGGATGACGACGCTGGTGGCCGAGTCGCGGGGCGTCTCGCCCAGGGCGAACATCTCGGCGCCGTCGACCAGGCCGGTGGCCTCACCGTCGACGTCGCACTGCAGGCGGCCCTGAACGGCCTTGATGGCGTCGCC
>JBIIJH010000158.1:0-5894 GCA_044233905.1 Phycisphaerales bacterium
GTCGTCTGACATCGTGGTGGAGGCAACCGGGCTGACCAAGGTCTTCACCGACTTCTGGCTCCGCCAGAAGGCCGTGGCCGTGGACGGCATCTCCTTCGAGATCCGCCGCGACGAGATCTTCGGACTGCTCGGCCCCAACGGCAGCGGCAAGAGCACCACTATCAAGATGATCCTGGGGCTGCTGCACCGCACCAAGGGCCTGCTCTCGGTGTTCGGGAAGGAACCGACCGACGTCGCCGTCAAGCAGCGCATCGGCTACCTGCCCGAGGAGAGCTACATGTACCGGTTCCTCACGCCGGTCGAGACGCTCGACTTCTACGGGAAGCTCTTCGGCCTCCCGCGCAACGTGCGCCGCAGCCGCATCGACGAGCTGCTGGAGATGGTGGGCATGACGCATGCGGCCAACCGCCCGGTGGGCGAGTTCTCCAAGGGCATGGCGCGCCGGCTCGGCATCGCGCAGGCGCTCATCAACGACCCGGACCTCCTGATCCTCGACGAGCCGACCTCGGGCCTCGATCCACTTGGCTCGCGGCAGGTGAAGGACCTCCTCCTGGACCTGGGCCGCCGCGGCAAGACCATCCTCCTCTCGAGCCACCAGCTCGACGACGTGCAGGACGTCTGCGACCGCATGGTGATCCTCTACGGCGGGAAGATCCGCAGCGAAGGCACCGTTGCCGAGCTCCTCGAGGACTCCGGCCGCACCGTCATCACCACGCCGCGGCTCGACCCCGCCACCGTGGTGACCATCGAGCGGATCATCCGCGAGACGGCGCACGTGGACGTGGAACGCGTGGCCGCGCCGCGGCAGCGGCTCGAGGACCTCTTCCTGGAGATCGTCGAGCGCGCCCGCGCCGACAAGGCGTCCACCAGCGGTGCCCAGGCCGGCGGCCCCACGGCCGCGTTCCTCCGCGGCGACGAGTCGCAGGGCACGGGCCTCATCGAGGAGCTCGCGGCCGCGCCTGCGACGGCACCGAAGTCCGCGGCACCCGTCGCGCCTGCTGCGCCGGCCGCGCCGGTGGCGGACCGCGCGGTGCTCGACGACCTCGTCTCCGGCAAGCCGTCCGCGCCCGCGGCGGCTCCCGCACCGCGCACCGCCACGCCGGATGCGCCGAAGGGCGTCGACCAGTCCGTGATCGATGACCTCCTCGGCGGAGGCGGCGGATCGTGACGCTCCTCGTCCAGCGGCTCCATCGCTGGCTTGCCGAGCGGCTCGCGACCCGCGCTGCGCGGATCATGGCCACGCTCGTGGTGCTCGGTGCGCTTGCCTGGGTGGGCTGGCCGCTCCTGCAGACGTCGCTCGACCTGCAGGCGCAGCGCGCCGGCATCCTGAAGTCGCTCGAGAAGTGCTCCGCCAAGGACAGCGATCCCGCCGCGCTCGAACTGCTGCAGCGCAGCACCGTCACCGTGGGCGACCGTACCTACGGCGGTCCGCGCATGATCTCCCGCGCCGTCGACCTCTTCGACGAGGATGGCACGCTCGCCGCCGACGTGAAGGCCGAGCTCTCCTGGCGCCTCCTCGGCGACCAAGTCCCGCTCTGGATGCCCTACGTCCTGGTCCGCTCGCCGGCACTCGTGATCGGCGTGCTCGGTGCGGCCGGTGCGGCGGCGCTGATGGCGGTGTGGCTGGGGCTCCTGCTCCCGGTCCTGGAGGTCGGCGGTGCCGTCGCCGCACTCGGCGCGTTCCTCTGGTGGATCGGCTGGCCGGTCGGCACGCAGTGGGTGGTGAGTGCCGCGCTCTCGCTCCTCCTCTTCGCGTTCCTCTGGCGCGCGGCGCGCGCGCTGCTCTCGCTGCGCTCGGGTTCTTTCGCGGTGGCCTCGAACACCGCGCTCGAGGGGATCCGCACGCTGGCCGCCCCGGGCTTTGCGCTGCCGGTGGCGCTCCTCCTGCCGTTCCTGGCGCTCTCCCGCGAGCGCGGCGATGCGCTCTACCAGGCGATCCCCGGCTTCCTCGACTGGGGCCACACCTGCGTCTACACCTTCGCCGCGCTGTTCGTGATCTTCTTCGGATGCGCGAGCACCTCCTTCGAGATCCGCGACCGCCAGGTGTGGTCGGTGGTGACGAAGCCGATCTCGCACGGCGGCTGGCTCCTTGGGAAGTGGATCGGCACGCTCACGCTCGGCATGGTGGTGGTGTTGGGCGGCACGGTGCTGCTTGCCGCCGGCACCGCGTACCTGGCATCGCAGAAGCCGCTCGACGAGCGTGACGCGCGCGATGTGCGCAATACCGTCCTCGTCGGCCGCGTGGGCACGGTGCCGCAGTATGAGCAGCTGGCGCCCGACCGCCTGCGCGAGATCGTGGACGCGGCCATCGAGGCGGACTCCGTCCTCAAGGCCGACATCGCCAACGGCAGCGCGGACGAGGCACAGGCCCGGCGCACGCTCGCGACCGCCAAGCAGCGCGAGTTCCTCGAGCAGCAGCGCCGCATCGGCCCCGGCGAGAGCCGCGAATTCACCTTCCGCGGGCTGAACCAGGCGGTGGCCCTCGGGCGGGACATCGCGCTGCGCTACAAGCTTCACGGCGGCGGCGAGGACGACCACCAGAAGTTCCCCGCCATGATCCAGTACGCCTCGGGGAAGGGTGCCGGCATGTGGGAGCTCCGCGAGTGGACGCCCGCGGAGAACTACTCCATGGGCATCGACCCCAAGTTCATCGACCCCGACGGCACGCTCCGCCTGCGCGTCTTCAGTGCCGGCTGGGACGAGGAGAAGAAGCAGGCCGCCCCCTCGCCCATCACCATCTTCATGCAGGACGACTCGCTGGAGGTCATGGTGAACGACTCCACGTTCACCGGCAACCTGCTCTCCGCGATGGCGGTGGACGGATGCAAGATCGCCTTCCTCTCCGCGATCGCCGTGGTGGCCGGTTCGCTCCTCAGCTTCCCGATCGCGGTGCTGCTCGCCTTCGGCGTCTTCTGCATGGCGACCATCACGCCGTTCCTCTCCAGCTCGCTCCGCTACTACTACCCGGACGAGAAGAGCGGGGCCATCGTCTGGGCATTCCAGTACGTGGTGCTGGTCATCGCCAGCGCCATCGAGTTCCTGCTCCGTGGCTTCGCCGCGCGGAGCCCGAGCGACTCGCTGGCGCAGGGCCGCTCCATCACCTGGGACGTGCTCGGCGACACCGTCCTCACCATCGGCCTTGCCTGGACCGGGGGCCTGCTGCTCCTGGGCTGGCTCGGCATCCGACGGAAGGAGATCGCCGTCTACAGCGGCCAGGGCTGACCCGTGCGTGACCGTCCCGTCCAGATCCTCTCCCTGCTCGTGGCGCTCCTGGCGCTCGTGGGGGCCGGCACGCTCCTGCCGCGCATCGTGGCGGCCAGCGACGAGGCCAAGCTCCGCTACACCGACGTCTCGGTGGAGGGTGCGCCGCCGATCGTCGCCGTCGGTGCCGCGGTCGGCGCGCTCCGCGGGCTGGTGGTCGACTACCTGTGGATCCGCCTCCAGCAGATGCGCGAGCTGGGCCAGTTCTACGACGCGCGCAACCTGGCTGACCTGATCACCAAGCTGCAGCCGCGCTTCGGCGAGGTGTGGGCCTTCCATGGCCACAACCTGGCGTACAACCTCTCGGTTGCCACCAGCACGCCCGGCGAGCGCTGGCGCCTGGTGAACGCCGGCATCGACCTGGTCCGCAACAAGGGCATCCGCTACAACCCCAACGACCTGATCCTCTACAAGGAGCTCGGCTGGTGGTTCGCGCACAAGGTCGACGGCCTGAGCGACGATGCCCACCTGTACTACAAGCGCGAGCTGGCCAAGGAATGGCACCTCCTGCTCGGCGAGCCGCCGCACTCGGTGGAGGACCGCGCGGCATGGCTGCAGCGGATGGCGGACGCGCCGGACACCTACGAAGAGCTGGTGGCCAAGGAGCCCGGCGTGGCCGCGCTGGTGGACGCCATCGAGTCCAAGATGCGGGCCTTCGACCCGAAGTTCAAGGCAAAGCTCGACCGCGACTTCCTCATGAACCACGGCCGCTGGAAGTCGGTGCACAGCACGCCCGGCTACGCGCGCGTGTTCGGCCTGCAGGAGCAGTTCCGCCGCCGCGACCCGGCATACGCGGCGATGGACGACCTGTTCTCCGACCCGGCCAGCCAGCAGGCCCTCGATGCACTGGTGACCTACCTCCGCAAGCGCGTCCTGCTCGACGACTACAACATGGACCCGGCGCGCATGGCCCGCTACACGCGCGAGTTCGGCCCCTTCGACTGGCGGCACCCGCAGTCGCACGCCTTCTACTGGTCCAAGATGGGCAGCGAGATCGGCTCGGAGCGGTACAACAACGACGAGGACATCTACCGCATCCTCAACGACGACCGCACCACCATCCAGTCCATGCAGGCCCTGGCGCACACCGGGCTGATGCGGGTGGACCCGTTCTCCACGGACAATCCCACGCGCATCTACGACCCGCGCTGGATCGGCTCCATCGACCGCTACTTCCGCGAGCTCTACCAGAAGCACTACAAGGCCCGCGGCGGCGGCCCGGACACCTTCGTCGACTTCTACGAGAACTTCATGGCGCAGGCCGTTCGCGAGCTCTACCACGCCGGCGAGGTGGAGGAGGCGCAGAAGCTCCTCGAGCAGCTCGACGCGCTGTGCGGACGCGGCGGCCTGATCCCCAACAACAAGTACGTGGCCCCCGTCGACGTCTTCGTGCGCAACGCCACCTTCGGCGAGTACGAGATGGTGCCGGACGTGGCGCGCACCGACCTCTTCGCCATCCTGCGGCGCGGCTTCATCGAGGGCTACCTGGCGGGCAAGAAGAAGGTCCTCGAGGATGCGCTCGTCTACGCGCGCGACCTCACCGAGTACTTCAAGTCGACCCGCTACACCGACTTCCGCACCAAGATGGGCGACGCGCGCCTGGCCGACATCATCGGCTCGCTCGAGCGGAGCGTGGAGGACGTGATCATCAACATCATGCAGGATTCCTCCCTGCCGCTGGTGGATCGCCTCACCATCTACAACCGGCTCCCCGAGGACCAGCGCGCCATGGCCTACGACGCGGCCAAGCCGCGCATCGAGGCCGACCTGGCCGAGAGCCCGCTCGCCGTGGCCGGCGGCAAGCTGGACGCGCTCTTCCCCGAGCCGCCCAACATGGATGCCTACCGCGCACGCAGGGCCGAGATCGAGAAGGAACGTGCTGCCGCCCTCAAGGCGTTGCAGGACGGCTCCATGGACCGCAAGCGCTGACGGGCGGTAGCCTTCCGGCGTGCGAACCAATCCGCCCGCCATCCTCTGCATCGGCAAGAACTACTCCGACCACGCGGCCGAGATGGGCGGCAAGGCCCCCGAGGCGCTGGTCATGTTCATGAAGAACCCGGCCAGCGCGTGCGGTGACGGCGATTCCATCGTCATCCCGCCGATCTGCGACGAGCACGGGCCGCAGGTGGATTACGAGGGCGAGCTGGCGCTCATCGTGGGCCGCGATTGCCGCGACGTCCCCGAGCAGGATGCGCTCTCCGTCCTTGCCGGCTACGCCGCGGCCAATGACGTCACTGCGCGCTGGTGGCAGCGCGAGGGGGGCGGCGGCCAGTTCTGCCGCGGCAAGGGTTTCGACACCTTCTGCCCGATCGGTGCCATGGTGCCGGTCTCCGCGGTGCGCGACCCGCAGTCGCTGCGCGTGGTCACACGCCTCAACGGGACGGTGATGCAGGATTCGTCCACCTCTCTCATGCTCCACCCGGTGGCCCGGATCATCGCGGAACTCTCCCGCGGCACCACGCTCCTGGCGGGCACCGTGATCCTGACCGGCACTCCGGCCGGCGTCGGCTTCGGCCGCAATCCCAAGGTGTTCATGCAGGCAGGCGACGTGGTCGAGGTGGAGATCGAGGGCGTGGGCCGCGTGCGCAACCCGGTGAAGCATGCCTGAGGAACCGGGGCGGGGCAACCCCGTC
>JBIIJH010000036.1:0-19723 GCA_044233905.1 Phycisphaerales bacterium
GACCGCCTGCTCGACATGTGCCGCACGACGGTGAACGTCTGGGGCGACATGGGCGCAGCGCGGGTGATGACGCGGATCGCGCCGGACTGAGAATTGGTGCCGTATGCATCTGGCACCTATTTCCTCGGAAATAGGTGCCAGATGCATACGACACCCATTTACTTCTTCTCGATCAGCGTGACCTTCATGCCGCAGTCGGTGATCTGCTGCTCGTCGATCGGGCCGGGGGCGTCGATCATCAGGTCGCCGCCGGACTGCGTCTTCGGGAATGCGATCACGTCGCGGATGTTGTCGGTGCCCACCAGGTGCATCACCAGGCGGTCGAGGCCGAAGGCGATGCCGCCGTGCGGCGGGGCGCCGTGGCGCAGGGCGCTGAGGAGGAATCCGAACTTCGCCTCGGCATCGGCCTGCGTGAGGCCGATGAGCTTGAAGACCTTCTCCTGCACGTCCATGCGGTGGATGCGGATGGATCCGCCGGCGATCTCGCTGCCGTTGACCACCAGGTCGTAGCCGGCGCTCAGGCAGCCGCCGGGGTTCGATTCGAGGAAGTCGAACTGGTCGGGATTCGGGCTCGTGAAGGGATGGTGCATGGCCACCCATCGCTTGCCATCGTCGTCCCAGTCGAACATCGGGAAGTCGACCACCCAGAGGAACCGCCATTCCTTCTCGTCGACCAGGCCAAGGTCGCGGCCGACCTTGAGGCGGAGCTCGCCGAGCGCCTTCGTGGCGGTGTCCCAGAAGTCAGCCACGATGAGCACGCTGTCGCCGGCCTCCAGGCCGAGGCGCGTCACCAGTGCGTTGTTGAACGGCTCGAGGTGCTTGGCCACGCCGGTGTCGAAGCCGGTGGACGTGAACTTGGCCACTGCCACGCCGCCCGTCTTGAACTGCTTGACGAATTCCGTGTAGCCGTCGGTGAGCTTGCGCGTGAGCTTCTCTGCGCCGCCGGGGACGCGGATGGCCTTCACGCAGCCGTTGCGGCCGGCGCGCGTCTTGGCGAGCGCCTGCTGGAAGACCTGGAACTCGCTGCCCTTCACGATGTCGGAGATGTCGCGGATCTCGAGCGGGTTGCGCAGGTCGGGGCGGTCGATGCCGAAGCGGTCCATCGCCTCCTGCCAGGTCATGCGCTGGATCTGCCCGATGTCGTAGCCCAGGATGTCGTGCCACACGGCGTGCGCGAAGCCGCCCATCATGGTCATGACGTCTTCGCGGTCGCAGAAGCTCATTTCCAGGTCGATCTGGCTGAATTCCGCCTGGCGGTCGGCGCGCGGGTCCTCGTCGCGCAGGCACTTGCAGATCTGGATGTAGCGGTCGAAGCCGGCCACCATGAGGATCTGCTTGAAGAGCTGCGGGCTCTGGGGCAGGGCGTACCACATGCCCTGGTGCAGGCGCGCCGGCACGATGAAGTCGCGCGCGCCCTCGGGCGTGCTCTTGATCAGGAGCGGGGTCTCGATCTCGGCGAACCCGTTCGCCGCGAAGTAGTCGCGCGCGAGCTTCGTGACCTTGCTGCGCGTGCGCAGGATGTGCTGCATGCGCGGGCGGCGCAGGTCGATGTAGCGGTACTTGAGGCGCGTCTCCTCGCCGATCTTCTCCGCCTCATGCTCGTCGGGGAGGATCGGGGGGTTCTCGGCCTTGTTGAAGATCTCGAGCTCCTCGGCCACCAGCTCCACCTCGCCGGTGTGGAGCTTGGGGTTCGCGTCGCCCGCACGCTTGCGCAGCGTGCCGCGGACGCCGATGACGTCCTCGCGGCGGAGCGCGCGCGCGGCGTTCACCACGTTCGGGTGGCCGCCCTCGAGGTCGAACACCACCTGGCACAGGCCATCGCGGTCGCGCAGGTCGATGAACAGCAGGCCGCGACCCTGGTCGCGATAGGTGTTCACCCATCCGTTGAGGGCGATGGTCTTGCCGGCGTCGGCAATCCGGGGCTGTCCGCAGGTGTGCGTGCGCTTGAGCATGGTGGTTCCCGTTGGGGAGGCGCAGGATACGGAGTTGCGGCGGCCGTGCTCGCTGCGGGTGCTCGCAAGTCGTGTCGGGCGGCCGTCGGCAGGCGTGACTGTCGACCGGCGTGACACCCTCATTTCCGCCGCTTGCGTCGGAGCCGACAGTGGAACGGGGGTGGCCTCACCAAGCGAGTTGTTGTGCGGCCATCAGCCCGCCGAGATGCGCTGGGCGCCGTTACGCACAACCTGTCCGAGCGACTGAGGCCACCCCCGTTCCGCCAAGGCGTCCAGGCCACCCGAAACGGAAATGAAGGGCCACCGGCTCCCCTGCCGCGCGCCATCGTCACGGGTCGCACGTCGCGACAGCCCCTATCCTCCGCCCCGTGCCCACCGTCCTCGTCACCGCGTTCGAGCCCTCCGGCGATGCCCACGCCGCGCCGCTGGTGCGTGCGCTGCGGGCCATGGCGCCGGACGTGCGCGTGGTGGGGTGGGGCGGCCCGCGCATGCGCGAGGCCGGGTGCGAGATGGCCGGCGAGACCGCGCGCGACGGTGCGATGACGCTCGTGGGCCTGAAGAAGATCCAGGAAGTGCGGCGCATCGTGGCGGACATCCGCACGTGGGCCGCGAAGAACCCGGTGGACGTGCACGTTCCCGTGGACAGCCCGGCGGCCAACTGGCACATCGCCACGTGGATGAAGCAGCATGGTCGCGGCGCCGCGGGCGGATCGCGCGTGGTGAACCTGGTGGCGCCGCAGCTCTGGGCGTGGGCGCCGTGGCGCATCCGCAAGTGGCGGCGCACGAGCGATGCCATCCTGTGCCTGCTTCCCTTCGAGGAAGCGTGGTTCCGCGAGCGCGGCGTGCGTGCGCACTTCATCGGGCACCCGGTGCTCGGCGAGCCCGTCGGCGCCGATGCCGCGGTGCGCGCGGCCGCGTTCCCGCAGGGTTCGCCGAAGCTCCTCCTCCTTCCCGGAAGCCGCAGCAGCGAGGTGCGCGCCAACATGCCGCGCATGCTCGAGGTGTTCCGTGCGGTCTCGCGCACGCGCCCCGGCCTAGCGGGCGTGGTGATGGCCGCCAACGAGGCGCTGGTGCCGCTCGTGCGCGCTGCGGCGCGCGGTGCGGCGTGGCCCGCGAACCTGCATGTGGCGCACAGCGATCCCGACGCCGCGATCGCGTGGTGCGATTGCGCGCTCAACGTGAGCGGCACCGTGAGCCTCGATCTTGCGCACCAGCGCAAGCCGATGGTGGCCGTCTACTGGACCGGTCGCATCAAGGTGGTGGGCGGCACGGTGGTGCTCCTGACGCCGGATCGCCTCCTCCCGAACATCGTGGCTGGGCGCCGGATCGTGCCGGAATTCGTGCCGTACGCGGGCGGAATCGGCCCCGTGGTGCGCGCGCTCGAACCGTTCCTCGATGACCCGGCGGCGCGCGCGCGCGTGGCGCGCGAGCTGGACGCGGTGACGCGGACCTTCGAAGGACACGACCCCGGCCGCGAGGCGGCCGAGGTCGTGCTTGGGTTCATCCGAGGATGATCGATCGCGGGCGGTGCGGCGCAAGCGCCGCGGCCGTCACTTGATCGGGTCGAAGCTGAAGGTCTGGCCGCCGATGACGCCCTCGAGCATGAGGCCCTCGGCGCCGAAGGCGAACACGGCCACGCCGTCCTTGTAGTCCACCGCCGCGCTCGCGCCGGCGCCGGCAGCGACGGCCGAGCCGCCCGCCTGGAACGCAGTCTCGCCGCGCTTGAAGCGGTCGAACGCGCCCTTGTCCTTGAAGAAGATGACCTCGGAGTAGTCCTGGCCGCCGATCTGCGCGCCGATGGTGCCGCCGCCGGCCGAGCTCTTGGCCACCAGCTTGCCGCCCTCGTAGACGAGGCCGTTGCCGTGGAAGCCGCCGACGATCAGGCCGCCCTTGCCGATGGACGGATAGACCGCGTAGCCGTAGGCCTTGCTGAACTCGCCCTTCGTGGAGGGGAACTTGTCCTTGCAGCGCGTGACGGTGTTGTCCGCGTCGTTCTTGAGGAGCTTCATCTGGTCCTCGGGCGACATCTTGGAGGTGGAGTCGCAGGCAGGGAGGGCAACGAGCGAGAGCGAGGCGAGGACGATGGTGGTCGGAATGAGGTTCTTCATGTGCGAGTGATTCCTTTCGGGGGGAGCGACGGATCGTAGCGATTGTCCCGGCGGACGGGCCCTTCCGCTGCCGATCTCCGGCGTTTATGGGGGAATGGTTCGCTATGATTCCGCGCCATGATCCGACGGACCGCATCCATCGTCGCTGCGCTCACCGGCGCTGCATTCCTCCTGGCCGCCGCCCCCGCGCAGGACTCCGCCGGGAAGACGCTGAAGATCGTCAGCAGCCTCCCGCGCACCGGCAGCGCCAACGCGCAGACCACCAGCATGGTGAACGGCATCAAGATGGCCATCGAGGAGCGTGGCGGCGCGGTCGACGGCTTCACGATCGAGTACGACGACATGGACGATGCCAGCCCGCAGAAGGGCAACTGGGATCCGGCCGTCGAGAGCTCCAACGCCAAGAAGGCGATCGCCGACGAGACCGTGATCGGCTACATCGGCACGTACAACTCGGGCGCGGCGAAGGTATCGATGCCGCTCCTCAACAAGGCCGGCCTGGTGATGGTCAGCCCCGGCAACACCTATCCCGGCCTCACCAAGCCCGGCACCGGCGAGCCGAACGAGCCCGCCGTGTACCGCCCGTCCGGCAAGATCGGCTACTTCCGCGTGGTGCCCACCGACGACATCCAGGGCGCCGTGGCCTGCGAGTACTGCCGCAACGACCTGAACGCGAAGAAGGTCTTCATCCTGCACGACCGCGAGCTCTACGGCAAGGGCATCGCCGACGTCTTCAAGAAGACGGCCGGCGCCACGGGCGTCGAGGTGGTGGGCTTCGAGGGCATCGATCCGAAGGCCTCGAACTACCGCTCGCTGGTCACCAAGATCCGCGCCGCGGCCCCGGACGCGGTCTTCTTCGGCGGCACCACGCAGACCAACGCCGCGCAGGTGCTCAAGGACCTGCGCGCCGGCGGCTGCAAGGTGCCCTTCATGTCGCCGGACGGCACGTTCGAGAAGGCGTTCATCGAGGCCGCCGGCAAGGACAACGTGACCAAGGAGCAGGGAGGCGTGTTCATCACCTTCGGCGGCCTGCCGTCCGATCAGCTCACCGGCCTCGGCGCGGAGTTCGTCAAGAAGTACAAGGCCAAGCACGGCGTGGTGCCCGAGGCCTACGCGGTGTACGGATACGAGGCCGGTCGCGTACTGCTTGACGCCATCGACCGTGCCGACAAGAAGGACCGCGCTTCCGTGCTCGCGGCCGTCGCCGCCACCAAGGACTTCACCGGCGCCCTCGGCACGTGGAGCTTCGACGAGAACGGCGACACCACCAACAAGACGATGAGCGTCAACACCATCAAGGACGGCGACTTCTCGTTCCTCAAGGCCGTGGTCGGCGGGGCGGCGAAGGCCAAGTGATGGGCCGAGCCGTTGCGGCTGTGGAGATGCTGGCGACCTGTGCGCTCTCTCGGGCGGACAGCGTTGCGGCCTTCGCGCACGACGGCGCCCTCTCGTCCTGGGAGGTGTTCGGCCAGCAGCTTGTGACCGGGCTCTCCAACGGGATGATCATCGCGCTGATCGCCATCGGCTACACGATGGTGTACGGCATCATCGAGCTGATCAACTTCGCGCACGGCGACCTCTGCATGCTGGGCGCGTTCTTCGCGCTCACCGTGGTGGGCGCGCTGGGCGTGGACCAGTGGGGCGGGGCGGGCGGCACGGCGGGGCTCGTCATGGTGCTCGTCGGCACTGCGGCGTTCTGCGGTTCGCTCAACTGGTCGATCAACTGGCTGGCGTACCGGCCGCTGCGCAAGGCAAGCAAGCTGAGCCTGCTGGTCAGTGCCATCGGCGCAAGCTTCATCCTGGTGAACCTGGGCCTCTTCTGGGGCGGCCTGCCCATGGACGTCTTCGCGGGCGGCACCAGTTCCGCGGCGCCGAAGGCGTTCCCGGCGCTCGTCTCCTCGGATCCGGCCGCGCAGATCGGTGACATCATCTACTCGCGTACCGACTTCCTGGTGCTCTGCGTGACGCTTCCCCTGATGGTGGCGCTCACCTACCTGGTGCGCTACACGAAGCTCGGCAAGGCGATGCGCGCCGTGGCGCAGAACCCCACCGCGGCGGCGCTCATGGGGATCGACGTCGAGCGCGTGATCGGTGCCACGTTCTTCATCGGCGGCGCGCTGGGCGGATTCGCCACGGTGGTCTACAGCCTCTACAACCAGACGGTGAGCTTCCAGATGGGCTACCGCATGGGCATGGACGCGTTCATCGCGGCGGTGCTCGGCGGCATCGGCAACCTCCCGGGTGCGGTGCTCGGCGGCCTCCTCATCGGCCTGATCCGCTCCATGAGCGACGGCTACATCGAGGCGCGCTGGACCAACACGGTGGTGTTCGGCATCCTGATCCTGATCCTCGTGTTCCGGCCCTCGGGCCTCCTTGGGGCGAAGCTCCGGGAGAAGGTGTGAGCATGCGGGCTCCCCGGAAGATGCCGTGGAAGATGGCCCTGGCGCTCGTCGCACTGGCGATGATCCCCGTGGTGGAGCCGTCGCTCCCGCAGCGCCTGGCGATCAGCGAGCCGATGACGGACGTCTTCGTCTACGCGATCCTGGGGATGGCGCTCAACGTCATCACGGGCTTCACCGGTCTCCTGAACCTGGGCGTGGCCGCGTTCGCCGCCATCGGTGCGTACGTCTTCGCCATCTCCACCTGCGAGATCTACCCGTTCCAGCTGGGCTTCTGGACGGCGCTCGCGCTCACGATGGCGGTCGGCGCGCTGGCGGGCTTCGCGCTCGGCGCGCCCACGCTGCGGGTGCGCGGCGACTACCTGGCGATCGTCACGCTGGGCTTCGGCGAGATCGTGAAGGACGTCCTGGTGAACCTCGACTCCATCACCAAGGGCACGCAGGGCATCAACCCGCTGCCGCCACCCACGGTGTTCGGCGCGGAGCTCGGGAGCCGCGGCCAGTACTGGCTGCTGCTGGCGTTCGTGGTGGTGGTGTTCGCGGGTGCGCGCAGCCTGGAGCGCAGCCGTGTGGGCCGCGCGTGGCTCTCGATACGCGAGGATGAGCTGGCGAGCCGCGCCATGGGCATCCGCCCCGACCACGCCAAGATGCTGGCCTTCGCCACCTGCGCATCGCTTGCCGCATTGGCCGGTGCGCTCACCGCGAGCCGCCTGTCGAGCTCCGGCGAGCCGAGCAACTATGACTTCCAGGTCTCCGTGCTGGCACTCTGCATCGTGATCGTGGGCGGCATCGGGAGCGTGCGCGGTGTGCTGCTTGGCGCCATCGTCATGGTGGGCATGAACTCGATCGTCCTGGTGAAGCTCACCGAGATGATCGGCAACACCGACTCGGCGGGCGCGTCGAGGCTCGCGGAAACGCACGGCATGGAGCGCGTGTGGGTGTTCATCACCACGTGGGCGCAGAACGTGCTCCTGAGCCCGACCAACTGGAAGTTCCTCCTCTTCGGCCTGGCGCTTGTCCTGATGATGATGTTCCGCCCGCAGGGCATTCTGCCGCCGCGCGCCGAGCACGAGGCGCCGCCCGAGGACGAAGGCACCGGCCCCGCCCCCGCGAAGGGAGCCGCCCCGTGAGCACCATCCTGGAAGTGCGCGACGTCACGATGCGCTTCGGCGGCCTGGTGGCCAACGAGCGCGTGAACCTGGCGGTGCAGTCGGGCGAGATCTTCGCCGTGATCGGCCCGAACGGCGCCGGCAAGACCACGCTCTTCAACGCCATCACCGGGATCTACGAACCCACCGAAGGCGCCGTGCTCTTCGACGGACACGACGTGCGCCGCGCGTGGACGCCGCGCGTGTCCGCCACCGGATTCGCGGTGGGCGTGGCGAGTGCAGTGCTGGCGTTGCTCGCGCTCAATGTCACCGCGCTCTGGCAGGCCGCGGTGGTGGGGAAGTACGTCTACGGCCAGCCGTTCCCGTGGGGCGAGGCGCTCGCCACCGTGCCGGGCACGCTGCATGCCGCCGGCTTCTGGGCAACCTGGGGCGTGGCCATCGCTGCATCGCTCGTGGGGCGCCTGGGGTTCGGGGCGATCTGGCATTCGCAGCGCCGCACGCCGGACCTGATTGCGCGTTCCGGCGTGGCGCGCACCTTCCAGAACATCCGCCTCTTCCCCGAGATGAACCTGGTGGAGAACGTGCTGGTGGGCATGGACCAGCACTTCCGCTGCGGGTTCTGGTCATGCCTGCTGCGGCCGCCGTGGTTCTGGCGCGAGCGCGCCACCATGCGTCGCCGCGCGTTCGAACTGCTGAAGTTCGTGGAGCTCGACCGCTACGCCGGCGATCTGGCCCGTGCGCTGCCCTACGGCTACCAGCGCCGCCTGGAGATTGCGCGCGCGCTGGCCACGGGCCCCAAGCTGATCCTGCTTGACGAGCCCGCCGCCGGCATGAATCCCGCGGAGAGCGCGGCCCTCATGCGCCTCATCCGCCGCATCCGCGAGAGCGGTGTCACCGTGGTGCTCATCGAGCACGACATGAAGGTGGTCATGGGCATCTCCGACCGCATCGCGGTGCTGCAGTACGGCAAGAAGATCGCCGAGGGCACGCCCGAGCAGATCCGCAACGACCCGGTGTGCATCGCCGCGTACCTGGGCACGGAGGTGATCCATTGACCAGCGCCCCGCGCACGCCGCTCCTTCGCGTCCACGGGCTCAAGTGCTCCTACGGGCAGGCCGAGGTGCTGCACGGCGTGGACATCGACGTCTTCCCCGGCGAGATCGTCAGCCTGATCGGCGCCAACGGCGCGGGCAAGTCCACCACGCTGATGTGCATCTCGCGCATCAACCGCGCGAGCGGGCGCATCGAGTTCGACGGCACGGACATCTCCTCCATGGCGCCCGAGCACGTGGTGCGCCGCGGGCTGGTGCAGGTGCCGGAAGGCCGCCGCATCTTCCCGCGCCTCACCGTGCGCGAGAACCTGGAGATGGGTGCCTTCATCCGCAACGACACCGACGGCATCGAGGCCGACGTGGAGCGCGTCTGCGGCATGTTCCCGATCCTGAAGCAGCGATTCGCGCAGCAGGGCGGCACGCTCTCCGGCGGCGAGCAGCAGATGCTCGCGATCGGTCGCGCGCTCATGAGCCGTCCGCGCATGCTGATGATGGACGAGCCGTCCATGGGCATCGCCCCGATCCTGGTGGCGCAGATCTTCGACACCGTGAAGAACGTGCTGCGCGCGCAGGGGATGACCATCCTCCTGGTGGAGCAGAACGCGAATGCCGCGCTCCGCATGAGCGACCGCGCGTACGTCCTGGAGACCGGCAACGTGGTGCTCACGGGCACCGGCGAAGAGCTGCTGCGCGACGAGCGCGTGCGCGCGGCCTACTTGGGACACTGATTGGGCCACTGGGCGCGCCCTGGGCCACTGAGTACGCCGTCCCTCCGCGCCGCGCGGATTTCCCCCATTTGCACCATTCGCAGGCGCAGCGCGCCCATCCTCCGCGGTTCTTTGCGCGGCGCGCCCTTCCACCTACACTTCCGATCTCCCCATGCGATCGTTCACCCTCCGCACCGACCTTGAGCGCCACCGGATCGGCCGGTTCCAGCTTCCGCTGGGACTGGAACCCGTGGACCTGCCCGCGCCGAGCGAGGGCTACACGGTGGAGTTCGTGGAGGGCGACGACAACGCGCCGGACACCTACCGCTTCTACGCGGTGACCAGCTTCGAGAAGGTCTCGCTCCTCCTGGAGGACCTCTTCGAGGCGCTGCCGGAAGAGGTGTTCCCGCTGGTGGAGGTCGGCTCCAAGGACGCCTTCCGCACCATGGACGTCTTCAGCGCGCGCGAGCCCGTCCCGTTCGACGACTTCATGGAGGACTGGCGCCACTACCGGCAGGTGCTCCTCGAGGACGGCTCGATCGGCGCGGGCGCGCAGGCGGACGAGCCGTACATGGAGGTCTTCGTCGACAGCTGGAAGGGCATCGAGGTGCAGGTACCGCCGGACATGCGCGAGGACATCGAGCGCATCCTCGGCCGCCATGGCCTGGAGGAAGTGGCGCACACCTGGCCGCCCGAGGTGGACGAACGCGCGGAGCCGCCGCTCAACGTCCGCGAGATCCTGGTCCTGGAGGACGAGGAATGCCCGGACATCGACGAGATCCTGTTCCAGCTGCGCGAGGCGTGGGGCATGGAGCTCGACGCCGACCCCGAGGACAACCTCGACGAGGCAGGGCGCCGGCTCGGCCGCACGCTCTGGCACGTGGTGGCCGTGGTGGAGAGCGCCGACGAGGATCACCCGCGCGCCGGCTACGTGCTCGCGTGGCTCACCGCCGCCGGCATCGGCGAGATGCAGCGCATGATCGAGTCGCGCATCGAGCTGCAGGATGAATGGCGCTTCCAGGGCCAGTGGTACTCGATGGACCGCGTCGCCTACGACGAGCGGCCCGACTCGCTGGCCTCGCTCGCGCCGCGACGCGCGCAGAGTGAGATCCACGAGTTCCGCATCGAACCGGCGTGAGTCGCGTTCCTCAACCCTTCGCGTACAGCCCGCGCGATGCGATGTAGTTGCCCACGGCCGGCAGCACCAGGTCTCCCAGGTCCTTGCCTTCCGCCATGCGCTTGCGCACCTCGGTGCTCGAGCTGTCCACGGGCTCGATGGGCAGCGTCCACGAAAGCCACTTGGCCGCCCATGCCTCGTCCATGTGCTGGGCCAGGATCGCCGGCCATTCCGCGCGCGTGTGCGGCGGGCGCAGGATCACCACCGGCGTGGCCAGGTCCACCAGGTCGCGCCAGTCCTTCCACGTGCTGAAATTCAGCGCCTGGTCGCTCCCCACCACCAGGCGCAGCGGGCCCTTCATCACGCCGCCCTCGGCCTGCATGCGCTGCACCTGGCGGATGGTGTCGATCGTGAAGCTTGCGCCGTCGCGATCCATCTCGATGGGGAGCACCACCGTGTCCGCCAGGCCGTCGAACGCGAGCGTGCACATGGCCATGCGGTCCGCGGCGCTTGCCTTCGGTCCGTCGGCGCGCTGCGGGTTCTGCTTGGCGGGGATCACCAGCAGCTGCTTCGCCTTGAGGATCGCGTCCGCGCCCTGCGCGATCTCCACGTGGCGCCGGTGCGGCGGATCGAACGAGCCGCCGAAGATGATGACGGGGCGATCGGGCGCGGCGTGGACGTTGGGTGCTTCGGTGTCTGTCATGGGGAGCCGCGCATTGGAACAGATCAGCCGCTCACGTGCCCGCCCGCGAGCGCGCGCTGCACGGCGTCCATGGCCAGGAAGCTCCGCGCGCCGAGCTGGGTGACCTCGCGCACCATCCACGGTCGGCGCGCGAGCGAGCCCGCCACGCGCAGGAGCCGCGTCTTGCCGCGCTCGTCGGTCCAGCCTTCCACCCCGAGCGGCAGCGATTCAGTGGCGCCGTCGCTGATGCCGCGCATCACCGACCACCGCCACTGCCGAGCGATGGCCTCGCGGGCGAATGCCGCCGACTCCATGTCGACGATGTCGGCGCGGTTGCGCGCGGCCTCCTCGCGCTTGGCTTCCACCGTGGCGAGCGGCGCGTGCACCGAGATGCAGCGCACCCGCGGCAGCGTGGTGAGCCGGCGGGGGACGTATTCCATGGTGGCGTCCTCGTCCACGATGGACGAAACTTCCACCGCCTCTCCGGAGGGCACGGACGGGCGCAGGCTGCCTGCCACCCCCGCCAGGACCACCGTGAAGCCGGCCGGGGGGCCGCCCTGGCGCGCCCAGGCAGCCACCGCCGCCGCGCCGGGGCCGCAGCACGCAAGGTTCCAGCCTCGCGCCGCTGCCAGCCGGCGGAGGGCGGATCGCTCGAATTCCAGTGGGCAGACGATGTACATGGGCTGCAGGGCGTGGGTATACTCTCCCCCTCACTCGCCGGCCCCATCGTCTAGCCCGGTTCAGGACACGTCCCTCTCACGGATGGAACAGGGGTTCGAATCCCCTTGGGGTCACTCTCCCCGCCGCCCTGTCCAGGCGTCGGAACTCAGCAAAGCTGCCCGCCCGCGGGGCAGCGTCACGACCGGCCCCATCGTCTAGCCCGGTCCAGGACACCTCCCTTTCACGGAGGTGACGAGGGTTCAAATCCCTCTGGGGTCATTAGTCTTCCGGGGTCATTAGTCTTCCGGGAACACAGCGTCGCGCGCCTCCAGATTCGTGGGCGCGTCTTCGTTCCCGGGCCTTGCCCGCGGCAATTCATCAGCGATTCCATTCGGAGATTCCCTGTTTCGGGGCTACCTTTGCGGGGCCCGGGCTTTCGCTACGGCCATCTTCCCATGATCCACCACACACGCTCGTTCCTTGCCTCGTTCGCCGCCCTCGCGTGCACCCTCCATGCCGCCGCCGCCGTCCGCTACGTGGATGCGACGCTCGCCACCGGCGCGGGCACGGGCACCAGTTGGGCCGATGCATACGCCGGCCCCGGCGCGCTGCAGGCGGCGCTGGCGGCGTCGGTCGCGGGTGACGAACTCTGGGTGAAGGCCGGCACGTACCGCCCGTCCACCTCGGGCGCGCGCACGGCAAGCTTCACCATGAAGACCGGCGTCGGCATCTACGGCGGCTTCGCCGGCACGGAGACCGCGCGCGACCAGCGCGACTGGCGCAGCAACGTCACGGTGCTCTCGGGCGACCTCCTCGGCAACGACAGCGGCACCGCCAACCTCACCGACAATGCCTATCACGTGGTGGTGGGCACGGGCGCCACGGCCACCGGGGTGCTCGACGGGTTCACCGTGCGCGGCGGAAACTCCAACGGAGCCTCGGCAAGCAACTACGACAAGGGTGGCGGCATCATCGTCTACGCAAGCGGCGCGCCCACCGTGCGCAACTGCGTCTTCAGCGGCAACCGCTGCACCTTCGGCGGCGGCGCGGGCTACATCTTCACGGCGCAGGCGACCTTCACCGACTGCACGTTCGATTCCAACGAAGGTGGCAGCTACGGCGGCGCGTTCGACACCAACAACGTGACCAGCACCTTCACGCGCTGCGTCTTCCGCAACAACGGCGCAGTGCGCGCGGGCGCGGTGGAGACCTACGGCGCCGGCAACACCACCTACGTCAACTGCCTGTTCACCGGCAACCGTTCCACGGGTTCGGGTGGCGGCGCGGCGCTGTGGATCGGCGTCTCGAGCAGCGTGGTCACCGCGCGCAACTGCACCTTCTCCGCCAACGTGGCCACCAGCGTGGCCGGTGGCGTGAACACCACCTCGGGCGGCACGCTCAACGCGGCCAACTGCATCTTCTGGGCGAACACCGGCCCGGGCGGCACCACCGCCGCCAACCAGGTGAATGCCGGCGGCGGCACCAACAGCGTCAGCTGGTCGGTGGTGCAGGGCGGCTTCACCGGGACGGGAAACACCAGCACCAACCCGCTCTTCACGAACGCCGCGGGCGGCGACTACACGCTCGGCGCCGCGTCGCCCGCCATCGATGCCGGCTCCAACAGCCTAGTGCCTGCGGGCACCACCGTGGACCTGGCGGGCCTGCCGCGCTTCGTCAACGTGCCCGGCGTGACGGACACCGGTTCCGGCACCGCGCCCATCGTGGACCGCGGCGCATACGAGGTGCAGGACAACACGCCCCCGTGCCTTGCTGACCTGACGCGCAACGGCGTGGTGGATGGCAGCGACCTCGGCGTCCTCCTTGGCGACTGGAGCGGCAGTGCCTCCGGCGACATCAACGGCGACGGCACGACGAACGGCGCGGACCTTGGGCTGATGCTGTCGGCGTGGGGGCAGTGCCCGTAAGCCGGCGCGCGCCACAACGCATGTGAATCCACGCCCCTCGCAGTGCAGGCTGCGGGGGGCGTGTGCGTTGCGGCGGGGCGGCGTCCCCCGTCGGCGGGCGTTAGTCTGTGCGCAGCCATGGACGCGCTCGAAGCAATCACGGTCCGCACCGTCTCGGCCACCTATCCGGTGGAAGTGGCGTCCGGCGCTGCGCGGCACATGGCCGAGCGGATGGCGGCCGCGGGGCTGCGCCCGTCGCGCGTGGCGGTGATCTGCGACGTGGCGGTGGAGTCTTCCACCGCCGCGGAGGTGGATCGGTCCCTGTCCGCGGCGGGCATGGCGGTGGCGCGCATCGGCATGCAGGCCACCGAGGATTCGAAGACGCTCGGCACGCTCGGAGACCTCTGCGAGCGCATGCTTGCCGACGGCATCGATCGCTCCGGCGCCGTGGTGGCGGTGGGCGGCGGCGTGGTCGGCGACGTGGCCGGCTTCGCGGCAGCCACCTACATGCGCGGCATCTCGTGCGTACAGGTACCCACCACGCTGCTGGCGATGGTGGATGCGGCGGTGGGCGGCAAGACCGCCGTCAACCTGGTGCGCGCGGACGGCACGCTTGCCAAGAACATGGTGGGCTCGTTCGCGCAGCCGCGGCTGGTGGTGTGCGACCCCGAGTGCCTGGCGACGCTCCCCGTGCGCGAGCTGCGCTCCGGCCTGGCCGAGTGCGTGAAGCACGCGGTGATCGCGGACCCCGCGATGCTGGCGTGGATCCGCGGGCGCATCGACCCGATCCTGGCGCGCGACCCCGCCACGCTGGCGCAGCTGGTGGCGCGCAACGTGCGGATCAAGGCCGAGGTGGTGGGCGCGGACGAGCGCGAGGACGGCCGCCGCGCCGTGCTCAACCTGGGCCACACCTTTGCGCACGCCATCGAGTCGCTCCTGCACGGCGAATGCACGCACGGCGAGGCAGTGGCCATCGGCACCGTTGCCGCGTGCCGGCTGGCGGGCGTGCTGGGCCACGGTGCACCTGACATGGAATCCGCGGTGCGCGAGACGCTGGCCGCCATCGGCCTGCCGGCAGCGCTGCCCGTGGCACGGCCCGCCGAGGAACTCCTCTCCGCCATGGCATCCGACAAGAAGAAGCGGGGCGGGGCGCTCCACCTGGTGGTGCCGTTCGCCTTCGGCGACGTGCGCGTCCTGGGCGATGTGCCGAACGATGCCGTGCGTGCCGCCTGGCGCGCCGTGGGCGCCGGCTGACCGCGCGCCGCCCGCGTGGCGCGCCCGCCGCGCCGCAGAGGAAAGATCCCCCATAATCAAGGCACCGTGCCGCGCGCGCCGATCAACCGGATGCCGCACGGCTGCGGCATCTTCACCCTGCACGGACGTACGGATGCGCACGATCGCCATCGTCAACCAAAAGGGCGGGTCGGGAAAGACCACCACCGCCATCAACCTGGCCGCCGCGTTCGCCGAGGGCGGCGAGCGGGTGCTGTTGGTCGACATGGACCCGCAGGGCCACTGCGCCGCGGGCCTGGGCGTGCCGGAATCGCGCATTGAGTTCGGCCTGGCGCAGGCGCTCCTCTGCGAGCCGCCCGGCGGCAGCGACCCGCTCGGCTGGCTGTGGGAAGTGTCGCGTGGGCTCCGGCTGGCGCCGTGCACCGTGGCGCTCGCGGGACTCGAGAGCGCGCGCGGCGGGCTGGCCTCGCTTGCCGACCGTGACCGCCGGCTGGCGCGCTTCCTGGAGCGCGTGGCACCGAACTTCGACCGCTGCGTGATCGACTGCCCGCCCACCATCGGCTACCTCACCTTCAACGCCCTGCGCGCCGCCGACGAGGCGCTGGTGCCCGTGGAGACCGGCTACTTCGCGCTCCGCGGCGCCGAGCGGCAGATCGCCACCATCGGCGCGCTGGTGGAGCAGGTGGGCCGCACCATGGCGGTGCGCGTGGTTCCCACGCTCCACCGCGACGGCAGCCAGCTCTCGCACGACATCCTGGGCGCCATCGGCCGCAAGTTCGCCGCCAACATCGCGCCCGCCCCGGTGCGCGACCACGAGGTGCTCCGCGAAGCCGCAAGTTTCGGGCAATCCGTGGTTTCCTTCGCGCCGGGCTCTGCCGCCCACCAGGATTTCCAGGCGCTGGCGCAGTGGGTGGCGTCGACCGATGCGCCGGTTTCCGGCGATTCCCGAGCCCCTGATCATGGCGCCGACCTGCCTGCCGTGTATGTTGCGGAGGTCGGAGGCGACTCGTTCACGAGCGCCGAAGGCCACACCGTCCCGAGACTTGCAGGCCCTGGCCGCGCGGCGGAGCTCGCGCAGCGCATGCGAATCTCGGGCGCCCCGGCGTCGGGGCGCGAGACCGGTGCCGCCGAAGCGTCAGCCTGACGCGCGCGGTGCCCCTTGAAGGTGATCCTTGTGTGTGCCCGGACGGCCCTTGGCCTTGCGGGCGGCGCGGCTGCGGAGGCAGCGCGGAGGACCGATGAGTTCGAACGGAGATGCGTTCGGTAGTTTGGCGGCGCTCTTCACCTCCGGTCCGGCCGGCGGCGCGCCATCGCCCCAGCCATCCGCGAAGGAAGGCCCGAGTCTCGGCGCCGTCACCACCGTCCTCGTGGGCAACGTGCCCGTGATGGCCGGTCTCTGGACCACGCAGCTTGCCGACGAGGTTGCCAAGTCTGGTGGCCCCACCGCGCTGGTGCGCTTCGAACGCGACGACGTCACCCTGGAACTCCTGCGTGCCGACGGCCGCCAGGTGCCGCCCGCCGGCCCGGCTGCCGTGACGCGCTGGCTACCGCGTGCGGCCACCACCATTCGCCGCTGGCTGGTCTGCATGCCCGCCGAGACCGCACCGGCCGATGTCTTGGCTGCAGGCAACGAGATCGTCTTCCTGACCGGTTCGGACGAGGCCGCCGTGACCGGCGCCTACCTCCGGCTCAAGCACCTGGCCGACGAAGGCATCCACGGCGGCGCACCGCTGCAGCGCGTGGGCCTGGTGGTGGTGGGTGCCACACCCGAACAGGCTGCCCTGGCCGCCGCCCGCCTGGGCGACGCGGCGCGCTCGTTCCTGGGCGTGGATGTCGAGACCATTGCCTGCCTGCCGCGCATCGAGCGCGTGGAATCAAGCGCGCGCGCCTCGTATCCGGCGGCCGAGTGCCCGGGCGTGGCGCAGTTCACGCGCGAACTCGAGCGCGCCCGTTCGGATGCCTCGCTCCGCTTCGACGCGGAACCCGTGGCGGCCATGCCGCTTCCCATGTCGCACGCCACCGAGTCGGCCGTGGAGCCGAAGCTCCCGGCGCCGGCTGCTCCCGTGGCGCGGATTCCCGCGCCTGCCGCCACTACCACCGAAGGACACGCCATGCATTCGGGCCACACCGGGAACACCGCGCACACGCCGTCGCACGCCACGCCGCACGCGCATCCGGCGGCGGCGCATCACGCACCCGCGCGCCCCGCGCCCGCGTTCGCTGCGCTGCCGGTGGCCACGCTTCCGGCGAAGCTCGTGCCGCTCCTGCGCGGCCTGCGTCCCCTTGGCATTGCGTGCCCGGTGGCGCCCGACGTGGAGCTTGCGCTCGATGACGATCGCCGCATGCACATCGTCGGCCGCTCCGACCAGCTCGCGCGCGTGCGCACCGCACGCACCTGGGCCACCATGCACCGCGAGCTCCTTGGCCTGGCCTTTGCCGAGCTGAAGGACGGCTTCGAGGTGCGCGAGCGCATCCTCCTGGGCGATGCCCGCGAGGCCATCAGCCTCCACGGCACCGGCTGCCTGCTTGATGTGCTGGTGGTGGCGGACACGCCCGCCGGCCCGGTGAACGTGCTGGTGCCGTTGAACGATCCGACCACTGCGGGCTGAGGACGCGCCGTGTGAGCGCGCGCCTCACGCGCGTTGCCTCACCGCAGCGCCGCGCGCAGCGTTCGCAGCCAGTTCCCGTGCGCGAACGCATCGAGTTCCGCTGACGAGAATCCTGCATTCCCGAGGGCCATGCCGAGTGCCGGCAGCTCTTCGGGTCGACCGCATCCGGGCGGGCAATCGGCCGGCGTGAAGCCGCCGTCGAAATCGCTGCCGAGTCCCACGCGGCTTCGTCCCGCAATGGATGCCGCATGCTGCACGTGGCGCACGGCGTCGGCCAGGGTGGCGGGGCGGCCGTCGGCGAGGAACTTGCCGAAGAGGTTGAGCCCCACCATGCCGTCGCGCGCGGCGATCTCCGCCACCTGTGCGTCGGTGAGGTGCCGCTGCACGGGCGTGGCGAGCACGCGCGCGTTCGAGTGCGTGGCCACGATGCGCGCGTTCGTCGCTGCGCACAGGCCGTCGAACGATTCGTCGCAGAGGTGGCTGGCGTCATGCAGGATGCCCACCGCGTCCATCGCCTCCACCGCGCGGCGGCCGAGCGCCGTGAGCGGACCGTGCGCGGTGTTGCCGTTGCCGCCCGCGTAGCGCGAGCCGAGTGCCCACGTGAGGCCCACCACGCGCACGCCGCGCGCGTGCCACCACGCGACTTCGTCGGGCGTGCGGATCGGGTCCGCGCCTTCCATCAGGATCACGATGCCGGGCGGCGAACCCGCGGGCGCTGCGGCGCAGGCATCGAGATCGGCACGCGTGCGGATGATGCGCGCGCGGCCTTCGCGCTCGAGCGTTTCGTAGACCTCGAGCTGCCGCAGGCCCGCGGCGTGTGCGCCGGCAAGGTCATCGTGGCCCGTGTAGCCCCACGGCGTCTTCGCGGCCTCGGCGCCGAGCTCGGTGAAGATGGTGCCCAGGAAGATCCGCACGTCACCCCGGGCGAGCGCGGGCAAGCTGACGCCGCGCACGGCAGGGTCCGGCAATTCCTGCGTGACGGAGGGTCCTCCGAGGTGGAGGTAGGCCAGGTCCAGGTGCGCGTCGAGCCACCATCGGGCAGGGTGGGCGGGTGCGGGGTCGGGCATGCGGCGGAAGGTACGCTGTGGCGTCACGACCATGACGGTGGCACTGCCCCCATCCCCGTCCATTGCGCCGCCTTCGGCGCCCGCCCCGCTGCGCGCGACCGCCGGCGAGCGCGTCTTGTGCGCCGTGCTGGCGGCACTGGCATTCGGCGTCCTGGGCGTGGCCGCGTGGCTGACGCCCTCGGCCAGCGGAACCGGCACCCACGAGGGGCTCGGCATGCCCGCCTGCGGCTGGATGACGGCCTACAACCTGCCGTGTCCGTCCTGCGGCATGACCACCGCCTTTTCCTACGCGGCCCACGGCAGCCTTCTGGCGTCGGCGCGCGTACAGCCCATGGGCTTCGTGCTGGCCAGCGGCACGGCCGCCACCGCGCTGGTGTGCACGCACGTGTCGCTCACCGGCAGCCGGCTCGCCCATGTCCTGGGTGCCAGGCTCACGCCGCGCGTCCTCCTGGCGCTCGGCGTGTTCGCCGTGCTCGCGTGGGCCTGGAAGATCGCCATCGTCCGCGGATACCTGACTGGAACGACATGAACATCGCTCGACCGTCCAACCTCCGCCGCCACCGCCGCATCGCGGCTGCCGCGTTCCTTGCCACCTGCGCCGTGCCGTTCGCGCTGGCTTCGTGCGGCTCCATGGGCCTCGTCTCCAAGGTGGGCGAGGCGATCGAGGTGGAGAAGAAGGTCGAGGTCCTTGCCAAGTACCGCGGCCTGGAGAACAAGACCGTGGCCGTGGTGGTGAACGCCGAGCGCGGCGTGCTCTACGAGTACCCCACGGTGGTGCCGAACGTGGCCGGCAACGTGGCCGCCGGCGTGAAGCAGCGCGTGAGCGGCGTGCAGATGCTCGACTGGCGCGAATCGCTCGCGTGGTGCTACCGCACGCCGAGCTGGACCACGCTTCCCCTCGGGCACATTGCCGAGGAACTGGGCGTCGACCGCGTGATCTTCGTGGACATCATCGAGTTCCGCCTGAACCCGCCCGGCAACCGCTGGATCTGGGACGGCATGGCGAGCGCCAACATCGGCATCATCGAGCGCGATTCGCTCGACCCCGATGCGTTCGCCGAGGAGTACAGCGTGTCGGTCAAGTTCCCCGACGTGAAGGACCTGAGCCGCGAGAGCGCGGCGGA
>JBIIJH010000159.1:0-5807 GCA_044233905.1 Phycisphaerales bacterium
GGCCAGACCGGCTGGTTCCGGGGCACCGACCCGCGCTTCGCGGAGATGGTGCCCGCGGTCGACGAGGCCGTCGAGTTCCTCAGCCGCAACCAGTTCGGTGCGCTGATCGTGATCGAGCGCGGCGTGCCGCTCTCCGACATGACCGCCACGGGCGTGGCGATCGACTCGGTGGTCTCGGCGCGGCTCCTCGAGTCCGTCTTCTGGCCCAACAGCCCGCTCCACGACCTCGCGGTGGTGATCAGCGGCAACCGCATCGTGGCGGCCAACGTGCAGCTCCCCATCGCCGATGCATCGAGCGTGCCGGCGCGCCTCGGCTCCCGTCACCAGGCGGCGGTCGGCGCCACCGTGGAGACCGATGCCGTGGTGGTGGTGGTCAGCGAGCAGACCGGCGCCATCCGCATCGCGCGCCACGGCGCCATCTCGGAACCGATCGCCTACGACGACTTCGCCCTCGCGCTCCGCACCGCGCTCACCGCGGTCGAGGATGCCGAGCACGCCCCCAGCCGAACGGAGTCGGCATGAAGAAGCAGCCCGGCTGGCGTTCCGAAGCGCTGAACATGGTGGCCGCGGGCATCATCGCGCTCCTCGTGTGGGCGTATGCCAACGATCGCACGCGCGAGGCCGCCTCCGTCTCGGGAACGCTTCGGCTCTCGCCGTCGGATCCTCGCGTCCAGTTCGTGGAGCCCGCCACCGCGGTGACGCTTGCCGTCGAGGTCCGCGGCTCGCGGCGCGCCATCGAGACCTTCGAGGACGCGGTGCGCACCGGGCTCTCGCTCTCGATCGGCACCGACGGGCTCTCGGCGGACAACGGTTCGCACGTCGTCAGCCTGAAGGACGTGCTCGCGTCCAATCCCACGGTCGCCGCCTCCGGCGCCGAGGTGGTGCGCGTGCGCCCCGAGACGCTCCGCTACGAAGCCGGCGCACTCGTCACCGAGCAGGTGCCCGTGGCGGCCGTCCTGCCGAACACCGCCGTCCGCGGCCAGATCTCCATCGACCCGCCCGTGGTCTCCGTCACGCTCCCCGAGGCTGCGCGCAAGGCCATCGGCGCGCTCACGGTGGACGCCGCGGTGGAGACCCGCAACCTCGAACCCGGCAAGCCGCAGCAGGTCGATGTCGAACTGCGCCTTCCCGAGACGCTCTCGCGCTGGAAGGAACTCTGCCGCGTCGTGCCACCGCGCGCGCGCGTCTCGTTCGAGCTTCTCTCGGCAAGCAGCGACTACACCGCCGCGCGCGTCGGCGTGCGCATCGCGATGACGCCCGACGAGGCAAACCGCTGGGAAGTCACGCCGGAACCCGGCTCGGAGGCGATCTTCGATGTCTCCTTCTCGGGACCGCGCGCGGCCATCGATTCGCTCACGTCCGGCGCGTTCACGCCGGCGGCCGTGATCGACCTCGGCGGCACCGCGCCGCGCATCGGCACCGGCTCCTATGCCGTGACGTTCTGGCACCTGCCCGAGGGCGTCACCATCACGAAGGCCGGCACGGGCGGCACCAGCCCGGTGCTGAACCTGCGCGTGATGCCGCGCGAGCAGGCGCCTCGCCGCTGATCGCGACCGCTGACTGCCCGGGGTCAGCCCTCGATCAGCCCTGGATCACCCCGCGCGCACCGCGTGCCAGTTCTTCTTCCCGCGCCGCAGCAACGCCACCTGCCCATGGAGCAGGCTTGCCGGCGTCAGGCGCGCCTCCGCGGCGGCCTTCTCGCCGTTGACGAGCACGGCACCCGCCGCCAGGAAATCGCGCGCCTCGCGCTTACTTGCGGCAAGCGTCGTGCGCGGCAGGAGGTCCAAAAGCGCAACGCCTTCCCCACCGAGTTCACCGGGCTCCAGCACGGTGCACGGCAGGTCCTCGGCGATCTCCGCGATGGTCCGCGCATCGAGCGATGCCACCTCGCCGGAGAAGAGCGCCTTGCCCGCGGACTCCGCGTTGGCGCGCTCGGTGGCGCCGTGGAACAGCTCGGTCATCTCGTTCGCCAGGACGCGCTGTCCCTCGCGCTCCTGCGGGCGCTCCGCGGCGGAGCGCTCGAGCTCCGCCACGCGCTCCTGCGGCAGGAACGTGAACCACCTCAGGAACCGCACCACGTCGGCATCGGCGGTGTTCAGCCAGTACTGGTGGAAGCGGAACGGGCTGGTGCGGTCGGCCGTGAGCCAGACCGCGCCCTTCTCGCTCTTGCCGAACTTGGTGCCGTCGGACTTGGTGACCAGCGGATTGGTGATCCCGTACGCCTCGCCCTGCGCCATGCGCCGCACCAGGTCGATGCCGCTGACGATGTTGCCCCACTGGTCCGCGCCGCCGAGCTGCACGGTGCATCCCGCGGTCCGGAAGAGGTGCAGGAAGTCGTAGGCCTGCAGGATCATGTAGCTGAACTCGGTGTAGCTGATGCCCTGCTCGCGGCCTTCGAGGCGGCTCTTCACCGAGTCGCGCACGATCATCTGGTTCACGCTGAAGTGCTTGCCCACGTCGCGCAGCAGGTCGATGTAGCCCAGGTTGCGGAGCCAGTCGCCGTTGTTGACCATCTTCGCCGCACGATCACCGCCCGCGGAGAAGTCGATCACGCGCGCGAAGATCTCCTTCTGGCGCGCCACGTTGTGCTCCACCAGTTCCGGCGTCAGGAGCTGGCGCTCCGCGCTCTTGCCGCTCGGGTCGCCGATCAGCCCGGTGCCGCCGCCCATGAGGACGATCGGCCGGTGCCCCGCACGCTGCCAGTGCGCCAGGAGCTTCATCGGCACGTAGTTGCCCACCGTCAGGCTGTCCGCGGTGGGGTCGAAGCCCGCATAGGCCACGCGACCGGGCGTGGAGAGGTACGCCGGCAGGGTGTCCGCCGTGGTCTGGTGCAGCAGGCCACGCCAGGAGAGTTCGCTCAGGAAGCCCGGCGTGGTCATGACGCCAGTGCCCCGCTCTTGGACCGGATGTCGGCCAGCATGTCGGCCCAGCTCTTCTCGAACGCCTCGGCGCCCTGCTTCTGGAGCGCAGCGGCCGTGCCGGCCAGGTCGATGCCCGCGGCCTTCGCCTCGGCAAGCGCCGCACGCAGCGGCCCGCCGTCGGGCGGCAGCACCGCGGTCACGGCACCGTCCGCGTGGAACGCCTGCAGGGTTGCCTCGGGCACGGTGTTGACGGTGATCGGCGAAGCGAGGCCCGCCACGTAGAGCGACGGCGGGAGCTTCGGGTCCTTTGTGCCGGTGCTCGCGTAGAGGAGTCGCTGCGGTCGCGCACCCTTCGACTGCAATGCCAGCCAGCGCGCCGACGAATGCAGCTCCACGTACGCCGCGTACGCGTCCGCACCGATCGCCAGGCCCACGCGGTTCTTCAGGTTCGCGGGAAGCTTGGCATCGAGCGTCGCATCCCAGCGCGAGATGAAGAGGCTCGCCACGCCCGCCACCACCGGCGACTTGCCCGCCGCCACGCGCCGCTCGAGGCCGCGCAGGTACGCATCGGCCGCCGCCAGGTAATGCGCGGTGTCGAAGAGGAGCGTCACGTTGATCGGCACGCCGCGGAACGTCAGTTCCTCGATCGCCGGCAGGCCCGCCGCGGTGCCCGGCACCTTGATGAAGAGGTTCGGCTTCGCCGCACGCGCGTGGAGGGCCACCGCCTGCTCCACCGTGCTCGTGGCGTCGTAGGCAAGGAGCGGGCTCACCTCGAGCGAGCACCAGCCGTCCACGCCACCCGTGCGTGCGTGCACGCCGGCGAAGAGGTCGCAGGCGCGGGACAGGTCATCGATCGCCACGGCGAAGAAGACATCCTCCTCCTTCATGCCCTTGGCGGAGAGCTCGGCCACCTGCGCGTCGTAGTCCTTGCTTCCGGAGATGGCCTTCGCGAAGATCGTCGGGTTCGAGGTCAGGCCCACCACCGACCATTCCGCGATGTACTTCTGCAGCTGCCCGCCGAGCATGGCGCGGGTGATGTTGTCGAGCCAGATGGACTGACCGGTCATCGAGAGAACGGCGGTGGGAACGGTGTTCGGCATGGCCCTATCCTACTTCCCTCCATGGCCGCCACACCCGCTCTCAACGAACTCCCCGCCTTCCGCTCCCTCACCGCGCACGCCGCGCGGATCCGGTCGTCGCACCTGCGCGACCTCTTTGCCGCGGACCCTGGCCGCGCCGGCGCGTTCTCCGCAGAGGCGCACGAGATCCACATGGATTTCAGCAAGCAGCGCGTCGACGCGGCCGTGATGCGCGACCTGCTCGCCCTCCTGGGCCAGACGCCGTTCGCCGCCCGCCGCGCCGGGATGTTCGCCGGCGAGCACATCAACGTCACCGAGGACCGCGCCGTCCTCCACGTGGCGCTCCGCGCCCCGCGCGGCTCCGTGATCCGCACCGACGGCGTCGACGTTGTGCTGCAGGTCCATGAGGTGCTCGACCGCATGGCCGCCTTCGCCGACCGCGTCCGCGCCGGCGAGTGGAAGGGCCACACCGGCAAGCCCATCCGCAACATCGTGAACATCGGAATCGGCGGCAGCGACCTCGGCCCCGCCATGGCCAACGACGCGCTGCGCGACTTCGCGTCGCCGGGCCTCGTGTTCCGCTTCGTCTCCAATGTCGATCCCGGCGACTTCGCCTGGAAGACCGCGGACCTCGATCCCGCGGAGACGCTCTTCATCGTCGCCAGCAAGACGTTCACGACGCAGGAGACGATGACCAACGCCCGCACCGCGCGTGCATGGAGCCTGGCGGCCTTCGGCGGCGACGAGAAGAGCGTGGCCCGGCATTTCGTGGCCGTTTCCACCGCGTCGGACCTGGTCACGAAGTTCGGCATCGACCCCGCCAACATGTTCATCTTCTGGGACTGGGTCGGCGGCCGCTACTCCATGGACAGCGCCATCGGCCTGAGCACCATGCTCGCGATCGGCCCCGCGGCGTTCGGCGAGATGCTGGCCGGCTTCCACGAGATGGATCGCCATTTCCTGGAGGCACCTGCGGAACGCAACCTGCCGGTCCTGATGGGCCTCCTCCAGGTGTGGAACACCACGCTGATGGGTTTCGGCGCGCATGCCGTGCTCCCGTATTGCCAGCACCTCCACCGCTTCGCCGCGTACCTGCAGCAGCTGGAGATGGAATCCAACGGCAAACACGTGCAGCTCGACGGCTCGCCCACCGCGTGGGACACCTGCCCCGTCATCTGGGGCGAACCCGGCACCAACGGACAGCACGCCTTCTTCCAGATGCTGCACCAAGGCACCATCATCGTGCCGGCGGACTTCATCGCCTTCGCGGAGCCGAACGTCGATTCGCTTGGCATGCACGACATGCTCTTCGCCAACGCCATCGCGCAGGCACGCGTCATGGCGTTCGGCCAGACGCCGGAGGAACTGCGCGCGCAGGGAACGCCGGCAGCGCTCGTCATGCCGAAGGAGATGGACGGCAACCGCCCCACCACGTTCCTCCTCTGCCGCAAGCGCACGCCGCGCGCCCTCGGCCGGCTGGTGGCGCTCTACGAGCACGCCACCTTCACCGCCGGCGCCATCTGGAACGTCGACAGCTTCGACCAGTGGGGCGTGGAACTCGGCAAGAAGGCCTGCAGCAGCCTGCTTCCCATCCTCAACGGCCCGGCCGCCGCGGCCCCGGACTCGAGCACCGATGGATTGGTGAAGCGCTACCGAAACTGGCGCGGTCGCTGAGGCATTCGACGTCCGCTCACGCCGAACGGCGGAGCCGCGCGATGCACTCGGGAACCGTGCGCGCGGCCTCATCCACCTCTTCGGCGGTGGTCAGGCGCGAGATGCTGAAGCGGACGCTGCCATGCGCCACGCGCGGCGGGATGCCCATGGCCAGGAGCACCGGCGACGGATCGAGCGAACCGCTCGAGCACGC
>JBIIJH010000037.1:0-19579 GCA_044233905.1 Phycisphaerales bacterium
TCGGGGCTGTAGAACTCCTCGAGGTACGGGAAGGTGAGGAGCTCCATGCTCATGGAGGCCACCTCCGCGAACTCCATTGGGCTGCCGCGGTACGACACCAGCGGATCGTGCGCGCAGAGCAGGCTATGGAAGGCGTGACCCGCCTCGTGCACCATGGTGATGACGTCGCGGTGCAGGCCGGCGGCGTTCATGAAGATGAACGGCGAGCGGCTGCGCTGGCGCTGGTACTGGTAGCCGCCCGGTGCCTTGCCCTTCCTGCTCTCGAGGTCGAGGCAGTCGCCCTGGCGCATGCTGTCGAACATGTGGCCGAGCTCCGGGTCCATGCGATGGAAGATGGCGCTGGAGCGGTCGACCAGTTCCTCTGCGCCGTTGAAGGGCTTCAGCGGCCCGCGGCCGTGGAGGTCGACCTTCAGGTCCCACGGCTTGAGCGCCGGCAGGCCCAGCGAATGCGCGCGTTCCTTGTTGAGCTTGCGCAGGAGCGGCACGCAGACCTTCTCGGCGCCCTCGTGGAAGCGCTCGCAGTCGGCGGGCGTGTAGTCGAAGCGCTGCATGCGCGCGTGCTGGAAGTCGCGGTAGTTGGCGAAGCCCGCGTTGAGCGCGATCTGGTGGCGCTTGGCGAGCATCTCGTCGAAGAGCTCGTTGATGCGGTCGGCGTCCTGCAGGCGGCGTGCGGAGACGGTTTCCCAGCTCTGCTGGCGGCGGGCGCGGTCGGTCTCCTCCAGGTACTTCGCCATCTGCGGGAGCGTGCGCTCCTGGCCGTCGAAGGTGACGGTCATGGCGCCGTTGATCTCGCTGTACTTCTGGTCGAGCTTGGTGACCTCGGTCTCGATGGGGATGTTCACCTCGCGGAAGAGCTCCACCGAGCGGCGCAGGCCACGGAGCAGCACGCCGTAGCGCTGCTGGTCGAGCTGCTGCGCGAAGGGGCATTCCACGATCTTGCGGTCGAGCGCGAAGCCCACCTTCTTGAGCTCGGGCTCCACTCCCTCGACGAACTCGAGGTAGCGCGTGCGCGCGAGCTCGTCGTCGGTGTGGCGGGTCATCTGGATGTAGAGGTTGGCGGCGGCCTCCTCCGCGGCTGCGTCGAGCTCGCTGCGGTCGAGGAGCAGGCGCTCGAGCGAGGCCGAGTCATGGAGCGTGCGGCCGATGAGCTGCGCGTAGTACGGCTCGAGCGCCGGCCACTTGCTGCCGTCGAGGACGGCGGGGACGAAGGTGGAGGCGGGGGCGTGCGCGGTGGCGGGAGTGTTCATTGGGTGGGTTTCCTCGGAGTTCCGGCGGGAGGGGAATGGTATCCCCGGCCGCGGACCATTCCCCGGCAAGGGGGCTGCGCTGGGGGCGCGAATCCGCGTGGATTTTCGGCCGCGGGGCGCTCAGTGGCGGTGGACGCTCACCGCCACGGCGGGCAGCGCGGCGCGGGTGCGAACCTGCTCTGCCAGGAGGTCCGCTTCGAGGCGTCCGCCGCAGAGAACGAAGAGCGTGCTGCCGCTTCCGCTCACGTGCACCGTGCGCCCCGTGGCGGCCTCGATCTCCGCGATCTCGTCCTCGAGCACCGGCTCCACCGCGATGGCGGGCGCTGCCAGGTCGTTGAAGGGCGCGTCGTGGGGAAGGGGCGCCGTGGCGGCAAGCGCGCGCACGCGCGCGGACTGCAGCGCGGCATCGGGACTCATCAGGTCGAACTTGCCGTAGATGGCGCCGGTGGGGCACGCGGCCGCGGGGAAGGCGAGCACCGCGTGGACGTCGGGCAGGTGGTCGTGGTGCTCGAGCCGCTCGCCGAGGCCCTCGACGATGGCGCTGCCGCCGCGGAGGAGGAACGGCACGTCGCTTCCGAGGCTGCGCGCGATCTCCACGAGGTCGGCGTGCGAGAGCTCGAGATCGAAGAGCTCGACGATGCCGCGCAGCATGGCGGCGGCGTTGCTCGATCCGCCGCCGAGTCCGCCGCCGACGGGGATGCGCTTCTCGAGCTTCATGCGCACGGGCAGGCGGCGGCCCACGTGCTTCTCGAGCGCCAGGTGCGCGCGTACCGCGAGGTCCTTCTGGATGGGCCAGTCGATGAGCGTGGTGCGCGGTGCGTCGGGTGCCCAGATGATGGCGTAGAGGGAATCGCGGCCCTCGTCCAGGCGACGCAGGTGGAGGTCGTCGGCGAAGTCCGTGGTGACCATCCAGCTCGAGATCGGATGCATCCGGTCCGCGCCGGGTGCGCCCACCGAGAGCGCAAGGTTCAGCTTGGCGGGGGCGCGGACGATGGTCTGGCGGGGCTCGCTCACGGAGCGAAGGATAGGAAATCGCTCCCGGTGCACCGGTGCCAATCCGGGGATTTGGCACCTGCGCGCCACGGATCAATTTCCGACGCTCCTACAATCAAGCCCATGCTTTGGCAGCCCGCATTGCCCGACCATTACCAGCGCATGAGCGACGAACAGCTCGCCGCCGGCATCCGTGCGCGCAAGGCGGAGCTTGGCAACCGCCTCCTGGTGCTCGGGCACCACTATCAGCAGGACGACGTGGTCCAGCATGCCGACCTCACCGGCGACAGCCTGAAGCTGAGCCAGATGGCCGCTGCGGAGGCCGAGCGCCGCGGCAGCGAGTGGATCGTCTTCTGCGGCGTGCACTTCATGGCGGAGACCGCGGACATCCTGACCTCCGACCGCGTGAAGGTGGTGCTGCCCGACCTCTCCGCCGGCTGCTCCATGGCGGACATGGCGCAGTACGACGAGGCCGTGGAGGCGTGGGACGCCATCGAGCGCGCCGCGGCCGGCACGAAGGTGCGCATCGTTCCCATTACGTACGTCAATTCGAGCGCTGCCATCAAGGCGTTCGTCGGTTCGAAGGGCGGCGCCTGCTGCACCAGCTCCAACGCGGCGCAGGTCTTCGACTGGGCGCTCGCGGGCGGTGACACGCCGCTGGCGAAGGGCGAGGAAGTGCGCATCCTGTTCCTGCCGGACCAGCACCTGGGGCGAAACACCGCCAAGCGCAAGGGATTCGTCACGGAGTTCGACGCCGCGCCGGGCGTGCCCGCGCAGACCGCGCTCTGGGACCCGCGCAAGGACCAGGGCGGACTGACCGACGCGCAGCTCAAGGCGGCGCGCGTGATCCTCTGGGCCGGCCACTGCAGCGTGCACAAGATGTTCCGGCCGGAGCACCTCGACGACGTGCGCGCCGAGTACGCCGACCGCGGCGGCATCACCGTCATCGTGCACCCGGAGTGCTCGCAGGACGTGGTGGATGCCTCGGACATGAATGGCTCCACCGAGCACATCATCCAGACCATCGAGAACGCGAAGCCCGGCACGCGCTGGGCGGTGGGCACCGAGATCCACCTGGTGAACCGCCTGGCGAAGGCCGCCGCCGCGCGGGATGTCTTCGTGCGGATCCTCTCCGACTGCCAGTGCCTCTGCACCACGATGTACCGCATCGACCAGCAGCACCTCCTGTGGGTGCTCGACGGAATTGCCGAGGGGCGTTCCCCCAACGTGATCGGCGTGCATCCGGAGGCGAAGCGCCTGGCGAAGCTGGCGCTCGAGCGCATGCTGCGGAATTCGGCGCCCGCGGGGCAGGGCGCGGTGCGTTCGCGCGCAGCCGGCGCGGCGGCCCTCGTAGACTGACGGCGTGAACGACCACGCAGCACCTTCGGTTCCTCCCGCATCCCGTCGTCGCGGCGCGCGCATCCTGGCGATCGCGGGCGGCGCCCTTGCCCTGGTCCTTGGGCTCGTGGTGCTGGCGCCCACCTTCGTCAGCTGGGGCCTGTTCCGCGGCACCATCCTCGGCGCGGTGTCGGGCGCGGTCAATGGCACTGTCTCGGTCACGTCGCTCGATGTCGGCTGGTTCAGCGGCGCGGACGTGCGCGGGTTCACGATCGACGATCCGTCCATGGGCAACCGCGTGCAGGTGGATGCGCGCGTGGAGCAGGGCATCTGGCATGTGCTGCGCTCGGGACTCTCTGGGCTCGATGTCCATGTGTCGGGTGCGGTGAAGACGCGTCGCGAGGCGGACGGCACGATCACGCTGTCACGGCTGGCGCGCACCGCCGAGCCCGGCGCGGCGAAGCCGGCCGCGGCGCCTGCGGCCGCAGGCAAGGGCGGCATCCTTCCGGCAGGGCTTGATGTGCGACTGTCGGTCGACGGCATCAATGTCGAGGTGGTGGATCCCTCCGGAGCGATCTACGCCGCTGTAAGGGATTTCAAGGGGTCTGCCCATGTGGCTGCCGGTGGCGAGACCACCGCGAAGTTCACCGCGCGCACCGAACTCCAGGGCACTGCCGGCGCGCTTGACCTCGACGTGGCCGCACCCGGGATCTTCGATGCCGACGGCGCGCTTCACTTCAAGGGAACGCCGATCACGGCGTCGATCAAGGCAAGCGACGCGGCATTCCTCGCCGGTGGTTTGGGAATCCGCGTGAAGGACGCCACCGTCTCGGTGAGCGGCAAGGACCTGACCGGCGCCGTCGATGCCGACGTGCGCGTGGCCGCGAGCTTCGAAGGTCAGCCGCTGAGCGCCATCACTGCGAAGCTCCGCTTCGACCGGCTGCTGAGCACTTCCGGCGAGCCGATCTTCGACCTCTCCGCCATCCACGGCAGCGTGCGCGCGGAATCGATTCCCACCATGCCGTTCCAGCGCTTCGTTGCCGGTACGGGCATGGAGCTTGGGCGCGACCTGGGCCCGCGCATCGACCTGGACACCACCTTTGCCGATGCCACCGGCGGCGCCATCGAGCTTTCGCTGCGCAGCGATGCCGTCACGCTGCGCGCCAGCGGTTCCGTGGACCCGGCAACGCGCGCGGCCACGCTTCGCACGGTGGAGGCGGACGCCTCGCTTGCGCCCGCCATGCTTGCCGCCGTTGCCGACCTCACGGTCTCCGCGCCCGCGCGGCTCTCGCTGCGCGCGCGCGATGTGGCCGTTCCTGCCGCCGGCGCCGATGGCGCGTTCCCGGTGGACCGCATTTCCTTCGATTCGACATTGACGCTCACGCTTGCGGGGCTGCAGGTCCCGGGCCCGGATGGGCGCGTTCCGCTCGACATCTCCGAGATCCGTGGCACGCTCAAGGCGGCCCCGATTGCCGATGGCATCGCGCTCGATGTGTCCGCGGTCTCGGCGAGTGCGGCGAAGGCTGCACCGATGCACGTGGTCGCTTCGGCGCGCCTGGGCGGCGTCTTCGGTGCCTACGGCTCGCTCCGCGTGGAAGCGCTGCCCACCGCACTGGTGCGCCCCTTCATGCCGCGCGACATGGCGATCGACGTGGCGCGCGACGTTGGCAGCAGCATTGCGCTCATCGACGCAAGCCTCGGCAACGGCAGCACGCCGGCGTTCGCGGTGCGGATGGATGCGCCGCTCGTGCAGGCCGAGCTCCGCGGCACCGTGGCCGCGGACGGAGCGGTGCGCGTGGAGGGCGGTTCCGCGCTCACGGCCAAGGCGATCGAGCCTGCGCTCCTGGCGCATTTCGGCGTGGACGTGGATGCGCCGCTTTCGGCATCGGTGCAGCTGAAGAAGCTTGAATTGCCGGGTTCTCTCGGCATGAACGTGGGGAAGATCGCCGGTGACGTGACCGTGGACATCGGTGCGGCCCGCCGTCAGGCGCCCGTGCATCTCCTGGTGGGGATGGGCGCCGACAGGCGCAGCTTCGAGCTCGGCGAGATTCGCCTGGAGGCCGTCACCGCCGCGCTGGGCGAAGATGCGCGCGTGAAGGCGCAGGTCTCCTTCGACGGCATGCCGGTGAAGGTCTCCGTGGCCGCTGCCAACCTCAAGGATCTCTCGCAGCAGTCGATCGAATCCGCGGCGCTGCTCGCCGACGTGAGCATTGCCGGCATCTCCGCGGCGCGCGTGGCGCGCGAGGTTCCCGCTGCCAAGGACATCCTGCCGCAGGTGGGCACCGGCGTGTTCGACGTGGGCGTCCGTTACCAAGGCTCGCTTACGGATGGCCGCGGCACGGTGGCGCTGACCTCCGGCTCCACCAAGATCGAAGCCAACGCATCGCTGACGCGCGAGGCGCTCGCCATGAACGCGGAGCTCACGATGAACGTCGAGCCCGGACTGGTGCGCGCCGCGATGCCGGGATTCGCGGGTGCACTCGCCGCTCCCGCGATGCTCGGCCTGCGCGTGGAGTCGGTCAGCATGAAGCGCACCATGCCCTGGG
Source organism: Phycisphaerales bacterium (assembly GCA_044233905.1). GTDB lineage: Bacteria > Planctomycetota > Phycisphaerae > Phycisphaerales > SM1A02 > UBA966. The sequence goes on from JBIIJH010000037.1 coordinate 6,125, forward strand.
GATTCGAGCCCCCGGCTTCGGCAAAGGCGAACATTCGCCTGGCGTCCGCCACCATGACCGGCATCCCCGGGCTTTCCGGCGATGCAGCCGTCACCGACCTTGCGCTCGACGTGACGGTTGGCCTCGGTGACCGCATGACGGCCAACGGAACGCTCGCCGCCAAGCTCTCCGGCCGCCGCGCGGGTGCGGCGCTTCAGCAGATTGCGCCCATCGACGCGCGCTTCGGATGGCGCGCCGCGTCCGGTACGCAGCCCGCGGGCTGGGACGTGGACGCGAAGCTCGACGGCATCAGCGGTGACGGCCTGACCACGATCATCGACCTCGACGAATCGATGCGCAAGGAGATCGGCAAGGATGCGCGCATCACCGCAAAGGCCACGAGCGCCGGCGATCGGGACATCGCCTTCGAGGTGCAGTCGACGCTCGAGCGCCTGAAGGCCGACCTGCGCGGACAGCTCGCCGGCGACGAACTGATCATTGCCAACAGCTCCGCGGACATCACCATCCCGGGCGCACAGGCCACCGAGCTCCTCAACGCCATTTCGGCGAAGAACGACGAAGGCGGCAAGAAGAAGGAACCGGCGTGGAAGCAGGTGGGGGCAGTGGGCGTGAAGGCAACGCTGACGTCGGTGCGCGTGAACATCGGCGGTTCGGGCAGCGATGCCGCTCCCGCTCCAGGCGCCTCCGCTGCCACGGCCCCCGCGCCGGGCACCGTTGCCGCGAAGCCCAGCATCAAGCTTCCGCCGGGCACGTCTGCCGTGGTGCGGCTCGACCTCCGCCCGGTGACGCTGGTGCCCACCTCGGGCGAGACCGTGGTGGTGGAGACCGTGTCGGTCGCCATCGACGCCCCGGGACTCACCAAGCCCGCCACCGTGAAGGCGAACGCCAGCATCTCCGGCTCCGGCACGGGCGCCGCCAAGTTCCCGCTTGCGCTCGACGCCAAGTTCGTCGACTGGGGCAGCGCCGACGGCAGCATCCTGGGCGACCGCATGCGCGTGGACGGCACGCTGAAGGCCGAGCATGCCTCGACGCGCGTCCTGGGCGCATTGCTCGGCATGGGCACGGAGCTCGAGGAAGCCGTCGGCCCGGACATCAATGTCGATGCCGCCGTGGCTTCCACCGCGCCCGGCAGCGCCGTGGCGAACGCCAGCGTTGCAAGCAAGTACCTGCAGATGCAGGCGCCGGCCATCCATCTTGACGCGGGCGTCATCTCCGTGGCCGCGCCGAAGCCGGTGACCGTCGACTTCATCCCCTCCGAACCGCTGCGCCGGCGCTACCTGGCCGCCATCAACCCCATCTTCCGTGACGTGCGCCTGGCCGACGAGAAGAAGCCGATCCGGTTCACGGTGGACGCGGTGAAGTATTCGCTCGACGGCAACCGCGCCGCCATGGACGGCGACATGAAGCTGGTGGTGGGCGACGTGCTGCTGGAGCGCAACGCCAACAACGCCGTCCTCAACACGCTGAAGATCTTCCAGGCGAAGGACGGCAAGCCCGTCGAGGGCGTCATCGATCCGCTGGTGGTCACCATCCGCCAGGGCCAGCTGAAGTACAAGGATTTCTCGGTGGGAATCGAACGCCAAGGCAAGGGCTGGGTCACGCGCCTCATCTTCGACGGCGACATCGACCTCACGCAGGAGCCGCCCTATGCGCGTGCCATCGCCGCCAACTACCCGCTGGCCTCGGTGGCGCGCGAGGTGGTCAACGTGCTGCCCAGCGAGGACGGCGGCGGCAGCATCGCCAACGCGCTCAACACGGTTTCGCTCGGCATGGTGGACGCAGTGCAGCTGCGCATCCGCCTCCGCGGCCCGCTTGGCGAGGTGAATGGCCAGCCCGTCAAGCTTGAGCAGAAGGTCAAGCTGATCTTCAGCACCAAGGACATCGGCAAGGACGTGGGCAAGACCGTCGAGGGCATCGGCCAGGCCGTGGGCGACCTCTTCGGCAAGAAAAAGAAGAAGGGCTCGAACCCGTGATCCGGGGTCGAGCCCTTTGCTTGTTCATCGTGGCATGACCATCGTGCGGGGCCGGCGCCCCGCGGCTCACATCGGCTTGTCGCCGATGGTCCGGTCGTACATCTCCAGCAGCTTCGCCTTGTCGAAGATGAGCTCGTTGCGGCTCATGCCCGTCACGTCGTAGGTGGTGGTGAGCTCGATGGCGTCGCAGGGGCACGCCTCCTCGCACATTCCGCAGTAGATGCAGCGGAGCTCGTCGATGTCGAACTGCTTCGGGTACTTCTCGCGATCCGGCCACGGGCTCTCGTCGGCCACGATGTGGATGCAGTGCGCAGGGCACGCCGTCTGGCACATGAAGCATGCCACGCAGCGGACGCGGCCGTCCTCGTCCTTGTTCAGGCGGTGCACGCCGCGGAAGTACGGCTTGTACATGCCGCCCTCCTCCACGTCGCGCTGCTCGCGGCGCTGCTCCGGGTACTGAAGCACCCAGAGCGTGTCCTTGTTGGCGCCGTTGCGGCCCACGTTCTGGAACGCGTGCCGCAGGGTGGTGCCCAGGCCCTTGAAGGCGTTCACCACGAAGAGGCTCTCCGTGCGGTTGAGCTTCTTGGGGGTGACGTCGACGATCTCGTTGTCGCGGATGGACATGGGAGCGGGATTCTAGGGCAGGGGCTCCGGGTAGGCTCCGTCGATGCTTCCGTCTTTCCGTCCCAGCGGGTCCCGCGAGCGCCGCGAGAACAGCATCGGCTGGCGAATGGCCGGCCTGGGCATGCAGACGAGTTCCGAGGTGGTGGCCGGCGCCCTGGTGGGCTGGGTCATCGATCGCTGGGCCGGCACCTCGCCGACCTGGCTCCTGGTGGGCGGAATCGCCGGAATCGTGGTTGGCCTGAGCACCCTGATCCGGGGTGCCATGCGCGCCAACCGTGAATTCGAAGAGGCGCGGAAGGATCGCAAGCCATGAATGCGCCCAAGACTCCGCCGCCGGAGCAGGAAATCGCCATTCCGCCCGGTCCGGTGCTCTGGGCCGTGGGAATCGTGACCGTGGTGGCCGTGCTGGCAGCCCTAGGAGCCTCCCAGCTGGCTGCCGAACCGGGCGCCATGGCCCTCGCCACCGGCCTGGGGGCGCTGGGGGCAGGGTTGGCCACCGGCCTGTCGGCCCTCCTCTTTGTGTCCACAACACCCCGTCCCGCAAGCATCTGCGGCTCGATGTGGCTCGGGGCCACCCTGATCCGCTTCGCGGCGGTTCCTGGAGTTTGCCTGTCTATATACTGGTCCGCCCCGTCGGTCGGCCTTGTCGCCGTTTTGGCCACCGTCGGGACCTACCTCGCATGCCTCGCGGCCGAGACCGCGATGGTGGTGCGGATCGTGCACCGCAGCCTCTGAGAGATGACCCGATGACCCTCCTCCTCGCCTCCGGCGCCAATCCCCTCGGCCACGTCCTCGACCAGTCGAGCGGTTTCTCCGAGAAGTTCGGCACCGACGTCAAGCTCAGCGTCGTGTCGCTCATCGTCGGTGCGCTGATCGCGCTCGTATGGCTCCTCTACTCGGCATCGCGCATCCGCATCGGCCCCGAGAGCCAGGGCCATGCCCGCTGGGTCACCAGGGGCCGCGCGGCGCAGATCGTGGAAGTGCTGGTCGATGGCCTGTACTCGCAGATGCTCGAGCCGGTGATGGGCGCGCGCCTCGCCCGCGCGTGGCTCCCGTTCCTGCTCTCGCTCTTCTTCTTCGTGCTGGTCCTCAACCTCATGGGCCTGGTCCCGCTGATGGACATCCAGGAGATCGCCCACTCCTTCGGCGGCCACGGCACCGAGGAAGAGAACGCCGCCGCCAAGAAGGCAATGCTCTGGATCGGCGGCACCGCCACCGCGAGCCTGTCGGTGAACATGGCGCTGGCCCTGTGGGCGTTCCTCGCCATCCAGTGGCAGTCGGTGCGCGAGCTGGGCGTCAAGGGCACGCTGGAGCACCTGTGCGGCGGCCACGAGCTGGTTGCCAACAAGGGCCTCTGGTTCGTCGTCCCGATCATCTTCGTGGTGGAAGTGCTGGGCATGGTCATCAAGCCTGCCGCCCTTGCCATCCGACTCTTCGCCAACATGGTCGGTGGCCACACGCTGATGGCCACGCTCATGATGTTCGGCGCCATGGCCGGTTCCGCCGGCCTTGCCATGTTCGCGGTGGGCGGCATCTCGCTGCTCGCCGGCGGATTCGCCGTCATCATCACCTTCCTCGAACTCTTCGTCGCCTTCCTGCAGGCGTTCGTCTTCATGTTCCTCACGGCCGTGTTCATCAGCCAGATGGCACACCACGGGGAACACCATGACGAGGAACACGGCCACGAAGACCATCACGGTTCGGAGAGCGCGGCGGCCCATGCGCCGGGTGCCGTGCACGGACACTGAACCAGGGCCGGAGACCCGACTCTCCCCTGCGCGCACGTGGATGCGCGGGACATGCATGAAGCGGCGCGCCACGGCGCCTGACAACCAACGGAGAACAGACATGAAGAACACCACCACCCTCGCGATCATCGCTGCCGCCACCGCCGCCAGCTCCGTCCTCGCCGACACCGGCGCGGCCGCTGCTGCCGACTACAAGGGCATGGGCGTCGGCATCGGCGCCGGCATCGTCGGCGGTCTCGCCGTGATCGGCGCCGGCCTCGGCATCGGTCGCATCGGCGCCTCTGCCAACGAGAGCACCGCTCGCCAGCCCGAGATGGGCGGCCGCATCTTCACCAACATGATCCTGACCGCCGCACTGGTCGAGGGCGTCGCCCTCTTCGCAGTCGTCGTGTCGCTGCTCGGCATCAACAAGTGAGTTGACCGGGCAGGGCCGCCGGCACCCGCCGGCAGTCGGACCGAACCACGGTCTCCTCGCCCCGAAAGGGGCGGGGAGACCATTCAGAACGAAGCCCCGCGCGTCGCGGGCCGGCACCAAGGAACACAGCATGAACCTCCTTCTCCTCGCCAATTCCGAAGGCCCGGGCAACCCGGTCTCGTTCGAACTCCTCCCCGCGATCACGGCCTTCGTCGTGTTCGGCGTGGCGTTCGCGATCCTCGCCGTCAAGGTCTGGCCGACCATCGCCAAGGCGCTCGACGAGCGCAACGCGAAGATCGTCGGCGAGATCAAGGCCGCCGAGGACGCCCGCACCGCCGCCAAGGCTGCGCAGGCCGAGTTCGAGAAGAGCCTCGCCAACGCCCGCGAGGAGGCCGCCAACATGATCAAGCAGGCCCGCGCCGATGCCCAACGCATCGCCGACGAGCTCAAGGCCAAGAACGAGCAGGAGCTCGCCGAGCGCGTCTCGCGCGCCAACGCCGACATCGAGTCCGCGCGCAAGGCCGCGGTTGCCGAGCTGCAGGCGCAGTCCGCGGCGCTCGCCGTGGAAGTCGCCTCCAAGATCCTGCGCCGCGAGGTGAACGACCAGGACAACGCGCGCCTCCTGCAGGAATCCCTGCAGGAACTCGCGTCCAGCCGTCACTGACCGCCCTTCACGACCTTCACCCAGCCAACAAGCTTCACCCAGCAAGCAAGGCTCCCGATGCCCACCCAGATCGACGAAGTCTCCAAGGTCTACGCCCGTTCGCTCTTCGAGCTCGCACGCGAGGTCGGTGGCAACGCAGGCGTGGCTTCCATGGGAGAGGAACTGCGCGAGGTGTGCAGCATCGTCCGCGCCGACAAGGGTGCGCTCGAGCTGTTCCGCTCGCCCATCGTTGACCCGGCCCAGCGCGCCGCGTCGCTCAAGAAGATCTTCGGCGGGCGCGTCACCGACACGCTGCTGAACTTCATCCTGGTCCTCAACCGCAAGGGCCGCCTCGCCGAGCTCCTGACCATCGGCGACGCGTACGACATCCTCGAGCAGGACGCCTTCGGCCGCATCGAGGTGGACGTGTTCACCGCGTCCGGCTCGGTGGACGCCGCCACGCAGGCCACGCTTGCCGCCGACCTCAAGAAGTCGCTCGGCAAGGATCCCGTGCTCCACTACTACGCCGACCCCGCCATGATCGGCGGACTCAAGCTCCGCATCGGCGACCAGCTGATCGACGGCTCCGTGGCCGCCCAGCTCCGCCGCATGCGCGCGACGCTCCTCGACCGTGGCCTCGCCGGCCGCGACGCGGGCACCTTCCTCTCCTGAACCAGCGATTCACCGAATCAAAGACACTGACCACGCTTCTTTCGAAAGGCACGCCGTGAAGATCAAGACCGACGAGATCACGTCCGTCATCAAGCAGGAAATCAAGAACTTCGCCTCCCAGCTCGAGATCTCCGAGGTCGGGCAGGTGGTGGAGGTCGGCGACGGCATCGCCCGCGTCTACGGCCTCGGCAAGGTCATGGCCGGCGAGCTCCTCGAGTTCCAGACCCAGAGCGGCAAGACCGTCACGGGCCTGACCATGAACCTCGAGCAGGACACCGTCGGCGCCGCCCTCTTCGGCGACACCGACCTGATCCGCGAAGGCGACACCGTCAAGGCCACCGGCCGCATCCTGGAAGTGCCCGTCGGCCCCGAGATGCTCGGCCGCGTGGTTGACCCGCTGGGCGTCGCCGTCGACGGTGGCCCGGCCATCCGCGCCTCCGGCACCCGCAAGGTCGACATCGTCGCCCCCGGCATCGCCGCGCGCCAGCCCGTGAAGGAGCCGCTCCAGTTCGGCATCAAGGCCGTCGACAGCATGATCCCCGTGGGCCGTGGGCAGCGCGAGCTGGTCATCGGCGACCGCAAGACCGGCAAGACCGCCGTCTGCCTCGACTGCATCATCAACCAGAAGCAGTACTGGGGCACGCCGGAAGCCGTGGTGTGCATCTACGTCGCGGTCGGACAGAAGGACTCGACCGTGGCGGGCGTCGTCGAGACGCTCCGCAAGAACGGCGCCATGGACTACACCATCGTGGTCAACGCGGGCAGCTCCTCGCCCGCTCCGCTCCAGTACATCGCTCCCTACTCGGGCTGCGCGATGGGCGAGTACTTCATGTGGCAGGGCAAGGAAGGCAAGACCCCCAAGCACGTCCTGGTGGTCTATGACGACCTTTCCAAGCAGGCCGTGGCGTACCGTGAGCTCTCGCTCCTCCTCCGCCGCCCGCCGGGCCGCGAGGCGTACCCGGGCGACGTCTTCTACCTGCACAGCCGCCTCCTCGAGCGCGCCACCAAGCTCTCCAACGAGAACGGCGGCGGCTCGCTCACTGCGCTCCCGATCATCGAGACGCAGGAAGGCGACGTGTCGGCGTACATCCCGACCAACGTGATCTCCATCACCGACGGCCAGATCTACCTGCAGCCCGAGCTCTTCTCGGCCGGCGTGCGTCCCGCCATCAACGTGGGCATCTCGGTGAGCCGCGTGGGCGGCAACGCGCAGATCAAGGCGATGAAGGAAGTCGCCGGCTCGCTGCGCCTTGACCTTGCGGCCTACCGCGAGCTCGAGGCGTTCGCGCAGCTCGGCACCGAGCTCGACGCCTCCAGCCAGCGCCAGCTCGACCGCGGCGCGCGCATGGTGGAGCTCCTCAAGCAGGGCCAGTTCACGCCGTTCACCGTCATCGACCAGTGCATCTCGATCTTCTCCGCGTCGAAGGGATTCCTCGACGACGTGGCGCTGACCCGGGTCACCGCGTTCGAGAAGGGCCTCCTCGAGTACTTCCAGGGCCCGGGCAAGGCGCTCCGCGACCAGCTCTCCGAGAAGAAGTCCTTCAAGGGCCTCGAGGACCAGTTCGGCGCGGCCATCAAGGCGTTCAAGGCCACCTTCAAGTGACCTGCTGACGCGCAGCCGATGCAACCTTCGCGGCGCCCGGAGCCTTACGGGCGCCGCGCTCGTTTTGCCTGGCGTTGCCCGGCGCGTCTAACCTCCGCGCATGCTTCATGCAGCCCTGGAACAGCATCGCGCAGCCTTCGCCGGACGGACGGTCTGCGTGACCGGCGGCGCCGGGTTCATCGGCAGCCATCTTTCCGATGCGCTGGCGGAGCTCGGTGCGAAGGTGCGGATCGTGGACGACCTCTCCAACGGGCGCGAGGCGAACCTTGCCGGCCCGGCGCGGGCGGCCGCGTTCGAGCGGGGCAGCATCCTGGACGATGCGGTGCTCGACCGTGCATTCGCCGGCGCGGACACCGTGTTCCACCAGGCAGCGCTCGGGAGCGTTCCGCGGAGCATCGAGGTTCCTGTGCTCTACCACCAGGTGAACGTGGACGGCACGCTGCGCGTGCTGGAGGCGGCGCGCCGCCACGGCGTGCGGCGCGTCGTCTACGCGGCTTCGAGCAGTGCGTACGGGAACACGCCGACGCTTCCCAAATCGGAATCGGTGCGGCCGGATCCGCTTTCGCCCTACGCGTACACCAAGCTTGCCGGCGAACACCTGATGCGCGCATGGGGGCTTTGCTACGGGCTGCAGACGGTGAGCCTGCGGTACTTCAACATCTTCGGCCCGCGGCAGCGTCATGACTCGCCGTATGCGGCGGTGATCCCGATGTTCGCCGATGCGCTGCGATCGGGTGGGCGGCCGGTGATCTTCGGCGACGGACAGCAGACGCGGGATTTCACGTTCGTGGCGAACGTGGTGCATGCCAATCTGCTCGCGGCATCGACGCAGCGCGTGCTGCAGGGGGAGATGTGCAACATCGCCTGTGGCACGCGGTACAGCCTGCTGGAACTGGTGGAAGCGATGTCCGTGGCACTGGGGGTGCGGGCAACGATCGACTTCCAGTCGGGGCGCACGGGGGACGTACGTGACAGCGAGGCGGACATTCGGCTGGCGGCGGACTTGCTGGGGTATCGCGTGATCGTGCCGTTTGGTGAGGGGTTGCGGGCGACTCTTTCGGCGTGAGTTTCGTTCGGTCGCGGGGCGACGTTCCCGGTGCGCCGGCGTACTGGCCCCTTCGCCTTGCGGGGCGGGCGGCATGGCGCCGCCACTGCCCCTCCGGCGAGGGGGCCAGGCACGTGTTGCTCCAGTGGCGTCGGTTCGGCAATGGCCTCACCGCCGCGGGTGGGGGGACGCGTCACTGCGTGTACGCATGCCTGACAGCATCAATCCCAAAAGTGACCGGGGCTGCCCACACCGCTCGGGCAGCCTCGCCGGTCCGTGATCCCTTTCCCTCGGTCCGTCGGCGCGCGCTTAGCGGCGCCTTCCATGCGGTGGATGGTTCGTGTTCCGGGCACGGACGCTGACTCTCATTGGTTGCAGTTGGCCTTCGGCGCGGCCCTGGCTCATGGACCAGGTCCGGAGCTGTTGGGCGAGTCGCAGGAAGATGTGCCAGATGCTGCTCATGGTGCCTCCGTGGCGGAACAGGAGAAGGGTCGATTACGGTGGTGCGGGAAGCAAGCAGTTGGCCAAAGAAAATCGCGCGCGGAAACCGCGCGCGATTGGGGAAACGGGTGTGAGGTCCGTTTACTCGCCGATGTCCTCGGCCCAGAGGTCGGGCTTCTCCTGCTGCAGGCGCTCCATCAGGGCAATGCAACGGGCGTCGTCCACCACGGTGAGCTCGATGCCGTTGGCGCGCATCCAGCTCTCGGCGCCCATGAAGGTGCGGTGCTCGCCGATGACGACGCGCGGCACCTTGAAGAGGATGGCCGTGCCCGAGCACATGGGGCAGGGGCTCAGCGTGCTCACGAGCGTCAGGTGACGCCAGTCGCGGCGGCGGCCCGCGTTGCGCACGCAGCTCACCTCGGCGTGCGCGGTGGGGTCACCGCTCTGCACGCGCATGTTGTGGCCCGCGGCCACCACCTTGCCACTGGCATCGAGGAGCGAGCTTCCGATGGGGATGCCGCCCTCCTTCCAGCTCTTCTCGGCCTGCTCGATGGCGGCATCGAGGCCGCGGCGGATCACGTCGGGGTTCAGCGCGGGGATGCTCACTTGCCGTCCTCCTCGTCGCCATTGCCGAACGAATCCTGGAACGCATCGCTCTCCTGGTCCACCTTCTCGGCCAGGCGGCGCTCCTCGTCGGTGAGTTCGCGGCCGCCGTCGGCCTCCATCTCCCGCATGCGGTCCCAGTCGGCCATGGTGATGAGCACCTCGCGCGGGCTGGCGCCTCGGGCCTCGCCCAGGATGCCGGCCTCGGCCATCTGGTCCACCAGGCGGCTGGCGCGGCCGTAGCCGATCGACATCTTGCGCTGCAGCATGCTGACGCTGCCGCGGTTGGTCTCGATCATGATCTCGACGGCGCGGTCGAACATCGGGTCGCGCTCGCCGCTCGGCATGCCGGCGCCTTCGCCTTCGCCTTCGCCGCCTTCCTCGCATGAGCCGCCGGGGCCCTTGATGGCCACGAGGACGCGTTCAAAGTTGGGGGTGGCGACGGTGCGGAGGTGGTCGGTGACCTTGGCGGTCTCGCGGTCATCCACGAAGGTTCCCTGTGCGCGTTCCGCACAGTTGGCTCCGTTTGGCTTGATGAACATGTCGCCCTGTCCAAGAAGCAGCTCGCCGCCCTTTTCGTCGAGCACGATGCGGCTGTCCATGGCGCTCGCCACGCGGAACGTGACGCGGCACGGCATGTTGCTCTTGATGAGACCGGTGACCACGTTCGCCTGCGGGCGCTGCGTTGCCAGCACCAGGTGCATGCCCACGGCACGCGCCTTCTGCGCGATGCGCACGATCGACTGCTCGACCTCCTTGTGCTGCATCATGAGGTCAGCCAGCTCGTCGATGACGAACACCATGTACGGGAGCTTCTTGGGCACGCGTGCCCAGTCGGCATCGTTCGCCGGATTGAGGCGGGCGCGGAGTTCGTCCTCCTCGAGCTTGTTGTACGAGCCCATGTTCTGGACCTTGGCGTTCTTCAGGAGCTCGTACCGCTCCTCCATGTGCCGGACCGCCCATTCCATGATGCCGGCGGCCTTGGTCATGTCGGTGATGACCGGGGCCATGAGGTGCGGCACGTCGCTGAACTGCGCCATCTCCACCATCTTCGGGTCCACCAGGCAGAGCTTCAGCTCGTCCGGGCGCTTGGTGTAGAGCCAGCTCATGATGATGGTGTTCATGCAGACGCTCTTGCCGCTGCCGGTGGTGCCGGCGATCAGCATGTGCGGCTGCTTGGCCAGGTCGAGCACCAGCGGTTCGCCGGCAGCGTTCTTGCCGAGGAACATGGGAAGCGCCATGCCGTTGGCGGATGGCCCGCTCATGAGTTCCTTCAGACGCACCTGTTCGCGCTTGGGGTTCGGCACCTCGATGCCGACCGCGCCGCTGCCCACCAGGTTGTTGATGATGCGGATGTTCTGCGCCTTCAGTTTGCGCGCAAGGTCGTCGGCCACGGGCTGCAGGCGCGCAGCGCGCGTGCCCTCGGCCAGCTCCACCTGGTACGTGGTGATCACCGGCCCGCTGTCGATCTGCTTGATTTCTCCCTCGATGTCGAATTCCCGGAGTGCCGCGGTCAGCTTGGTGGCCTGCTCGCGGACAAAGGAGTCCATTTCGGCAGAGAAATTGCCGGTGGGGTCGGCCAGCAAATCGATGCCCGGGAACTGGTAGCCCGAGTAATCCACGGTGCGCGGAATGTCCTCGTCGCGCATGGCGATCTTCTTTGGCGCGGCCGCGATGCGCACCGGCAGCTTGGAGATCTTGGCCTTCAGCTCGGCGTCGGACTGGGCCGTGCGAACGGGAAGGGCAGGGGCGGCGTCGACTTCGTCGTCGTCCTCCTCTTCTTCCTCGTCGTCATCCTCGTCTTCGTCCTCATCCTCGTCGTCGTAATCGTCGTCATCCTCGTCTTCGTCCTCGTCCTCGTAATCCTCGTCCTCCTCTTCCTCCTCGTCCTCATCCTTGCGCTTCCCGGCCTTAGGCTCGAGCACCTGAACGTTGTCGGCGCTTTCCTCGTCCTCGTCGACCACCACGCCCTTCATGGCGCGGGCGCCTGCCTTGCGCAGGGCAGGGGAGGAGTTGGCACCGATGCCGGCGAGCGCGGGCGTGGCGCGCTGCTTGCCGGTCAGGCTCGCCGCGAAGCCGGCCCAGTCAAACTTGAAGATGGGCTCCAGGAACGAGAGACCGCGCATCACCGCGCCGGGGATGCGGAAGACCACCTCGTCGGCGGCCACGACGGCACCGATGACGGTGCCGCGGAGGAGCATCAGGCTGGCGGTGAACATGCCGAAGCGTCCGTACAGCTGCGTGGCGATCCACTGCGGGATGAGCCCGGCTTCGACGCCGGCCACCGGGCCGACGCGCGGGAACCAGAGCGCGTGCAGCGCGCCGGTGCAGAGCACCAGCATGACGGCGCCGATGACGCGCAGCCAGAGATGCTGCGCGCGGAACCCGAACGGCACGGCAGCGAGCGCCGCGGCCGCCAGCAGCACCGCGAACCAGGTGCCGTAGCCGAAGATGGCGTACGTCCAGTACGCGATGGCGGCGCCGGCGTTCCCCATCAGGTTGGCGGGCGGGGTGTTGTGCACCGCGACGGCCGTCGAGGGCCAGTCGGCGTGGTGGAACGAGCCCAGGGCGAGCATCAGCGCGGCGGTGCCGAGGACGGCGGCCACCCATGCCACGCGTGCGCGGAACTCGGGCTGATTCCAGAAGTGCGAAGCGGTCGATCCATCGGTCGATTTCGAGCGGGCCATAGTGTGGTTCCATCGGCAATCCACGCGGTTTCCGAACGATCTTTGCGGACCTTTCGTGCCGCCGCTACCATCCCGCCCGGATGCATTTCGCGCTCATCGACACCATCCTGGAGCAGACCCCCGACCGGGTCCGGGCCCTGAAGCAGGTCACCCTGGCCGAGGAGTACCTCCAGGACCACTTCCCGACCTTCCAGGTGCTGCCTGGCGTGTTCATGCTGGAGGCCATGGTCCAGGCTGCCAGGGCCCTCCTGGAGGCCCGGGGACACCCCCGGATGGTCCTCGGAGGCGCCAAGGCCATGCGCTACGGCTCGTTCGTCCGCCCGGGGGAGGCCCTGGAGGTGGACGTCCAGCTCGAGAAGGAACTTCCGGACGGATCGTTCACGTTCAAGGGCGCCGGCACCGTTCGCCGACATGCCGGAGGCGAGCCGGAGACGGCCGTCTCGGGCCGATTTACACTGCGCCCCCTGCGGATCCCTCCGCAGAACCCCTCCCAGGGGTGACCTGGGATCGTGCGGTGCCCAGGCGGGCCCGCGTGCAAGGATGCCACCAGACGGAGACCAGATGGCCATTTCCCGTGCAGACATCGAAGAGAAGGTGACGGACGTCCTCGAGAACGCGCTCGGCGCGGATCGCGACGAGATCATCGCCACCGCCACGCTCACCGAGGACCTCGGTGCCGAGAGCATCGACTTCCTCGACATCCAGTTCCAGCTCGAGAAGAAGTTCTCCACCCCGGAGAAGCCCTTCAAGATCGAGCAGGGCGAGCTGTTCCCCGAGAACATGATGTCGAACCCGGACTACGTGAAGGACGGCAAGTTCACCGACGCCGGCTTCGCGGTGCTCAAGGAGAAGATGCCGCACGTGGACCTGTCCTCGTTCGGCGGCGACCGCAACGTCCGCGGCCTCGCCAAGCTGTTCACGGTGAAGAGCCTCTGCGACTTCATCGAGATCAAGCTCAAGAAGTGAACCACCCCGCGCGCCGGCCCGTCCGGCGCGCGGGT
>JBIIJH010000160.1:0-5775 GCA_044233905.1 Phycisphaerales bacterium
CGTGCACATGATGCAGCGGTCGCTGTAGAGCAGGATGTTCGGCCCGATGTCCTTCTTCGGGTTCTTGACCTTCTCCTCGAGGAAGCGGCTCTGCCCGCGGCCGTACTCGTGCGAGTAGTCCTGCAGGTAGCACTCGCCCGCCTTGTCGCACACCGGGCAGTCGACCGGGTGGTTGATCAGCAGGAACTCCATGACCGACTTCTGGTTGGCCATCGAGCGCGGGCTGTCGGTGGTGACCACCATGCCGTCCGAGCAGTCGGTCTGGCAGGTGGGCTTCAGCTGGCCCATGGTCTCGAGCTTGCCGCTCTTGGGGTTCGGCATCGCCACCTCGGCAAGGCAGATCCGGCAGTTGGCCGGGATCGACATGGACGGGTGGTAGCAGTAGTGCGGGATCTCCACGTCGTGGCGGAGCGCGACCTGGAGGATCTTCTCGCCCTTGGAGAACTCGTACGCGGTGCCGTTGATCGTGATCTGGGGCATGGGAGGAAGAAGTGTAGTGCCCTGCCCCCCCACGGGGATGCGGCGGGAAGCCGCAAATCGATCACTGCCGCGGAAGCGTCTCGAAATCGAGGATCGCCTCGCCGTCGGCGAACTCGACGTCGGTCACCTTGATGAAGCGGCCGTCGCCGAGCTTTGCCTTGAGGGGGAGCGCCTTCCCGAGCTGCGGGACGAACCACGCGCCCACGCCCGAGGCGAAGGGAATCGGCAGGTTGCCGACACTGGTGCCGGCCGCGCGGAGCGTGGCGGGGACGCCGTCCTTGCCTTCCGCGCCCGGGTCGATGGCCCAGCGCGTGCTGACCACGAAGCCGTTCCAGTCCGCCGCCAGCTCGAAGCCGCCGGCGTCGATCTTGGCCTGCACGCCCTTGACACCGTCCGGCCAGGGGAGGCTCTGGTCGTACTCGAGCCACTGCGGGAGCCGCGCGCCGAGCCACGCGTTCACGTCCGTCGCGCGCACGCGCACGCTCCAGGGCTGGATGCCCTCGCCGCGCACCTTGGTGGTCTCGCTGGCGATGCCCTGCTCGAGCGACCGCGCCGTGTCGAGCGCACCGGCCGCGTCGCGTGCCGTGGGCGACCACCACGCCGGCGTCATGCGGGCAAGGGCCACCGCACCCGCAGCGAGCGCGACGAGCACGAGGAGCGCCACGAAGAGCTTCCGGTGCAGCGGCATGCGGCGCACGCCGGCCGCAGGAACACCCGCGCTCACGCCTGGTACCGCCGCACGACCAGCGAGTCGTTCTGGCCGCCGAAGCCGAAGTTGTTCGAGATGCAGACGTCGACCGGCACCTTGCGCGCCTCGTTCGGCACGTAGTCGAGGTCGAGCTCCGGGTCCGGCGTCCTGAGGTTGCGCGTGGGTGGAACCATGCCGTCGCGGATGGCGAGGACGCAGGTGATGAACTCCACGCTGCCGGCGGCGGCGATCAGGTGGCCCATCATGCTCTTGATCGAGCTCATGGGGATGTCCTTCGCCGAGTCGCCGAACAGGCGCTTGACGGCCTTGGTCTCGATGGAGTCGTTCTCCTTCGTGCCGGTGCCGTGCGCGCTGATGTAGTGGATGGGCGGGCGGCCATCGGCGCCGCGCGCGTTGGGATCGATGCCTGCCTGCCGGAGCGCCTCGCCCATGGCGACGGCCGCGCCGCGGCCCTCGGGCTGGATGTCGGTGATGCGGTAGGCATCGCAGCTCGAGCCGTAGCCGGTCACTTCCGCGAGCGGCGTGGCACCGCGCGCGAGCGCGTGCTCGAGCGTCTCGATGATCACCATGCCGCTGCCCTCGCCCATGACGAAGCCGCCGCGGTCGAGGCTGAACGGACGGCTCGCCTCGGTGGGATCGCCCTTGCGCTCGCTCAGCGCGGTGAGGCGGTTGAAGCCCGTCACGCCGAAGAGGTGGATCATGGTGTGCGTGCCGCCCGCGATCATCACGTCGGCGTCGCCGCGGCGGATGATGCTGAAGGCCTCGCCGATGGCCTGCGTGCTGGCGGCGCACGCGGTCAGGCAGTTGTACGCGGGGCCACGCGCGTTGAATTCGCGCGCAAGATGCGCGAGCGGCATGTTCGGCTCCTGCTCGATCTCGCGCGCCGCGGTCATGCGGCTGAGCGCGGTCTTCGCCCACTTCACGCCGTCGACGGCGTTGGCGGCGGGGTCCCATGCATCCAGGTTGGAGCCGATGTAGTTGTCGACGTCCAGCACGCCCTCGCCGGCGCCCAGGTAGAGGCCCACGCGGCGCGGGTCGCGCGGCGGGGCAGCGTCGAAACCGGCCTGCTTCCAGGCCTGGCTGGCCGCACCGAGCGCGAACTGGCTGTTCAGGCCCGCGGTGGCGTGGACCTTCGGGTCCTTGACGAAGCGCGTGACGTCGTAGTCGCGCACCTCGGCGGCGAAGGTGGTGGGGAACGTGCGCGCGTCGAAGCGGGTGGTCGGCGCCATGCCGCTCTCGGCGTTCAGGAGGCACTTCCACACGGTCTCGATGTCGTGGCCGAGTGGCGTGACCCAGCCGATGCCGGTCACGACGATGCGGGGCGAGCCGTCGGGCGTGCGAGCGCTCATGCGATGCTCCGGATGATGGCGGCCGCGTTCTGGCCACCGAGGCTCGGGGTGAAGACGAGGACCGTGCCGACCTTGGCGGCGCGCGATGCGCACGCATCCGCGTCGAGGCCGATGGCGCCCTTCGTGTTGAGGCGCGCCGGGAGACGCTGCTCCGCCACGCAGCGCGCGGCGACGGCGGCGGCGATGGCGCCGTTGCCGGCACCGCAGTTGCCGATGCTCGGCGTGAGCGTGACGAGCGGAATGCTCGCCGCGCGCGCGCCGAAGACGTGCAGGATGGCCGCACGTTCCGCGGCATCCACCGCGGGCACGCCGGTGCCGAACGGGATGATCACGTCGACCGCATCGGGGCCGAGGCCCGCGTCCGCGAGCGCCGCCTCCACCGCGTCGATGATGCCCTGCCCGTCAGCCGCGGGATCCACGCCGAGCGTGTCCGGGCAGAAGCTCTGGCTTGCGCCGAAACCGGCGAGTTCCGCGATGGCCGTGGCGCCGCGGGCCTTGGCGGTGTCCATGGCCTCGAGCACCAGGAGGCCGCCGCCCTCGCCTGGCACGCAGCCCTTGGCATCGGGCGCGAACGGGCGTACCACGCTGCCGGGCTCCTCGCCCGGCGCGGAGGTCACGAGCCGCTTGGCGTAATGCTGGCGCATCATGCCCATCAGGTTGGTCTTGCTCTCGGCACCGCCCGAGATGCACGCGTCCGCGTCACCGCGGCCGATCACGCGCATCGACTCGCCGATCGAAAGGAGGCTCGACGCCTCGGCGCAGGTGATGGTGTTGGATGGGCCCTGGCAGTCGTGGATGATGGTGACATGGCACGCCAGCATGTTGGGCAGGTACTTGAGCATCCAGAGCGGCGTGAGGTTCTTCATGCCCTCACCGCCCCACACCGAGATGTCGAACTTCCCGTCCGCACCGCGCGCGGTGGCGAGCGCCGCGGTGAGCTCGTTCTCCTCGGCGGCGATCAGGCCGGCGCCGATGTGGCAGCCGAAGCGGCCCGGCGGGATGGTGACCGTGCCGGACTCGTGCGCCTTGGTCTGGACCTTCGCCTCGTCGATCGCCTGCATGGCGGCGCCGACGGCAAGTTCCGTGTCGCGCGCCATGACCTTGGTGGCCTTGCGGTAGGACTTCGGCACCACCGCCTTGACATCGAACAGCTCGTCGGGGATCTGTGCGACCAGGTTCGTGGGGAACCCGCTGAAATCGAATGTTCGGCAGGGGCCGACCGCGCTCTTGCCCTCGCAGAGCGCGCTCCAGAGCGCGCTGGTGCCGAGGCCGAAGGGGGTGACCGTGCCGGTACCGGTGATGACGACTCTTCGTGTCTGCCGTGGCATGGACGGCGCAGTCTACGGAAATCGGGGCAAGGCGGACGAGCCGCCGCCGCGTTGTCCGCACGCCCCGCTCAGCCCGCGCGGGGCTTCATGCGCCGCGCGATGAGCATGGCAAGTTCCAGCGCCTGCTCATAGTTGAGGCGCGGATCCACCGCGGAGGTGTACGCGCGCGCCAGCATCTCGTCGGAGAGGCCGCGGGCGCCGCCGGTGCACTCGGTGACGTCTTCGCCGGTGAGTTCCACGTGAATGCCGCCGAGCCACGTGCCTGCGGCGCGGTGGATCTCGAAGGCCTGTTCCACTTCCGCCAGGATGTGCCCGAACTTGCGGGTCTTGACGGGGATGCCCTTCCCCGGGCCCGACTGCGGCACCACGGTCTCGGTGTTGCCGTGCATCGGGTCGCAGATCCAGACCACCGGGCGGCCGCTCCGCTTCACCGCGTCGACCAATCCGGGCAGGTGCTTGGCGATCATGTTCGCGCCGAAGCGGGTGATGAGCACCACACGGCCGGGCGTGCAGTGCGGGTCGATGCGAGCGATCGTCGCGAGCAGCGCGTCGAGCTCGGTGGATGCGCCGACCTTCAGGCCGACGGGGTTCTCGATGCCGCGGAAGAATTCGACGTGCCCGCCGTCCGGCGCGCCGGTGCGCACGCCGATCCAGGGAAAGTGCGTGCTCAGGTCCCACCAGCCGGCGCGGTGCGGCACCTGGCGGGTCTGCGCCTCCTCGTAGTCGAGCACCAGGCCTTCGTGGCTCGTGAAGAAGTCCACGCGATGCACCTGCGCCACGTTCACGCCGACGAGCGTCTCCATGAAGCGCAGGCCGTCGCCGATCTGGTCGACCATTGCCTGGTAGTCCTTCGCAAGCGGCGAGTGCTTCACGAAGTCCAGATCCCAGTACTCGGGGTGGTGCAGGTCGGCGAAGCCGCCGTCGACGAGCGAGCGGATGAAGTTGAGCGTGAGCGCCGCGCGTTCGTGGCCGCGCACCAGGCGGCGCGGATCGGGCGTACGCGCTGCGGCGTCGAAGGCCGGGCCGTTCACGAGATCGCCGCGATAGGCAGGAAGCGTGAGTCCGTCGCGGGTCTCTGCGTCGCTCGAGCGGGGCTTCGCGTACTGGCCGGCGAAGCGGCCGATGCGGGTGACGCGGCGCTTGCCGCCCTGCACAAGCACCAGGCTCATCTGCAGCAGGATCTTGAGGCGCGCGGCGATCGAGCCCGGCTCGCAGCCGTCGAACGTCTCCGCGCAGTCGCCGCCCTGGAGGATGAAGCGCTGCCCGGCGGCGGCCTCGGCAAGCTGCGAACGGAGCGCGTCGATCTCGAAGCTGGTGACGAGCGGCGGCAGCTTCGCGAGCTCGTTGCGCGCGGCGGTCAGCAGCGCGCGGTCCGGCCACTCTGGCTGCTGCAGCGTGGTGCGCGCGCGCCACGACGAGGGGTTCCAGCCGTCGACGGCGAAGGTTCGGCTGGCAGTGGAGGCGCTCATGGTGGGGAGGTCAACGGGACGCAAGCGTTCGAAACTGCGGGCGACAGGACTTGAACCTGCACGGGAGTTACCCCATCAGAACCTAAATCTGATGCGTCTGCCAATTTCGCCACGCCCGCGAGGCATTCAGCAAGTCTACGCCCGCCGGGTGCGGCACACGCCCGACCCGCATCGCCCTAGACTCCGCGCCATGAGCCCCAGCCAGTTCGCAGCCACGAACATCCTGCCGCTCCTGGCGCGGATCGTCCTCTGCATGGCCTTCCTGCCGCAGGGCTGGAACAACCTGATGCGGGACGTCGAGTACACGGCGCGCGATGCCCAGCGGCTGCGCGAGCTCGGCGTGCGCGGGATCACCGATCCAGATCCCCGCAAGGCGGACGTCGCACTCGGTGCCATCCGTGGTTGGGAGCCGTTTGAGCCACAGGACCAGATGCCGGGGG
>JBIIJH010000038.1:0-19484 GCA_044233905.1 Phycisphaerales bacterium
CCTTCAATCCGGGCCCTGCCCGCCTCCGACCGCGTGCGCCACGCCTGCACGCGGTCGGATCTTTTTTGCGTTGACCGCCGACCACGGAACCACCTAGGAACCACGCCCGACGCCATCCCCACCCGCGGCGGTGAGGCCATTGCCGAACCGACGCCATTGGCGCACACGGTGCCTGGCCCCCTCGCCGGAGGGGCACGGGCGGCGCCATGCCGCCCGCCCCGCAAGGCGACGGGGCCAGTCCCCTGCGCTCATGGATCGTCAAGAACGCCCAGCCGCCCGCCCCGCAAGGCGACCGGGGGCCAGTCCCCTGCGCTCATCGATCGTCAAGAACGCCAAGCCGACCGCTCACGCCGACGCAGCCAACCGCCGGTGCAGCACCTTGAGCAACGCCTTCGGCTCGACCAGCCCCTTCGACGGCCGCATGTACACGTCCACGAGCCCCGCCTCGTCCGGCTTCCCGATCACGCGCACCGTGCCCTGGATGCCCATGATCTTCGCGCGAAGCATCGCGTCGTTGAGCGTGCGGAACACCACGTCCTGTTCGCGCCGCGCGATGCTGCGCACGCCCAGGAGCGTGGCCGCAAGCCGCACGTCGGCCATGTCCAGCAGAACGCCGACGCCCGCAGGCGGCGCGCCGTACGCGCTCTCGAGATCGGCGCGCACCTTGGCAAGCTGCGTCGGGTCCTTGGCCATGGCGATGCGGCGATACGCCTCCATGCGGCGCAGGTCGCTCGGGATGTAGGCACGCGGGATGCTCGCGGCCACGCCGATGTCGAGCACCGTGTCGCTCGGCACCACGCGGTCCTCCAGGCGGAGCTCGCCCACGGCCTGCTCGAGGAGCTGGCAGTACATCTCGTAGCCGACGGTGGCGATGTGCCCGCTCTGCTCCGCGCCGAGGAGGTTGCCCGCGCCGCGGATCTCGAGGTCACGCATGGCGATGCGGAACCCGGCGCCGAGCATCGAGTAGTCCTCGATGGCCTTGAGGCGCTTCATGGCCTCCTCGGTCATGGCGCGGTCCTGCGGAAGCGTGAGGTAGCAGTACGCGCGGTGCTTCGATCGCCCGACGCGGCCGCGCAGCTGGTGCAGCTCGGCCAGGCCGAAGATGTTCGCGTCGTGGATGATCATCGTATTGGCGGTGGGGATGTCGATGCCGCTCTCGATGATCGTGGTGGACACCAGGATGTCCGCCTCGTGCCGCATGAACTTCAGCATCACGTCCTCGAGCATCGAGGGCGTCATCTGCCCGTGGCCGATGATGACGCGCGCGTCCGGGACCATGGCCTGCACCGTGGCGGCCACCTCCTCGATGTCGTGCACGCGGTTGTGGACGAAGAACACCTGGCCCTCACGGGCCAGCTCGCGCCGGATGGCCTGCTGGATGCGCTTGGGGTTCCAGGGGATGACCTCTGTGACGATGGCGCGCCGGTCGGGGGGCGGCGTGGTCAGGCTGGAAATGTCACGCAGCCCCAGCAAGCTCATGTGGAGCGTGCGCGGGATGGGCGTGGCGCTCAGCGTGAGGACGTCGGCGGTCAGGCGGAACGCGAGGAGCCGCTGCTTATGCTCGACGCCGAAGCGCTGCTCCTCGTCCACCACCACCACGCCGAGGTCGGCGAACTTCACGTCCTCGCTCAGGATGCGGTGCGTGCCGATGATCACGTCCACCTGGCCCTTGGCCACGTCCTCGAGGATCTTGCGGCTCTCCGCCCCGCCCTTGAAGCGCGAGAGGCTCTCGATGCGGAACGGATACGCCTTGAACCGGTCTCGGAAGGTGCGTTCGTGCTGCTCGGCGAGCACCGTGGTGGGCACCAGCACCGCCACCTGCCGGCCGCTCTCCACGGCCTTGAACGCCGCGCGGATGGCCACCTCGGTCTTGCCGAAGCCGACGTCGCCGCAGATCAGTCGGTCCATGGGGCGCGCTGCCTGCATGTCGCGCTTCACGGCGGCGATGGCGGCGAGCTGGTCCTCGGTCTCGGTCCACGGGAAGTCGGACTCGAACTCGCGCATCCACGGCGTGTCCTCGGGGTAGCGGATGCCCGCGGTGCCCTCGCGCGCGGCCTGGATGCGGAGCATCTCGCCGGCCAGGTCGCGCACCGCCTCCTGCACGCGCTCCTTCTGCGCCTTCCAGCGCTTGCCGCCGAGTGCGGAGAGCGTGGGCCGACCGGACGCGGCACCGACGTACTTCTGCACGAGGTCGATCTTGGAAGCTGGCACGTGGAGCTTGGCCCCGCCCTCGAACTCGAGCGTGAGGAACTCCTCCTCGCCCGCGTCCTTCGCCTCCTTGGAGGCCTTCCCGTCCTTGCCGACGATCAGGTGCAGCCCATGGAACCGCGCGATGCCGTGGTCGCGGTGCACCACGTAGTCGCCGGGGCCGAACTGGAGGAACGCATCGCGCGTGGTGGCGGCGCCGATCCGCTGCACGCGCCGGCGCGCGCCGAAGCGGTGCAGCACCTCATGCTGCGGGACCACCGCGAACGGGCGGTCTCCCTCCCACGCGAAGCCGCGGTGGACGTGCGTGCGGAGCGACGTGACCGGCGCGGTGCGCGCGTGCTCCTGCAGCAGCTCGCCGGCGCGCGCCAGTTCGCCTTCGCTGTCGCAGCAGAGGTACGTGGGCGTGCGGGCGGCAAGTTCGCCGAGCTCGCCGAACGCCGCGGGCACCTCGTCATCGAACGCCGGGATGTTGGCTGCGGGCAGCGGCACCACGCGGTCGGACGCGTTGGTTGAGCTGAACCCGTTGATGTCGACCAGCGCATGGCAGCGCGCGCCCAGGCCCTTGAAGACGGCCTGCGGGGAGAGGACGCCGTGGCCATCGTTCACGCGTTCCCAGTAGCCGCGTCCCTGCTCGAACACCTCGGCAAGTTCCGCGATCACGCACACGGTGTTCTTGGGAAGGAGGTCGGCGAACGGCACCTTGCCGGCTTCGTCCAGCAGGCTCTCCGCGCTGGCGCCAACGAGCTGCGCTTCCTCCACGCGGCGGTCGCTTGCCTGCGTGGCCAGGTCGATCTCGAAGATGCGCTCGAGCTCGTCGCCGAAGAAGTCGAGGCGCACGGGCAGCGCGCCGCCCGGCGGGAAGATGTCCATCACGCCGCCGCGCACCGCGAAGTCGCCGGGATTCTCGATGGTCTCAGTGCGCGTATAGCCGGCGTCGGCCAGCCACTCGGCGAGTTCACGCGGCGCGCAGGTTGCGCCCGCGCGCACCACACGCAGGATGCGCGGCAGGAGATCGGCGCCGGGCACCATCTGCATGAGGGACGGCATCGGCACCACCATGATGGCGGGCCCGCGAGCCTCGGCAAGGCGACGCACCATGGTGAGGCGCTCTGCCAGGAGGTCGAGCGCGGCGCCGCCCTCGCCCGGCATCGATTCGAGCGCCGGAAGGAGCGCGGCGTCCGGCGCGAACCCCGCGGCGGCCAGGTCGTTGATCTCCGCCACCGCTTCCTCGGCCTCGTCGGCGTGCGCGGTGATGAGGAGGAGCGGGCGCCCCGAGCGCTTCGCAAGCGCGGCGGCCACGAAGGCGGTGCTGCTTCCCGCCGCACCACGGCACGAAGACGCCCCGCCCGCCTCGACGTTGGCGACGAGTGGGTCAAGCGCGCGCGCGGCCACGAGCCTGGGGAACCAGGCCGGCGATGCATCCGGAGTGGAGGGCATCAGTGCGCAGCGTAGGCGGTGGCGGGAGAGCCGACGGTGACATGCGGAAGGATCCGCGCCAGGATCGCGGGGCCGATGCCGCGCACGCGGTCGAGGTCCTGCGGGCGCCGGAACGCCCCGCGCGATTCACGGTCGGCCACGATGGCGGCGGCAAGCGAGGGACCGACGCCCGGCAGAAGCGAGAGTTCCGCGGCGGAGGCCTGGTTCACGTCGATGGGGTCGGCCATGGAGACGGTGGACGCCGGGCGGCTGGATGCCACGGCCCGCGAGAGCGCCGGGCTGAGCGCAAACGCGGCGGCAAGCAACAGCACCAGGGCGGCGGCACGTCGCACCAACCACGAGGAACGCGGAAGCACCCGGACGGAACGCAGGGGATCAACGATCGGCATCACGCAACCTCGGGCGCGGAACCGCTGGTGGCCTGCGGCACGCTTGCCGCAGCACCGGGCTCCGGCATCGGGCCGAGTGCGTTCCGGAGCTTGCGGCGCGTGAGGAGCAGCCGCTCGGCGGCCGGCTTGGGCGTACCACCGGCGGCGAACAAGCCGCCGTCCTTGAGACCAACGCCGGCATCGTCGCGCAGGCGATCCCACACCACGGCATGCACCCCGGGGTTCGCCATGGCGATCTGGAAGAGCATCGGAGCCCACGCGCCCTGGGAACGCTCGCTCCACGGGCCGCGCCAGCAACCGGCGCCGGGCTCGGTGTGCGGGGCACTGGGCGCGCCGCACGCCGTGATGATGATCGGCGGCATTTCCTTGCGGCTGCTGAAGCGCTCGAGCATGGCCGCCACCTGCATGAGGTCGCGCGTGCCGCGGCCATGCGCTGCATCTCCGATCACCACGGGGATGCCCACCAGGTCCATCGGAACGCCCTCCGCCACCAGCGCGCGCAGGTAGCGGATGGCGCCGATCGCTCCGGCGGCGTCGGGCGGGATGTCTCCGAACGGATCGCCGATCTCCACGAGGAGCTTCGCGTTCTTCGACGTCTGCCGCACGGAGACGCCGGCGAGGCGCGTGATCTGCACCATGGCATCCGGCGTGAGCGCCGCGGCCTCGTTCATGTGGATGGACGAGACGATGTTCCAGAACGGATTCAGTGGACAATACCGGGTGACCACTTCCTTGATGAATGCGTATAGGCGATCCTTGAGCTTGGCTGGGTCCGCAAGCATCGGGCGCACCCAGCCCGGGACGCCGGATGCGGTGGCATCGAGAAGTGGCCCCGCGATCACGCGGCGCCCGCCCTGCTTCGCGGCCGCCATCCAGCGATCCACCTGGTCCCAGACGAAGCGTCCCTGCGTGGGCTCGATCAGCGTCCACGGCGTGGGCACGGACACGATGTCGAACTCCTTGTGCAGCGAGGTGCGCACCAAGTCGGGCGACTTCTCCACC
Organism: Phycisphaerales bacterium; assembly: GCA_044233905.1. Classification (GTDB taxonomy): domain Bacteria; phylum Planctomycetota; class Phycisphaerae; order Phycisphaerales; family SM1A02; genus UBA966. The sequence continues at coordinate 5,037 of JBIIJH010000038.1, forward strand.
GGCACGCGCACGCCCAGCGCGCTGATGGCGCCCTGCTTGCCGTAGCGCGCATGCAGCATCCACTCGGCACGGCGCATCACCAGCTTCTCGCTGGCGAAGATGGCAAGCTCCAGCGCGTCGCGGTGGTGCATCTCTGCGCGGAACGGATCCTGGTCCACCATGCCGGACACGAACATGGAGCGCGCGCGCTCGAAGAGCTCGAACGCGTCCGGCGCCTTCGCCGGGTCCAGCAGGCCCCAGTGCTCGCTCTTCTCGAGGAAGATCTTGATACGGTGGCGCGCGATCTCCTCGTAAAAGCGATACGGCTCAACGCGCTGCTGCAGGAGGCAGGTCTGCAGCATCATGGTGCCCGCCTTTCCCGCGTCCACCTCCAGGCAAAGCGCGTGCGCCGGGTGCGGGTCGCGCGGCTTGCACACCACCTGGCCATTCTTGAATGCAATCGCTCCCTCCATGGCCGTGTCGTCGGAGCCAAGGAGGTGGGCGTTCACGATGGGCCAGGCGCGGGCCGGCCCATGTTCGTCGAATGCCGTGAAACGGAGCATCGGCGCCGAGTGTATCCGCGCGCTGCATGGATCCCGGGATTGCAGCGAAATCGCCGCGAATCTCACTCCATCAGCCGCCGATTACGATGCCCGCGATGAGCGCCCTCCACGGCACCGATGCATCGATCGACGCGGTCTTCGAGACCCACCTGCCCCTCCACGGCCGCCGCCAGGGGAAGGTCCGCGACGTCTACGAGCTTCCGGCGACGCCGGGCCATGCCCCGCAGCTCCTGGTGGTGGCCACCGATCGCATCAGCGCCTTCGACGTGGTGATGCCGACGCCCGTTCCGGGGAAGGGCCAGCTGCTCACCACCATCAGCGTCGGCTGGTTCCGCTTCCTGCGTTCGCTGGGAATCGTGACCGACCACCTGGTGAGCACCGACGTCTCCGCGATCGCCGGCCTCGACGGAACGCAGCGCGCGATGCTTGCCGGCCGCTCCATGGTCTGCCGCGCCGCGCGCGTGGTGCAGGTGGAATGCGTGGCGCGCGGCTACCTGGCCGGCAGCGGCTGGCAGGAGTATCAGGCATCCGGCACCGCCTGCGGCATCCCGCTTCCCGCGGGCCTTCGCCAGTGCGAGCGCCTGCCCGAGCCCATTTTCACGCCGGCCACCAAGGCCGCCGAGGGGCACGACGAGAACATCTCCTTCGAGCGCATGTGCGACGCCGTGGGCGGAGACCTGGCCGCGCGCCTGCGGGACCTGACGCTCCGCATCTACGGCGCCGCCGCCGAGCACGCGCGCGGGCGCGGGCTGATCCTCGCCGACACGAAGTTCGAGTTCGGCTTCGCACTCGGTGCCGACGGCACCCCCACCGGCGAACTCATGCTGGTGGACGAGGTGCTCACGCCCGACTCCAGCCGCTACTGGCCCATGGAGGGCTACGCCCCGGGCCGCGACCAGCCGAGCTTCGACAAGCAGTACCTGCGCAACTGGCTCCTGGCCGAAGTGGCCGCCGGCCGCTGGCACAAGGAGCCGCCGGGACCGGAGCTACCGGCGGAAGTGCTGAAGGAGACGCGGGCAAAGTACGAGGAAGCGGCGCGACTGCTGGCGTGAGTGCGGCGAAGGGAGTTTGACGTTGGAGCGCGCGGTCGGGTGCGAAGTGGTTGACGTTCGACCGCACCCTCCGCTGTGCGCGGGACCCCTGTCCCGCGGACGGCCTCGCTCCACCCGGCTGCACTCGGCCTCGACGACAACCGCTCGTCCGGGCGGCACCCGGGAGTATTCGGTTCTCAAGCTGCCGGACTTCGCGCTTGTCGACGCCTCGGGCCAGGGGTCCCGTGCTCGCTGCGGGTGCTCGCAAGCGTGACATGCGCGCTCAAGTGAATGCACGCATTGCGTGAAACTCAAGCGCGGCGGTGAGGCCATTGCCGAACCGACGCCATTGGCGCACCGGGTGCCTGGCCCCCTCGCCGGAGGGGCAGTGGCGGCGCCATGCCGCCCGCCCCGCAAGGCGATGGGGGCCAGTCCCCGGGCGTCACTCGAACGTCGCCAGTGCGATCGCCATGCCGCCCGCCCCGCAAGGCGACGGGGCCAGTCCCCTGCGAGATTGGTTTCGCGTCATCAACTCACCGCCGCGTCACCGCAATGCCGCGTCCACCACATTGCGCAGCAGCATCGCCACCGTCATCGGCCCCACGCCACCCGGCACCGGCGAGATCCACCCGGCCACGCCGCGCACCGCATCGAAATCCACGTCGCCCACGGTGATCTTCTTCCCTTCCGGCCCATCGATGCGATTGATGCCGACGTCGATCACCACCGCCCCCGGCTTGATCCAGTCGGCCTTCACCAGGCGCGGAACGCCGCACGCGGCCACCAGCACGTCGCACTCGCGGGCGAGGGCCGGCAGGTCGGGCGTGAACTTGTTGGTGGAGTGCACCGTGGCATCCGCGCGCATCAGGAGGACGGCGATCGGCTTGCCGACGATGTTGCTTGCCCCCACCACCGCGCAGCGCTTGCCGCGGAGCTCGATGCCCGTGGACTCGATCATCTCGAGCGACGCGAGCGCCGTGCACGGCACCAGGCTGCGGCGGCCGTAGACCACGTTGCCGATGTTGGCGGGGTTGACGCCCTCGACGTCCTTCTCCGGCGAGATGAGCGATTGCACGCGCTCGGTGTCGACACCGGCGGGGAGCGGCAGGTGCACCATGAGTGCGCGCACGTCGTCCTCGGCGTTGAGCAGGAGCACGCGGCCGGCCACGTCGTCGTAGCTGGCGCCTGCGGGCAGGCGATGCAGCACGTACTCGATGCCCACCTCCTCGCAGGTCTTCGCCTGGTTCATGGCATAGATCCCCGCGGCGCGGTCATCGCCCACCAGGAGCGCATCGAGCCGCACGCGGCGGCCGGACGCGGCGATGCGCGTGCGCAGGCTGCCACGCACCGATTCGGACAGCGCCTTGCCGTCGATGATCCGTGCTCCGTGGCTGGCGGGGGTGTTGGTGGTCATGGCGTGCGGCAGGCGGTGGATGGCGCGATTCTCGGGCGTTCCCGAGGAGCCGCGAAGGATACGGGGGGAGCCGTGCGGCGGGCGCGCCGACGCGGGGGCTGACGGGGGTGCGGTGGTATCGTCATCCCACCTGATTGCGCCATGCGGCGCATGATCGCCTCGAACGCAGGTCACACCATGAAGATCACCGCTCGCATGCACGCCCTCCGCGCCGCCCAGGCCGCCTCGATCGCCCTCCTCTGCTCGGCGGCCGCGTTCGCGCAGGACGCCAAGAAGGAAGACGCCAAGATCGAGCCGATGACCATCGGCAGCAACGCCCCGGCCCCGCAGATCGAGAAGTTCGTGCGCGGCACCGAGCCGAAGTGGTTCGAGTCCGGCAAGGTCTACGTGATCGAGTTCTGGGCCACCTGGTGCGGGCCCTGCAAGCAGAGCATGCCGCACATCAGCGACCTCGCCGAAAAGTACAAGGACAAGGTGATCGTGGTCGGCATCAGCGACGAGAAGGTGGACACCGTCACCAAGTTCCTCGACACCGACGAGTGGAAGCAGAAGGCCCGCTACAACCTGGCCACCGACCCGGACCGCTCCACCCACAAGCAGTACATGGAAGCCGCCGCGCAGAACGGCATTCCCACCGCCTTCGTCGTGAAGGACGGCAAGGTGCAGTGGATCGGCCACCCGATGGGTATGGACGAGCCGCTGAAGCAGATCGTCGACGGCAGCTGGAACCCCGGCAAGTACCAGATCGAGTTCGAGGCCGAGACCGCCATGGCGCGCAAGCAGATGGAGCGCCGCAGCGCGGTCGCGAAGGCCCGCAAGGCCGGCGACTGGGATGCGATCCTCACGATGATCGACGAGGACGTGGCCGCCGCCCCCGAGCGCTCGAAGGCCAGCCTGTTGGTGAACAAGTTCCAGCTTCTCCTCACCGACGCCAACAAGCCGGCGGACGGCTACAAGCTCGGTCGCGAGATCGCCGCCGCCAACACGGACAACGCCATGGTGCTCAACCAGATGGCGTGGTTCGTGCTGGACACCGCGAGGGTGAAGGACCGCGATCTCCAGTTCGCGCTGGAGGTCGCGCAGCAGGCCGTCGACGCCAACAAGGGCGACAGCTCGGTGATCGACACCCTCGCCCGGGCCTACTGGGAGACGGGCAACAAGGCGAAGGCCATCGAATGGCAGAAGAAGGCCGTCGAGAAGGCCCCCACTCCCATGATCGATGACATGAAGGAGACCCTCAAGAAGTACGAAGGCTCCGACGCGCCGACCGCCACCAAGAAGACCTCGTTCTTCATGGACGACGCGCCGGCCACGAAGCAGGCCGACGCGCCAGCTGCACCGGCCACCAAGCCCGCGGACGCTGCACCGGCTGCGCCCGCCGCTCCGGTTGCACCGGTCGCACCGGCTGCCCCGCGCGCACCGCGCCCCGCCGCGAAGCTGACCGCCGCCGCGGAGAAGACCTTCCCGGCCGTAGACCCGATGGGCTTCGACAGCACCGACGCGATCGTGGCGTTCCTTCCCGAAGCCAGCAAGAGCGCCGAGGGCGTCCAGCGCCTCGTGCGCGCCATGCGCAGCACGTCCGAGGGCGGCAACATCGCGCTCCGCGTCGCCACCGCGCTGATGACCGACATGCAGCCGATGATGACGGCCTCCTTCGACAAGTTCGGCAAGGCCGGCTCCGCGCCGATTCCGCTGCCGAGCGCCGGCGCCAAGCTCGAGGTCAAGATGGACGGCGACTCCGCCGCCACGCTGATCTCCATGGACGCCGAAGGCAAGCCCGCGGGCCAGCCGACCGCGCTCGTCAAGGCCGATGGCAAGTGGTGGTTCGACTTCGACAAGGCGGGCCGCATGGGCCCCGACGAGGGCGCGCAGATGGCGATGATGGCCAACATGATGGGCGACTCGATGCGCACCGCCGTCAAGACCGCTGCCGTGAGCACCGCCAAGGAGGTGGCCGAGGGCAAGTTCAAGACGCCCGAGGAAGCGAACCAGGCGTTCAGCCAGACGATGCAGGGCGAGATGATGAAGATGATGGGCGGCGGCATGGGTGGCCCGGGGATGGGCGGTCCGGGCATGGGCGGTCCGGGCGCAGGTGGTCCCGGCGCAGGTGGTCCCGGCGCAGGTGGTCCCGGCGCCGGTGCACCGCGCGCGCCGCGTGGCGGCGCTTCGGGCGGCATGCCTGCCGGTCCGGGCGGCGCTCCCGCGGGCGCTCCGCCGGCCGGCAGCGCGCCGAGCGGCAAGTGAGCCTGCCGTTCTCGTCAACCTGAAAGGACTGCAACCATGATGACGCTCTTCCTCGCCGCGATCCTCTCGCAGGTGCCAGTGGCCGCGCAGGCTCAGCCGGCACCGACGCAAACCGCCCCCGGCGCCCCTGCCCTGACCATCGGCTCCAAGGCCCCCGTGCCGGAGATCTCCGACTTCGTCCGCGGCGAGAAGCCCACGTTCTTCGAGCCGGGCAAGGTGTACGTGCTCGAGTTCTGGGCAACCTGGTGCGGCCCGTGCCGCCAGGGCATGCCGCACCTCACGAAGGTGGCAGAGGAGATGAAGCCCAAGGGCGTGGTGGTGGTGGGCATCAGCGACGAGAAGCCCGACACCGTGCGCAGCTTCCTCGAGAAGGACGAGTGGAAGCAGAAGGCGCGCTACATCCTGGCCACGGATCCCGACCGCTCGACGCAACGCGACTACATGGAGGCGGCCGGACAGAACGGCATCCCCACCGCGTTCATCGTGAAGGAAGGCGTGGTCCAGTGGATCGGCCATCCCATGGAGATGGACGAGCCGCTTGCCAGGATCGTGGCCGGCACCTGGGACCCGAAGGCCGCCAAGCAGGGCTTCGAGGACGAGGCCGCCGAGCAGATGAAGGTGATGGCCAAGCAGAACGCCATGACCAAGGCCATGGAATCGAAGGACTGGGACAAGGCGCTCGGCATGCTCGATGCCGAGATCGCCGCCGCGCCCGCGGCTGAGGCCTTGCCGTGGAAGGTGCAGAAGGCACAGGTGCTCCTGATGGCGGGGCGTTCCGACGCCGGCTACGCGCTGTGCGAGGAGATTGCCGCGAAGGACCCCAGCACACGCCCGTGGCTTGCGATGAGCGTGCTGCGCATGCCGGAGATCCCGGACCGACGCGTGGACGTTGCCATCACGTGGCTCGAGGCGGCCAGGGCGGACGCCGGGGCCAAGGCGTCGCCGCAGGTGCTCTCGGAGCTCGGCAACGCATGGGCCATGAAGGGCGACTACGCCAAGGCCACGGACTGCCTGCAGCAGGCGATCGCAGCAGCGAAGGCCATGGGCCCACAGGCCGCCGACTACGTGGCGGCATTGGGCGAGGAACTGAAGGCCATCGAGACCAAGGCCGCAGGCGAAGCAGCGAAGAAGTGATGGTGCGGCATGCAACGCGCGTGCGCGTTCGTCACGCCAACGCATGCGCGCACGCTCACGCGTGCGCGGCGGCCAGTGCAGGCTGCGAAGCCGTGCCCGCCCGGGCGTAACGCGCGGGGTTCGCCATCGGCAACGCCATCGGCGGAACCTCGCCCATCACCGTGGCCGCGAGCACCTTGGCGGTGATCGGTCCGAGCGTCATGCCCATCATCGCGTGGCCCGTGCCGATGAAGAGTCCCGGCGTGCCGGGCACGGCGCCGATCACCGGCATGCCGTCCGAGGTGCACGGTCGATAGCCGGCCCACTCGGCCACCACGCGACCCTGCTGGATGTCCTTGATGTAGCGGTTGGCGCCGCGCGGCAGCATCTCGAGGCGGTTGCGCATCCACGGGCGGCCGAGCGGCTGGATCTCGAGCGTGCCCGCCAGGCGCAGTTGCTCGCGCATGGGCGTGACGGCCACGAACGTCTCGTGCAGGACGCAGCCCGTGAACGGCAGCTGCGGGATTCCCTCGTACTGCAGGTGGTAGCCGCGCGCGCCCTGCATGGGGATGTCGAGGCCCAGCTGTTCGGACAGCGCCCCGCTCCAGACGCCGGCGGCGATGACCACGTCGGAACCCTCGAACGTCTCGCCCTGCGTGCTGTGCACGCCGGATGCGCGGCCGTGGCGGTCGCGCTCGAGGCCGGCGACGTCCACGGAGGTGCGGATATCGACACCCAGCTTCGCGCACGCCGCACCGAGGCCCAGCATGAAGTCCGCCGGGTTGCAGTGCGCGCTGTCGCGGTACCAGACGGCGCCGGCCACCTCGTCGGTGAAGCAGGGGCTGCGGGCGCGGAGCTCGTCACCCGTCAGCATGGTGTAGGCGTAGCCATGCGGCACCAGCGACTTGGCCTCCGCCTCGGCGTGCGGGAGGTTGGCGGGGTTCATCACCACGTCCAGCCAGCCGTCGCGGCGGTAGTCGCAGTCGATCCCCTCGGCGGCGATGATCTCCTCGAAGAGTTCGAGCGTGGGGAAGCCCATCGCGCAGAGCTCGTGCATGCAGCGGTCGAGCCACGGCGCGTTGCAGTGGCGGTGGAAGGTCCAGAGCCAGGAGATCAGGTCAGCGTCCGGCCGCGGGCGAATGAAGAGCGGTGCGTTGCGGTCGAACATCCACTTGATGCCGCGCCAGCTGACGCCCGGGCGCGTGAGCGGATAGTGGCCGATAGAGAGGAGCCCCGCGTTGCCGCAGCTGGCGCCCTCGCCGATCTCCTCGCGATCGAGGACGATGACCTCTCGCCCTGCGCGGGCAAGGAAGTAGGCGGTGGTGAGCCCGACGATGCCGGCTCCGACGATGACCGTCCGTGGTCTTGGCATGGGCGGATCGTAGGCAGCGCGGGCGCGCCCGTGGGGAGTTCCGCGCAACAAGCGCCGGCCTGCCGCGGGCGCACGGCGGCGAGCGGCGGCGCTACCCTGCCCCGATGGCCATGACCCTCGGAATCATCGGAGCTGGAGCGATCGGAAACGTCCACGCGGACACGGCAACCCGTGCCGGGATCCCCATCGCCGGGTGCTGGGACGTGAACCCCTCCAAGGGCGAGGCGTTCGGCAGGAAGCACGGCGGCGCGCGGGTCTGCGGCTCCATCAAGGAGCTCCTTTCCATGAAGGAGGTGGACGCGGTGGTGGTGGCGGTACCCAACGTCGACCACGCCACCGTGGCCTGCGAGGCGCTGGAGGCCGGCAAGACCGTCTTCCTGGAGAAGCCCATGGCCCTGAACGTGGCCGAGTGCGACACCATCATCAAGACGCTCGAGCGCACCAAGGGGCGCCTGCAGATGGGCTTCGTCTCGCGCAGCACGCCGGCGAGCCGGAACGTGAAGCACTTCATCGATGCGGGCACGTTCGGCAGGACCTACCACATCAAGTGCAGCCTCTACCGCCGGCGCGGCGTGCCGGGCCTGGGCGGCTGGTTCACCACGAAGGCCATGTCGGGCGGCGGTCCGCTCATCGACCTCGGCGTGCATGTGATCGACCTCTCGCTGTTCCTCGCGGGAAGCCCCGCGCCCGAGCGCGTGAGCGGCGCCACGTACTCCAACTTCGGCCGGCGCATGAAGGACTACGTCCACACCAACATGTGGGCCGGCCCGCCGAAGTTCGACGGCACCTGCGACGTGGAGGACCATGCGACGGCCCTGATCCGCTGCGCGGGCGGGCTGACCATCGAGGCCAACGTGACCTGGGCCATGAACGTGGACGAGAAGCACATGCCCAACGGCATCACCGTCTTCGGCGACAAGGGCGGCTGCTTCTTCCCGATCTTCGGCAAGCAGTTCACCATCGCCACCGAGGCCGGCGGCAAGGTGGCGGACCTGACGCCGGAGTTCACCTGCGGCAACGTGGAGCACGATGCCTGGGACGAGCAGTACCGCATGTTCAAGGCGCTGGCCGAGCACGGAACGCCGGCGCACGCGGACGCCGCGGCGGGCCGGCGGGTGCAGAGCATCCTGGACGCGGTGTACCGCTCGAGCGCGGAGGGGCGCGAGGTGACGGTCTGAAATAGGTGCCGTGTTACATATGCACCTATTACCCCTCTGGGTAAATGGTGCATATGTAACACGGCACCTATTTACTGGATCGCGCCGAGCATCGCCGCGCCGCGGATGCCGCTTGAATCGCCATGCGCTGCGCGCAGCACCGGCGTGCGGCATTCATCGCTGAAGACGAGCGCGGGCAGCGCCGCCTGCACGCGCGCCGCGAGACCCGGGATGTTGCTCACGCCGCCTCCGAGGACGATCGCGTGCGGGTCGATGATGTTCACTACCACCGACAGGCTCCGCGCCAGCGCGTGGACGAACCAGTCGAGCGTGTCCACGGCGTGCTGGTCGGTGCCGGCGGCCGCGCGCACGGCGATGTCCGCGAGCGCCCGCTGCGTTCCGGACACCTGCGCATACCTTCGCTCGAGCGCGGGCCCCGAGAGGAACTGCTCCAGGCACCCCAGCTTCCCGCAGTAGCAGCGATGCGCCGCCGCCTCCGCATCGCCGAGCCCGGGCAGCGGATTGTGCCCCCATTCGCCGGCGATGCCATTGCGGCCGTCGATCACGTCACCGCGGACCACCACGCCGCCGCCAACGCCGGTACCGAGGATCACGCCGAAGACCACGTCGCCCTGCCCCGCGGCGGCGCCGTCGATGGCTTCGCTCAGGGCCAGGCAATTGGCGTCATTCGTCACGCGCACCGGGCGGGCCAGGCGCGCCGCGATGTCCGCCGCGAAAGGGCGGCCATTCATGCAGAGCAAGTTCGAGTTGCGGTGCAGCCCGGTCTGCGGATTCGGGCTTCCGGGAGCACCGATCCCCACCGGGGCGCGCCCCGCGCCGCCGAGCGCCGCGTCTGCCTGCGCCACCAAGCCCGAAACGGCATCGAGCAGCTCCGGATACTCCCGCGGGCTCGCCACGCGCGTGCGCAGTGCCTCGGTCCCGTCGGCGCGCACGGCAAGCACCTCGGCCTTGGTTCCGCCGATGTCGAGCCCGATGCGGTTCACACCGACTCCGCGCCCCGCGTGGTGCCGATCAACTGGAAGAACTCGGCGCGCGAGGCAGGGTTGGTCAGGAACGATCCGTACAGCTTGCTGGTGGTGGTGATGGCGTTCGGCTGCTGCACGCCGCGATAGCACATGCAGAAGTGCCGCGCCTGGATCACCACGCCCACGGCCGTGGGCTTCAGCGTGTCATGGATGGCGCTCGCGATCTGCGCGGTGAGCTTCTCCTGCACCTGCAGGCGCTTCGAGAAGACGTCCACCACGCGCGCGAGCTTCGAGAGGCCCACCACCCGGCCGTTGGGGATGTAGCCCACGTGCGCCACGCCCACGAACGGCACCATGTGGTGCTCGCAGTGGCTGTGCACCTGGATGTTGGAGAGGAGCACCAGCTCGTCGTAGCCCTCCACCTCGCTGAAGGTCCGCGAGAGCGGCTCGATCGGGTCGGCACCGTAGCCCCAGAAGTGCTCGTTCATCGCCTTCACGACGCGCTTCGGCGTGTCCACCAGGCCCTCGCGCTCGGGATCCTCGCCGATGAAGCGGAGGATCGCGCGGACATGGTCCATCGCCTGTTCGGAGGTTGGCTTGTGGTCTGGCATTTCGAAAGTGTAGGCAAGCTGTCCAGTGCAAACCGGGTCATTCCCACCGAGGAATGACTCACTTCATCCAACGTCCCCACCAACCGAGGATCTCGTGCAGGCGGTGGATCCGCAGGTCCGGCGGGCCGGCGCGGCTCATGCCGTGGCTCGTCTCCTTGGGGTAGCGCACGAAGCGCGTCGGTACGCCCTGTGTGCAGAGCGCGGTGTGCACCTGCTCGGACTGCTCCACGTTGCAGCGGAGGTCGCCCTCGGAGTGGATGATGAGCATCGGCGTGCGCACGTTGCCGAAATGGGCGATCGGGCTCGACTTCCACATCGCGCGCGGATCGGTGAACGCAGAACCCTTCCAGTACTTGTTCGGCACCTCGGGATGGTCGCTGTTGCCGGCGTGGCTCACCAGGTTGCTCACGCAACGATCGGTGATGGCGGCGCGGAATCCGTGGTCGTGCGCCACGGCCCAGTTGGTCATGTAGCCGCCGTAGCTCCCGCCCATGATGCCGATGCGCTTCGGGTCGATGCCCTTCTCGCGGCGCATGGCGGCAAGCACGGCCTGCACGTCCACCCAGTCCTTGGTGCCCCACGCGCCGCGGATGGCCGCGGTGTGCTTCATGCCGTAGCCCTTGGAGCCGCGCGGGTTGGAGAACCACACCTCGTAGCCCTGCGCGCAAAGCAGCTGGAATTCATGGAAGAACGTGAGCCCGTACTGCGCGTGCGGACCGCCGTGCACTTCGAGGATCGCCGGCAGCCGGCCCTTGGCGCGGTGCGGACGCATGGTCCAGCACTGCACCTTGTGCCCGTCCTTCGCGGTGAGCCAGCGCTCTTCGGGCGCCACCAGCTCGAGCTCGGCCACCAGCGCATCGTTGAAGGCAGTGACGCGGTTCATCGGGAAGATGCTGCGCTCCACCTCCAGCACATGCACCTCGGCGGGCTGCAGCGGGCTCGAACGGATGCACGAGAGCCGCCATCCGTCGGCGCTGAACGTGCCCATGTTGAACTCGGCGCCGGGCTCGGTGTGGAACGCCACCTCGCCGCCATGCGACGGGATGCTCGCGATGCGCCCGCTCCCGTGCCAGCCGGCGCGGAAGAAGAGCGCCGTGCCATCGGGGAACCAACGCAGCTGAGGCTCGAACGCCGGGTCGCCCGAATCGCTGAGCGTGGCGGCCATCAGGCAGAGGTCGGTCTTGGCGGTGAGGCAATGCGTGCGCTTCGCCTGGAACTCATGCACGAAGAGCTCCACGTTGCCCGTGCCGTACATGCCGTCCGAGCCCGTGCGCCCGGCCCACGCGATGCGCATCCCATCCGGGCTCCAGCGCGGCTGCGACTTCGGGCCCTTGGCGAGGCCCGGGATCTTGGAAAGGACATGCTTGCCGCGGTCACCCAGGCTCACCACGAACAGCTCGGTTTCGCCTGGATTCCACGAGGCGCGCGGGTGGTCGTTTGCGGCAATGACGAGCGCGCTTCCGTCCGGCGCCCAGTCCCAGGAGAAGTTCCCGAGCGTGTCGCGGTCGAAGACGCAGTCGAGCGCGCCGCGCTCGATGTCGAGCACGTAGAGCTCGAAGCGCTCCGCGCCGAAGTAGCCGTCGCCGTCGAGGCGGTACCAGACGTCGTCGATCACGCGCGGCGGGTTCGAGAGCCCGTGGTCCTCACGATGCTTCTTCGCCTCCGGTGTCCACTCCTCCGCGGTGGCGCGGAAGCTGAACGCAATGCGGCGGCCACAGGGGCTCCAGCCGAAGTCGCGCACGGTGCCGTGCGGCATCTCGAGGAGTTCGTGCGCCTTGCCGCCCTTCGACTCCACCACCATGATGCGTGGCGCGGCCTTCGCGTCGTTGCGGATGAATGCCACGCGCGAGGCGTCCGGGTTCCAGCGGGCAAGGCCGTCCTTCGGGCCGGTGGTCAGCGCACGCGGCGCGCGCGTGCCGTCGGCGTCGGCCACCCACACCGAGGTTTCGTAGGCGTTCTTGGCGTTGACCACCTTGCGCGTGAAGAGCACGCTACGGCCGTCGGGCGCCATCTGCGTGTCGCCGACGCCCACGAGGCACAGCAGGTCCTGGGGCGTGATCGGCCGACGCGAACGACTGACGGCGGAACGGGTGCGGGCGGAGGCGCGGGCGCGCGTTGCGCTGGCGGAGGTGGTCTTTCGCTGGGCCATGGGGGCGGCAATGCTAGTCCGGCCACGGGGTGGGTTTCCTACAATGCCCGCCCCATGTCCGAACCCACCGCCGCCGGCAGCCCCTCCGAAGTCCCCGCCACCAAGAGCATGGAGCAGATCGTCTCCCTCTGCCGCCGCCGGGGCTTCGTCTTCCAGTCCTCCGAGATCTACGGCGGCATCAACGGCTTCTGGGATTACGGGCCGCTGGGCACCGAGCTCAAGCGCAACCTGAAGAACGCGTGGTGGCAGGACGTGGTGCAGCGGGAGCTGCTGGGCCCCGACGGCAACCCGGTGGACATCGTGGGCGTCGACTGCACCATCATCATGAACCCGAAGGTCTGGGAGGCGTCCGGCCACCTCGGCGGCTTCGCCGACCTGATGAGCACCTGCAAGCACTGCAAGAAGCTCATGCGCACCGACCACCTCTGGGACATGCTGGTGGAGACCGACTGGTTCAAGGCGCTCGAGGAGCTGTATGCGGCAAGCGGTGGCGCCGTGGACTCGATGCAGCTGAAGCGCTGGGCCGACACCAAGGGCAAGAAGCTCGCGCCGAACCTGGCGCTGGTGCGCAACCCGCAGGTGACGCTGAGCTGGCTGGTGGAACGGATGAACGGCGGGCCGATCGCGCTGCCGCTGCGTGACTTCATCATGCACCTTGCCACGGAGCAGGCTGCCGCGGACGGGCTTCGCGCGCCGTGCCCGCACTGCGGCGGCGAGCTCACCGACCCGAAGCCCTTCAACCTGATGTTCAAGACGCTCGTGGGTGCCATCGAGGATCCGGCCAACGTCGCCTACCTCCGCCCCGAGACCGCACAGGGCATCTTCGTCAACTTCCAGAACGTGGTGGATTCCACCCGCGTGAAGGTCCCCTTCGGCATCGCGCAGATCGGCAAGGCGTTCCGCAACGAGGTCACGCCGCGCAACTTCACCTTCCGCAGCCGCGAGTTCGAGCAGATGGAGATCGAGTTCTTCATCCACCCGAGCGAGGCGAACCAGTGGTACACGTGGTGGCGCGACTGGCGCTTCGGCTGGTGGCAGTCGATCGGCCTCACCAGCTCCAACCTGCAGCTGCGCGAGCACGACCGCGACGAACTGGCGCACTACGCCAAGGAAGGCGCCGGCACCAGCGACATCGAGTACAAGTTCCCGTTCACCGCGCCGGGCTACGGCGAGCTGGAGGGCGTTGCCCACCGCGCCGACTTCGACCTGCGTGCGCATGCCACCCACAGCGGCAAGAACGACAAGGCCAAGTACTTCGACCAGGCCAAGAACGAGCGCTACTTCCCGCACGTGATCGAGCCGTCCGCCGGCGCCGACCGCGGCACGCTCGCCCTGCTCTGCGAGGCGTACACGCCGGATCCGAGCCGACCGAGCGGCGTGTTCATGAAGTTCCACCCGCGCATGGCGCCGGTGAAGGCGGGCATCTTCCCGCTGGTGAACAAGGAAGGCATGCCGGAGATCGGCGAGAAGCTCTTCCGCACGCTGCGCAAGAAGCACGTGGTGGAGTTCGACGAGAAGCAGTCGATCGGCAAGCGCTACGCCCGCATGGACGAGGCCGGCACGCCGTACTGCATCACCATCGACAGCGAGACGCTGTCCGCGCAGACCGTCACCGTGCGTCACCGCGACACGCAGCAGCAGGAGAAGCTCAACATCGAGCAGGTTCCGGCGTGGCTCGACAAGCAGATCGGGCTGGAGTCCTGAACCCGATGAAGCACACCCTGCACGCGCTGGCGCTGGCGGCATTGGCCGCGGCCGGCTGCGCATCGACGCAGCCGCATGTCCACGGCAACCCCCCGCCCGAAACGAAGGTGCACTGGACGATTGCG
>JBIIJH010000039.1:0-18852 GCA_044233905.1 Phycisphaerales bacterium
CTTTGACCATCTCCCGCATACCCGTGACCACCTCGTACATCGCGTCATTCTCCCCTCACGCCGAATCACGGGGCACCTGAACCATGGCATCCGTCGTCTTCTATTTCGAGCTCCACCAGCCTTTCCGGCTGCGCCGCTACTCGGTGTTCGATACCGACCCGTTCTACTTCGACAACGAGGCCAACGCCGGCATCCTGCGCAAGGTGGCCGACAAGTGCTATCGGCCGACCACGGAAAAATTGCTTGATCTGGTGCGTCGCCACCAGGGCCGCTTCCGCGTCAGCTTCGCGGTGAGCGGCACCGCGCTGAGGCAGCTCGAGGAATGGGCCCCGGACGTGCTCGACACGCTCAAGCGCCTGGTGGACACCGGCGCCTGCGAGTTGCTCGACGAGACCAGCCACCACTCACTGGCCTTCCTCTTCTCGCGCAGCGAGTTCGACGAGCAGGTGCGCCTGCACCGCGCGGAGGTGGCGCGCCTCTTCAACGGGTACACGCCGACCGCCTTCCGCAACACCGAGCTGATCTACAACAACGAGCTCGCCGGCCACGTGGCGTGGCTGGGCGACTACAAGACGGTGGTCTGCGAGGGCGTCGACCGCATCCTGGGCGTGCGCAGCCCCAACTACGTGTACGCGCCGCCGCAGGGCGCCACGCCCACGGGCAAGGAGCCGGTGCGGCTCCTCCTCAAGAACTACCGTCTCTCCGACGACATCGCCTTCCGGTTCAGTGACCGCAACTGGAAGGAATGGCCTCTGGATGCGCAGCGCTTCGCCAAGTGGGTCAACCAGATCAACGGCGACGGCTACCTGTGCAACCTGTTCATGGACTACGAGACCTTCGGCGAGCACCAGTGGGCCTCGACGGGAATCTTCGACTTCCTGGACAAGCTGCCGGAGGCGGTCTTCGACGTGAATCCCGGGCAGAACGGCTTCCTCACCGTGAGCGAGGCCTCCGCCGCGCATCGGCCGGTGGGCGACTACTCCACGGAGAAGTTCATCAGCTGGGCCGACAGCGAGCGCGACCTGAGCGCGTGGCTCGGCAACCCGCTGCAGGACAACGCCATCGCGCAGCTCTACGAGATCGAGCCCGCGGTGCGAGCGCGCCATGCGGCGGGCGACCAGTGGATCCTGGAGGACTGGCGCAAGCTGACCACCAGCGACCACTTCTACTACATGTGCACCAAGTACTGGTCCGACGGCGACGTCCACAAGTACTTCAGCCCGTACGACAGCCCGTACGACGCGTACATCAACTTCATGAACGTGCTGGACAACCTGCGCACCCGCGCAGGGGCGTGAGCGGGCGTCCCGGGGCCGTCAGCCGACCGGCTGGCGGGTGTCGTCCGGAAGTCGCCGGGCAGACTGCCTGGCCGTCGGATCCGGGGCGATCGCCCCCACGGCCTGCCGGCGGAACTCTTCCGCCGTCGCGCCGTCAAGCCGCATGAAATTCGCCTGCCATCGACGGTCGGCCATGGCGCCTCGGACCACCACCCATGCCATGGCCAGCGCCCAGAGCGCCATGCCGTAGAGGACCACGGAACGCAACGCCACCAGCGGCACCGAACGCACCGCGGGCGGAGTGTCCACCCGGTACATGGCGGAGGCCGCGTTCAGGTTGCGCTCCGAGAGCGAGCGCATGATCTCCCGCGCGCGGTCACTGAACTTGGCGACGCTCTCCGTCATCGACTGCATGCGCGCGGAGACGGCGCCGGGGGCCGGTGCGCTAATGCGATCCTGCTGGACCGCGGTGTCGAGCCACTTCTCGAACTCCGCCTTGGAACTCAGCTTGACGACGTCCAGTTCGGCCTGCAGGCGGCGGTCTGTCAGCTCGCGCCGGTATTCCACGTCACGACCCTTCACGGCCTGCTCGATCACGCGGTCGATGAAGGTGCCGTCGACGTTGGCGGTGATGCCGGCACGGCGTGAGTCGTCCGACGGCGAGCTATCCTGACGACGGGCCACGCGGGTCTCGTCGGCATAGGCCTCGTATGCCTCGCGCAGCACGCGGGCGCGCTCCTTGGCGGCCTGCAGTTCCGACTCAAGCACCTTGCCGCGCGCGGTGCGGATGGCGGCATACCCATCTGGGTCCACCGCACGTGCCTGCCGGAGCGATTCGATGTAAGCCGGGATGACCAGGTTCTGTCGCACCGAGGCCAGCTCATGGCCAAGGTCCACGATGGACGCGCCGGACGAATCCTTGATTCCGTCGGAACCAGTGACCTTCGACATGGCATCAACGGCAGTCGTGAGCGAGTCCACGAATTCCTTCATGCGCTCGGCGTGCACCACGGCAAAGGCCACGCCCGATGCCGAGGTGAGCTGTGTCGCGGAAGTCCGGAGCTCGGCTCCGCTCGGCAACGGATAGTCGTAGGAACGCGTACCCGCGGCATCGCAGCCGCGCGCCCATTCCGCCGGGATGGCCGCAAGCACGCGCTCCATCTGAGCGTCCGACAGGCTGCCTGCCGCCGCCATCGAGATGGTGAGCGACGCCGACTTCATGGACTTGAGCTTGGCGGAGTACTCGTTCTCGAGCGCAAGCCGCTCGGCATTGGTCAACTTGGCGTTGCCAAGCTTCTGCAGGTACTCGCTTCGCACCAGGTCAAGTTCCGCGCCGCCGGCCACCACCTGGATGTTCCGTGTGAGCTGCGCGAAGTCGACTGAGGATTCAAGGTGCTGGTCGCGCCAGATGGGCTCCAGCACGTGGCTCGCGACGATGTCCTGCGGGCTGTAAATCGTGCGGTTCGGGTACTTGCCGTCCGCTGCCCCCGGGAAGGTGGGCGTAATGTCAATGGTGCACGTCCGTTCGCCGCGCGGCAGGGCCAGCGAGATGGCTGCGCCTGCGGCGGTGATGAGCGCCACCGCGATTGTCCCGAGGAACAACCCGCGCCAGTGCCGCTGTAAGTACGCCAGGATGTCGACCGAGGTGCCTCCTTCATCGGAAACGGGGGCGTCCTGCAGTTGGCTGAATTCAATGTCGTCCCGGAGGGAGGCCTTACGCATGCAGAAAGTCTAATGTGTGGGCGCGTGCCTCGCAAAACCCGGTGGGCACCGTGAACCCCGCTCACCCCCGCGCCACCCGCGCCCCGTCCACGCCCTCGCGCTCGCACCAGCGGCTCACCACGCACGCGGTCCACGCACGCTGCGTGGCGCCCTCGTCGCCGGCGCGGGCCTGCGCCAGCGCGGCGTGCGCGGTCTGGCCGTGCAGGATCCCCTGCGCATCCAGGCGGCCCGGATCGAGGACGTCATCCGCCCACGAGGCCAGCGGCCCGGAGAGCCACGCCCGCAGCGGCACGCCGAAGCCCTGCTTGGAGCGCGCGGCGATGCCGTGCAGTTCCGCCGGAAGCCGGCGGCGGAGCGCATCGCGGAGGAGCATCTTCCCCACCGTCCCGTCGGAGCGCCACGCCGGCGGGATGCGCCACGCGAACTCGAAGAGCCGCATGTCGAGCATCGGGTCGCGTGCCTCCAGGCCGCTCTCCATGGTGCAGCGGTCGAGCTTGGTGAGGATGTCATCCGGCAGGTAGATGGTCTGGTCGCGGAGGAGGAGCTCGTCGAAGAAGCCGTGTTCGTCCTGCGGGAATCGCCGCGGCATGTCGCGCGCCTCTCGCGCCACGGTGGCCGCCCAGAGGTCGGAGGGCAGCTGCTGGATCAGCGACGCCGGGTCCGGCCACACCGCGAAGAAGGATCGCCACAGGTCCTCCTCATCGCGCGCGCGCAGGATCGCGGCCAGCTTCTGCATGAGGCGCCCGCGCTGCGTGCGGCGGAGCGCCGACGGAAGCGTGGGCTCGAGCTGCTTCAGCGCCCACTCCCAGCTGTCGCTTCCCATCAATCCGATGGCATCGGCCATGCGCTGGCGCACGAAGAGCGGCACCGACCCGATCCAGCGCGAGAGCGCGAAGCCACGCAGGTGCCGTTCGTACCCGCCGAAGAACTCGTCGCCGCCCTCGCCCGAGAGCACCACGCCCACGGAAGCGCGCGCGGCGCGGCTCACGGCCAGCGTGGCCACGGCGCTGGAATCGGCGAACGGCGCGTCGAAGCAGCCGATGGCGTCCTCCACGAGCGAGACCAGGTCCGCGTCAGGCACCATCACCTCGTGGTGATCGGTGCCGAGCGCCTTGGCTACGGCGCGCGCGTGGGCGCGCTCGTCGTACTGCACGTGCTCGAAGCCCACGGTGAAGGTGCGCAGCGGCGCCACGCCCGCGTGGCGCATGGCCGCCACCACCAGCGAGCTGTCGATGCCGCCCGAGAGGAAGGCGCCCAGCGGCACGTCGCTCGGCAGCCGGCGACGCACGGCGGATTCGAGCAGGCCGTCGAAGGCGCGCACCATCTCCGCGCGATCGCCATGGAATCCCTGTTGGCGCACGGACGCCGCCGCCGCACGCGCGGAGAACCACTCGCGGTGCGAGACGCGACCGCTGGAGAGTTCGAGCCGCAGCGCATGCCCCGGGCGCAGCGCATGCATGCCTTCCCAGATGGTCCGTTCGCCGCGCGTGGCGAGCGAACCGAGCACCGATGCGATGGCGAACGGCGAAACGCGGTTGCGGAACACCGGGCACGCCGCCAGTGCGCGGAGCTCGCTGCCGAAGACGAACACCGGTGCACCGTGGCCGTCGTCGGCGTGCCCCCAGAAGCAGGGCTTCACGCCGAAGCGGTCGCGCGCCAGCCAGAACGAGCGCTCATGCAGGTCGATGGCGACGAAGGCGAACATGCCGTCGAGGAGCGGCAGCGTGGCCTCGACGCCGTGCGCGTCGAGCATGGCGGCAAGCACCGCGGTATCGCCGGTGGACGGGCCGACCGGGTGCCCAGCGGCCTCCAGGTCACGGCGCAGCTCGCGGAAATTCCAGAGTTCTCCGTTGTAGGCAAGCACCCAGCGGCCCGAGGCGGAGACGAAGGGCTGCGCGGCGGCGCTGGTGCGGTCGAGGATCGCGAGCCGACGATGCGCCAGGGCCACGCCCAGGCGCGGCTCGAACCACGTGCCCTCGCCGTCCGGCCCGCGGTGCGCCACCGCTGCAGACATCGCGCGGAGCGCCGCCTGCGCGTCGCTGATCCGGTCGGAGCGATCGATGAATCCGGCGAATCCGCACATGCCGGCGTGGATGCTATCCCTGCGCGGAGGCGGGCTGCGGAGCCGGCCGGGCAGGAGCATCCGTGCGCAGCCACGTGGCGCGCATGCGGGCGCGCTGCGCATCGCTCCAGAAATGGCGCACGGCGGGCAGGTCCAGCACCTGGTCCACGTAGTCCGGGCGGGCGGCGATCGCCAGCTTGAGGCGCTCCCCGAGCTCCGAAGGCGCCCTCACGCTGTTGAGGTTCTCGCGCCGCACGTCGGGGACGGACGGGCACTCGAGGAACTCGCGCAGGAGCGTGGTCTTGCGCTCGTCCGGCACGTCGATGCGCATGATCAGGCTGCGCGTGCGGCCGGAGCGCGCCATGGCCCAGCCGGCCTCGGTGTCGAAGGGCTGCGCCAACGGGTCGAAGCCCACGGTCTGCGCGAACTCGCGCTGCCACCAAACGCTGGATGCGGCATGCGGGAAGGTGCGGAAGAAGAGGTCGGCCAGCTGCTCGGCGGGCATCCAGCGCACGGTGCGCCAGTAGTGGCGCAGCCAGTAGATGCGGCCGAAATAAGTGAAGTTGCTGACGTTGAACGCGATGGGATCGCGCACCATGGAAATGAACCGGACCTCGCCGCCGAACGCGCGGAGGAACGGCAGCATCATGATGTCACCGTGCGCGCGGTGGCGCAGGCCACCGTGCGCGGTCACGGGACGAGCGCCGGCACCCGGCCACAGGGCCTCGGGCTGGGCATGGTGCGCGCGGGTGACCGTGAAGTCGCCGTTTGCCTCCTCGGCGGCACGGAGCACGCTCGTCGACGCGGTCTTGGGTGCGCTCAGGACGATGACCAGCTTCGGCTTCGCGGCGGTGGCAGCCTTGAGGTGCTTCAGTGCGCGCCGTTCGTTGCGGCCGTGGCGCAGGCCCTCGTGCACGAACCGGATCGGCGTGTTGATGGTCTCCGCAAGGTCACGGATCCTCGCGAGGAGCGGCGCGCGTTCGGGGGCGTTCGGCATGCGGGTGACGATACACGCCGCAGCCACAAATCCCCGCTCGTTAGACTCCTTCCGTGCCCAAGAACTGCGCGATCCACACGCCGGAATTCGAAGCCGTGGAAAGGCGCGACCCGACGTGGTCCGCCATCCACCTCCTTGCGGCGATGGCCTGGTGCGCCGCCATCTCGCTCGGCCGCGCACCGGAGGCGATCTGCTTCGGCATCCTTGCCGCGGTGGCGGTCATCCGGCTGCCATCGACGGCACGGCTCTATCCGGCGTTGCTGCGGTCGCCGGTGTTCGTGGCACTGCTGGCATTCGCCGCATGGCGCTGGATCGCGGTCTTCTGGTCTCCCAACGCGCAGGCGTCATGGAAGGACGGATTCCTGCGGGCGTCGCTGGTGCCGATGCTGGTGTGGCCCGTGTCGCACCGGTGGCGACAGCTGGCGGCGGCAATGGCGGCGGGTGCGGTCGCCAGCGCCGCGGTGCTCGTGGCGGGCAACTGGGATGGACGCCGCTTCCTGCGATACGAGAGCACCAAGCGGCTGATCGGCACCCCAGCCACGATGGCGATGGTGCTGGCGGCAGGCATCGCCCTGTCCGCCGGATGGGCGATGGCGGCACGCGCACGCGCAGGCCGGATCGTGGCCACGATCGCGGCGCTCGTCTGCTTCGGCGGGATGCTGATCCTCGACTTCCGAACCGGATATGTCGCGGCCTTCGGCGGATTCCTCTGTGCGGCACTCTGCAGTGCGCGCGGGGCGAATCGGCGTTGGCTGATGGCCGGCGCCGCAGTGGCGGGAATCGGCGCCATGGCGATCATCGGCGCGACGTCGATACGTGGCGCGCAGCAGCTCAAGGCGATCCGCGGGATCGTGGCCAGGGAGGGCGCGAGCGACAACGGAGGCGAATTCGCGAAACTCGCCTACGAGGCCACGAGCGCCCGGTCCCCGGCTTGGCTCGGCGCCGTGGCCATCTGGCGATCGCACCCCATCATCGGCGCCGGCACGCGCAGCTGGGGCAGGGAGTTTCCGCCGATCGTCAACGCCGAACACGAACGTCTCGGTGTTCCCGCAGCCCCGGGAACGATTGCGGCAATCGCCAAGCTCCCCGGCGCCCACAACGCTTACCTGGAGGAACTTGCCGAGCGCGGCATCGTCGGCTTCCTCCTGCTCGCCGCAGTGCTCGTGCTGTCGGCGCGCACCCTCTGGCGGCAGTGCCCGGCCGTGGACGCAGTGATGGCCTCCGCGCTGCTCGCCGCATGGATGACCGCGGCACTCGCGGAATCGCAATCATCGCAGGGCGTGCCCACGCTCCTCCTCTGCTTCGTGGTGGCGCGCGCGGCCATCCCGCACATCCGGAGTTCCCGATGACCGAATCACCTTCCCTCCCCCCCGAAGCCGAACACCCGCTCGACCGCGGGCACCGTGCGCGCTACCGGCGCATCGGCGCGGTGCTGGGCGCGGTGCTCGTGGCGGCCGCCGTGTACTCCGTGGCGCGCGACGCCGCCATCCGCGATTCGCTGGCCCGCGCCGCCGCCGCGCCCGATTGGCTGGCGCTCGCGGTGCTGGTGGCAGCGATCGTGGCGAACCAGGTGCTGACCTCCGGCACGTTCTGGCTGCTCATGCGCCCCCATGGCCGCGTCGGCTTCCTGGAGATGAACGAGCTGGTGGCCACCAGCACGCTGGGCAACTACATCCCCATGCAGGCCGGCAGCATCGGCCGCATGGCGTACCACCGCACGGTGAACGGTATTCCCGTCAAGACCACGCTCGTCACCATCCTGCAGGCGATGGCCGCCACCGCGGTGGCCACCTGCTTGTTGGGGGCGGCGGCGCTGCTGGCGGCGGGAGCGCAGGCGCCATGGTGGACGCCGACGTTCGTCCTCCTGCTCTGGATTCCGCTCATGATCGATGCCGCGTGGCGGCCGTTCGCCACGGTGATGCTGGTCCGCAGCGTGGAGGTCCTCGTCTGGGCAGTGCACGCCTGGGCAGCCTTCCGGCTGAGCGGCTGGCCGATCGGCCCCAGCACCGCCATCGGCGCGGCGCTGGTTGCGTCGGCCGCGAACCTGGTGCCCTTCATCGGCAACGGCCTCGGCATCCGCGAGTGGGCGGTGGCGCTCGCCGCGCCGGTCATCGGCGGCTACGAGCGCGATGCCGGACTTGCCGCCGAACTTGCCGGGCGCGCCGTCGACGTGGCCATTGCCGTCCCGCTCGGGATGGCGGGATTCGCGGCACTCGTACGCCGCACGCGAGCGGCGATCGCACCTGCCGATCGCTAGACTTCACCGGATGCCACACCCTGCACGCATGCGGTTCTCCGGCGCCTGCGCGATCCTCGCGCTCGCGACCGCGGCGCATGCGACGAAGGTGCCGACGCCCGATGGCGCGGCAGCACCCGCAGGCGACTCACCCGCAGCCACCACCGCGCCCGTGGCGCCGGTCGCGCAGGCAACGGCAACCGCCGCAGCTCCCGCCACGTTCGAGCAGCGCATCGACCGCATGCTGTCGGCCGCGCTCCTGGCCGACCTGTTCCCCTTCACCCGTGACCCGGACATCTCCGACGAGGGCTACGAAGCAGCCATGGCGCTGGCGCTGCAGTGCGCACGCCTTGCACCCGAGCGCCGCGCCGGCTGGGACCTGGTGATCCTGCTCGCCGACCAGGTGGAGGGCGGAGCGCCGGACGCCGCGCGGGCCGCACGTCGCGAGTCGCTGGCCGCGCTGGCGCGCCTCGATCCCGCGGACGACGTCATCCGGCTCGCCCGCGTGGCGGAGGCGATCGAGTCCCACACCACCGCCGACGCACGCGTGCGCGCCTACGAATCCATGCTGGCTCCCGCCAACCGCGCAGCACTCGGCGGGCCGGTGGCGTCGCGGCTGGCGTACCAGCTGGCCTCGCTGGAGAGCCGCATCGGCAACACCGAGCTCTTCGCGCGCTGGCTGGCGGAAGCGGTGAAGGCCGACCCCGGATATCCCGCCGCCGCGCAGGCCGCCGCAGGCTTCTTCCGCATGCGCGTCAGCGATCCGGCGGCGGACGTGGAGCTCCTGAGCGTGGCGGTCGAGGCGAATCCGCGCGACCTCGCCACCTGGAGCGCCCTCGTCAGCGTGCTCCTTGACGGCGGCGCGTTCAAGGGCGCCGAACGAGCCGCGCGCCTGGCGATCACCGTCGCCGAGGCGGAGCGACGCCCCGAGACCGTCTACTCGCTCACCGGCGACCTGGCGACCGCGCTCTGGGGCAGCGGACAGCGCGCGGAGGCCATGCACGAGCTCGACCTCCGCATGAACCGGCTGACGGAGGACTTCCGCCGGATGATCTCGCTGATGGATCCGTCCATCACCAACGAGCGCCTCACCCGCGAGTTCCCGCCGCTTCCGTCGTCGCTCTCGATCGCCATGCTCGGGGTGGCCAAGAAGGACGGCAACCAGAAGAAGCTCGCGGAGCTCCTCGACCAGGCGCTCCGCGGGGCGGATGCGGAGATCCGGCGCGCCAAGGAACGCGGCGATTCCGACGCGGCGATCGGCAGCTACGACATCCAGAAGGTCACCACGCTCCTACTCTTCGGAAACGAGATGCGGACCGTGCCCGGCCTGATCGAGAACGCGGCGAAGTCGGGTGCGCTCGGGGACGATGGCAAGGCCCGCTTCGAGGCGATGCTCCTCTGGAGGCAGGGCAAGCCGGAGGAGGCGGCCAAGGCGCTGGAGCCGATGCGGGAGAACGACCCGCTGGCGCACTACGCATATGCGTCGGCGCTGGCGGACCTGAAGCGCCCGCACGAGGCCGCGAAGGAATTCCGCGCCATCGCCGAATCGCGCATCGGGACGTCCATCAGCCTGCTGGCGCTCGACCGGCTTGCCGAGGTCCTCGGCCAGCAGGTGGTGCTCACGTCGCAGCTGACCCCGGCCCTCAAGGAGGTGTCCGCGGCGCTCGACAAGGCGCTCCAGACGCAGCTTCCGCTTGCACTCGACGAGATGATGGAGCACCCGCTGCGTGCGCTCACGGTGGAGGTCACCCCGTCGTCCACGCAGATCAAGCCCTACGAACAGTTCTCGTTCACGATCCGCATGCGCAACAACTCGCGCATCCCGCTTGCCATCGGCGGCGATTGCCCGATCACCGGCAAGGTGACGATGCGCGCCGCAGCTCCGCGGCCGGGCAACAGCGACCCGGCGGAACTGCCGCCGCAGCCGATCCTCATCGACCGCCGCCTGCGCCTGGGGCCGGGCGAGGAGATCACCGTCAACATCGAGGCCGACCTCACGATGGTGGGCCTGGTGCTCAACGTGCAGCCGCTCGATGCGCACCTGGTGAACGTGGCCGTCGTCTCGAACCCGTCCGCCGCCACCGGCGGCATCTCCGCGGGCTTCCTCGGGAGCGTCACCGGCTGCCCGCCGATCCAGTTCACGGGCGTCGACGTGACCGCGGAGTGGCTCACGGAGTCACGCGCCCTGATCCGCAGCGCCGGGAACGTCGACGCGGTGACCCGCCTTGCCCTCCTGGTCCATGCCGCCGCGGACCCCAAGCGCCTGCCCGAGGCGGCGCGCGCGGACACCAAGGCGATCTGGACGGATGTCGTCGAAGCATGGAAGGCACTGCCGGAACGTGCGCAGGCGTGGGTCATCGGCGTGATGCCCGAGGACACGCCCGAGATGGCGCCGCTCCTCGAGGCAGCCAAGGCGAGCACCTCGCCGACGGTGCTGCGCAGCTGGGCCATCACGCGCGTGGTCGATCCGAAGGACCCGATGCTCGATGTCTGCCGCCGAAGCGGCGACGCGGACCTGGGCAAGCTGGCCGACGCGGTGACGTGGGTGGCCGAGCGCCGCGCCAAGCGCGCCATCGAGGATGTGGGCATGGAACAGCAGCGCCCCGCACAGAAGTCGGCCCCGACGCCGAAGGACGCGCTCCCGGGGGGCGGCAAGCCGTGATCGCGTTCGTGCTGCGCCGGCTGGCGCAGCTGCCGCTTCTCCTCCTTGCCATCTACACGCTGACGTTCATGCTGGCGTGGGTTGCCCCCGGCAGCCCCCTCGACGGCGACCAGGGCAGGCTCCCATCTCCCGAGGCGCAGGCGGCGATGCGCGCGCAGTACCGCCTCGACGACCCGGTGGGCTTCTACTTCGACTACCTCGGCAAGGCGAGCGGCATCTCGTGGGTGCTCGGCAAGGCGCCGCGACCGTTCGACTTCGGCCCCAGCCTGGTGCACCGCGACTGGTCGGTCAACGAGATCCTGGCCGACGGCGTGCCCGTGTCGCTCACCATCGGCATCGCCGCGATCCTGCTTGCGCTGGCCATCGGCGTGACCTCCGGCGTGGTGGGTGCATTGCGGCCCGGCTCGGCCGCCGATGCCGCCACGCAGTTCCTGGCGGTGGTGGGGATCAGTGTGCCCAGTTTCGTCACGGGGGCGGTGCTCCTCATCGTCTTCGCCGCAAAGCTCCGCTGGGTGCCCATCGGCGGCTGGCAGGGCGTGCGGAGCCTGCTGCTGCCGGCGCTCGCGCTCAGCCTGCCGTTCGCCGCGTACATCGCGCGCCTGATGCGCTCGTCGATGCTCGAGCAGATGTCGTCGGACTACATGCGCACCGCGCGCGCCAAGGGCCTTGGCCGCCGCCAGGCTGCCATACGCCACGCGCTGAAGAACGCCTTCCTTCCGGTGCTCAGCTACCTCGGCCCCGCCACGGCCTTCGCGGTGACCGGCTCGTTCGTGGTGGAGCGCGTCTTTGCCGTGCCGGGCATCGGGCAGCACTTCGTGGATGCGGTGCTCGCCAAGGACATCACGCTCCTCATGGGCGTGGTGCTCGTCTTCGGCACGGTGGTGATCCTGATGAACCTGCTCGTCGACGTGATGTACGCGTGGATCGATCCGCGCATCCAGTCCGGGCGCGCCTGAGCCGCGCTCAGCGCGGGCGCAGCACGCGGATGTTCGAGAGCCGCTGGTCGAACGAGGGGTCGCGGGTCACGCCGCGAATCCGCGCGGGGTCGTAGAGGAGCATCGTCGCGTAGTGGGTGATGGGGAGGATCGGCATGTCCACCTCCACCGCCATGCGCTCGGCATCGGCAAGGATGGCGAGCCGCCTCGCCGGATCGCGCTCCGCCGCGGCGCGGTCGAGGAGCGCGTCGTAGTCGGGACTGGAATAGCCGCGGTCGTTGTTCCCGTCGCCGCTGCGGCTCAGGTTGAGGAACGTGGTGGGGTCGCGGTAGTCGCCGTACCAGCCGCCGCGCGCGATCATGTAGTTGCCCGAGCGAAGGTCGGCCTTCAGGAACTTCGAGTCCTTGGCGCGCAGCTCCACCCGCACGCCCAGTTCGCGTCGCCACATGTCCGCCATCGCCAGCGAGAGCTCCAGGTACCTCGGGCTGTCGGTTGCGTAGAGGAGATCGACCGTCGGGAAGGGTGTCCCGTCGGCACGCATCGGGATCCCGTCCGCCGTCCGCGAGGACCATCCGGCCGCCGACAGTTCGCGCCGCGCGCGCTCCGGGTCGTGGCCGAGGCCCTTCGGCGACGGGTAATCGGCCGATGCATACGGCGGCACCAGGGTGGACGCCACCGGCTCACCGACGCGGATGATGCGCTCGGCAAGCGCCTGCTTGTCGACCGCCAGCGCGAAGGCGCGCCGGACGCCCGCGGACGCGAACGCATTCGGCGCGCCGCCGGCGAGCGTCGGCCGGCAGTTGAAGCTGTAGAAGTCCGTGCCGTAGTTGGGGATCACGTGGACGTCGTTGCGCTCGCCACCCTGCGGCAGGGGAAGCGCGGCGAGCGCCTCGTCCACGGACTTGCCCGCGGCGACCAGCGCGTCGTACTGCGGCCGGTGGTGCTCGATCCAGCGCCTGCCCTGCTCCGCGAGGTCCGCCTTGTAGGCCACGCGGACGTCGGGCACCCAGTCGACGCCGCCGGCCTCGTAGGAGAGGACCGCGGTGTTGCTGTCGGCGATCGCCAGGATGTCGATGGTCTGCACGTCCGCGCGCGCGTGGTCCCAATGCTCGGGATTCCGCACCAGCCGCATCCGGCGCTTGTAGCGCCAGTCCTGCGGAACGTACGTGCCGTTGCAGACGATCGTGCCGGGCTTGGTCCATGCCGCATCGACGGTGCGTCGCCCGCTGGCGACGTCGAAGCCCGAGAATCGCCCAAGGGTCGGCCGGTGCACCGGCGCCATCACCGGGAACGCGACGATCGACAGCCAGTAGGGCACGGGCTGCGCAAGCGTCACCACGATGGTGCGGTCATCGGGCGCGCGCATCGACACGAGTTCGTCCGACCTGGCGAGCATCTCGTCCCACAGCTGCCGCGCGCGCTCCTCGGTGCGGTCGGCGCCGGGCAGCGCGGCGAATGCCTTCAGCTGCCCCTGCCGGAAGGCGCCGAGCTGCTTGGCGCCCGCGATCTCCTCCACGAATCCCGCGTAGTTGGAGGCGAAGTCCGGCAGCATCGCACGCCGCCACGCATCGATGAAGTCCTGCGCGACCACCGGGTCGCCGTTCGACCAGCGCGCATCGGGGCGCAGGTGGAATGTCCACGTCAGGCCATCAGGCGACATCTCCCAGCGATCGGCGGTGCCGGGCAGCGCACCGCCGCGCTCCGGATCCATGATCACGAGCGTCTCGTGGATGGCCCGCGCGAGGCGGATGTCGTGCTGGTACGTCATGCGCTGCGGGTCGAGCGTGTGGAAGTCGTTCGGCTGCACCATCGTGAAGTCGGCGCGCGGCCCCGCGGCGTCGAAGCTCGAGAGCAGCAGCACGAGGACGACAAGCAGGATGGCGGGCAGGGCCAACTTCATGGTGTCTGTATAGATCGGCATCGCGCGGTGCGCGGCGCGAAAGCAGCGGGTTCCGTAGACTTCGGTCCGTGCGCCGCCTGCCCGCCATCCTCGCGCTCCTCTGCTGCTGCCAGTGGCTGGCCGGGTGTGCCGCCGAACCCGTGGCGCCCGTCCTGGCGATGACGCACGCCGACTACGGCCGCGTCTTCGACGCCGCCTTGGAGGCCGCGCGGGCGGAGGGGATGGAGCCCGTGGTGGTCGACCGCGAGCTGGGCGTCATCGAGACCCTGCCGCGCACGGCCGGCTCGCTGGTGGAGCCGTGGCGCACGGACAACGCCGGGTTCGACGACATGGTCGCGCACACCGTCAACTTCGAGCGCCGCCGCGCGCGCTTCGAGTTCGTGCCGGATTCCTTCGCGATGGAGCCGCCGCCGATGGGCACCCGCTCCGACGGCCCGCCGGTGGCAGGCAGCGACCGGGCACAGGCACGGTTCGACCTCCTGCACCACGACGGATCGATCGAGATGCGCGCCTGGGTGTACGTGGATCGCGGATTCGTGGCCAACCGCCGCATCGGTCACTGGACCCTCGGCGAGTCCACCGTGGCCACCGATCCCACCAAGGTCCAGGCCAAGGATGACGACTCGACCCGCATTCCCACCGACTGGACCCCGATCGGCCGGGATGTCCCATATGAACAGCGGCTGATGGGTCGAATCCGCTCACTTCTTGCAAATCCCGGCAACGTGCCGGCCGCCGCGCCCCAGCCCCTTCCGGCACCTGCCGCCGAACCCGCAACCGTCGGGATGCCGGTCGCGGATGCTGTGCGTTGACCTGACCCTCCATTGACACGGATTTCAGGACCGGGGTAGCGTTCCCTGCTTCCCGAACGCCGTCACGGCCCGAAAGCGATCCCTTGATGTACCCGAAGCCCGCGAAGTCCCGCACCGCCACCCGCACCCTCGCCGCCTGGGGCGTTGCCCTCGTGGTTTCGGCGGCGGCATGGAGCGCGCGATCGGCGGCGGCGCAGGCCAACACCCTGCCCGTCGACATCGTGGCCGCGAAGCAGGCCCTCACGGCCGAGCAGCGCAAGACGGTCGCCCAGTTCGTCGAGAAGCAGGCGCAGCAGTTCGCCGACGCAGATCCGGCGGAAGTGGTCCAGATCCGCAACGACTTGCTCGCGGTCCTCAAGAAGCCCACCACCGCCGTCGGCTTCCGCCACGACTACGGCGTGGAGTTCGTCAAGGGATTCAAGAAGTTCACCGAAGGCGACGACTCGCTCCGCGCCACCAACGCGTTCATCATGGCGCGCTTCCTGGCCACTGCGGAATCCGTGGATTTCCTGCAGGACAGCCTCGACCCCGACACCCAGAAGAACATCGCCGTCCGCATCTCCGCATCTGCGCAATTGCCGAAGGCCGTCGCCGAAGCCCCGCTCTCGGGTCCGCAATTCGACGCCATCGCCAAGCGCCTGGCCGCCACCTGCCGCAAGGAGACGGACTGGATCGTCGCCGCCCACGAGGTGGACGCCATGGTGCAGATGCTCCGCGAGGACGGCCTTCCCACGGCACAGGCCGACGCGATCGCCGGCACGCTCGCCGGCACCATCAACGACCTCTCCTCGCGCGTCACCGACGGCTCGCAGCCGCAGCTCGTGAATGCGCTGCAGCGCGCGCTCCTGGCGGTCCGCAACCAGCTCTCCGGCATCGCCGCCTCGGCGCGCACCAAGCTGCTCGCGAGCATCGCACCGTCGCTCGAGGGCCTGACCAAGATGAAGGGTGCCCCGCCGAAGGGCATCGCCGAGGCGCACCTCGACACCACCTTCCAGGCCGTGGTGAACACCGCGGGCCTCCTCCAGAAGGTGCGCGCGACCGGCGGCACGGGCGCCTGAACCGGTCTCGGGCCTGCTCTCGGGCCTGCGTTATGGGACAACCTGGAGCGACTCAGGCGGGCGGACCTCCCCCGGCGCCCCGTTCCAGCGAGTTTCGTCCCTGATCAACCATAATCCGGCTTGACTCAACCGATCCTCCCGCCCACTATTGGGCGTATCGGATGGAGCCCGCCCCTGCACGGAGCCGGGCAATTGCACTGCATCCCCTGCCCGCGCCGACCGAAGTAAACCACATACACCCCATGAACACCTCCACGGACACTCGCCGGCGCCCGCAACGCCGCGCACTCACCACCGCGGGATTCGTCGCGCTCGCCGCGGCAGCCCTCGCAACATCCGTGGGCGCCTTCATGGGCGGGCCTCCGGGACAGACGCAGCTCCCGACCACCGCGCAGGACTTCTTCCAGCCGGGCACGCAGCCGAGCAGCGATCCGCAGACCTTCGCCGAGACCATCCCGAGCACCAACTGCACCTTCTGCCACTCGGACTACAGCCCGACGTTCGCGCCGTTCGACACGTGGGTGTCGAGCATGATGGGCCAGTCGGCCCGCGATCCCGTCTGGCACGCGGCGCTTGCCATCGCCAACCAGGACGCGAACCTCGGTGGCGAGTACTGCATCCGATGCCACGCACCGGGCGCCTGGCTCGGCGGCCGCAGCGCAACCGGCACCACCGCGGAATTCACCTACGAGGACTGGGACGGCATCAACTGCCACTTCTGCCACCGCGCCGTGAACCCGGAGCTCGGCAGCGACAGCGCCGTGGGATACAACGCACCGAACCAGGACCCGACGCCCGATCCCGAGGTGCTCTCTCCGCTCGCCGCCGCCGGCCTGATCCCGCAGGGACATGGCAACGCGCGATACGTGATCGACCCGCGCGACGTCCGCCGCGGACCGTTCAGCGATGTCCCGGTGAACTTCCACGGCCAGTCGCTCGCGGGCGAGAAGGTGTGGCTCATCACGAGCCCGTTCCATTCCAAGAGCGAGTTCTGCGGCACCTGCCACGACGTCTCCAACCCGGTCTTCACCAAGAACGGCAACGGCCAGTACCAGCTCAACACGCTCAACACGCCGCACCCCACGCAGCAGCCCGCGGACATGTTCCCCGAGCAGCGCACCTACAGCGAGTGGAAGAACAGCACCTTCGCCACCGAGGGCGTCACGTTCGCGGACGGCCGCTTCGGCGGCAACCTGCAGGGCCCCATGAAGTCCTGCCAGGACTGCCACATGCCCGACCAGGTGGGCGGCGGCTGCGTCTTCTGGGATTCCGGCGATCCGTGGTTCACGCGCCAGAACATGCCGCAGCACTCCTTCGCCGGCTCGAACACCTGGGTGATCGATGCCATCGCCTTCCAGGCGGGCTTCGATGCCGAGAGCATCGGCCTCACGCCCGAGCGCATCCAGGCCTCCAAGGCGCGCAACGTGCAGATGCTCCGCGACGCCAGCGACATGCAGGTAACGCAGGCCGGCAACAGCATCACGGTCCGCGTCACCAACCAGAGCGCGCACAAGCTTCCGAGCGGCTACCCCGAAGGTCGCCGCATGTGGGTGAACGTGCGTTTCATCGACGCCAACAACGCCCTGGTGGCCGAGCGCGGCGCGTACGACGTGGCGAGCGCCGACCTGGTGACCGCCGACACCAAGGTCTACGAGGCCAAGCACGGGATCGATGCCGCCGTGGCTGCGGCCACGGGCCTGCTTGCCGGCGAGAACTTCCACCTGACGCTCGCCAACACCAAGTTCAAGGACAACCGCATCCCGCCGCGCGGCTTCACCAACGCCGCATTCGCCGCGGACGGCTGCGCGCCCGTCAATTACTCCTATGACGACGGCCAGTACTGGGATGACACCGTCTACGCCATCCCCGAGGGCGCCAAGAAGGCCGTGGTCACGCTCTACTACCAGACCTCCAGCCGCGAGTACATGGAGTTCCTCCGGGACGCCACGTCCGACCCCGCCGGCCAGACCGCGTACGACCTGTGGGTGACGTTCGGCAAGAGCGCGCCCGTCAGCATGGACACGGCGGCCCTGATCCTGGTGTCCGCGAATCCCGCCGACCTGAACGGCGACGGCGTGGTCAACGGCGCCGACCTCGGCTTCATGCTCGGTGGCTGGGGACAGCCCGGCATCACCGACATCAACCAGGACGGCACCACCAACGGTGCGGACCTCGGGCAGCTCCTGGGAAGCTGGGGCCCGGTCTGATCTCCCGCTGACCGCCCGCTGGGTCGGCAATCCGTGAAGCAACCATCCCGCGGCCCGCGCCCTCCCGGCGCGGGCCGCGTTGTTCCTACGATGCGCGCATGCCGCTTGCGCGCTGGGCGTCCGACCTCGGGCCCACCAACCCCATCATCCTGCGCATCGTCGCCAACGGGTCGCGGCGCACGCGGCACCTGTGGATCCGCAGCGGGTTCCTGGCGCTCCTCATGGTGGCGATGCTCTTCGGCATGGTGGGGCAGAGTTCCTCGCTGCGCGAACTGGCGCAGCGCGGCGCCACCGCGTTCACCGCGCTCTCGTTCGTGGAGGTGACCCTCATCTGCGTGCTCACGCCGCTCTTCATGGCGGGCGCCATCGCACAGGAGGCGAACCCGCAGACGTGGGAGATCCTGCTGACCACGCCGCTCAACCGCGTGCAGATCGTGATCGGCAACCTGATGGGGCGCCTCTTCTTCGTGCTGGCGCTCCTCGTGGGCGCGCTGCCCCTCATGATGAGCACGCAGTTCTTCGGGGGCGTCCCGCCCACCGCGGTCTGGGGCAGCTTCATGATCAGCGCCTGCACCGCACTCGCCGTGGGTGCCGTGGCGGTGGCGCTCAGCATCACGCGCAGCGCCGGCAAGCGCAGCGTCTTCGTCTTCTACAGCGCCGTGGTGATCTACCTGTTCGCCACCTGGGCCGCCGACGGTGCGCTGCGTGCGCCGGTGAGTGCCGGCAGCATCGCGCGCACCACCACCGTGTTCACGCCGGTCAACCCGTTCCTGGCGCTCGAATCGCTCCTGATGCCGTCCACCTATGCGGCCCCCGCCATCGAGCAGCCGGGCTGGGCGGTCTCCGCGTGGATGCTGCACCCGGCGCGCACGTACTGCCTGCTCACCATCATGACCTCGCTTGCGCTCATGGTGGCCAGCGCCTTCAGCGTGCGTGCGCTGGGCGCCCGCACCGTCAGCACGCCGTGGTGGCGGCGCATGACGC
>JBIIJH010000161.1:0-5577 GCA_044233905.1 Phycisphaerales bacterium
GAAGCGCCCGGTGGAAGGCCTCGCATGCACGCGCAGCGAGGTGAGCGGCGCGCGTGTCTGGGCGTGGGCGGCCGACCGATTCGGCAGCGCCGATGCCTTCTTCCGCCACGCATTCGTCTGGAACTGGTGCCCGCTGGCCTTCATGGCCGCCAGCGGCGCGAACCTCACGCCCGACAAGCTTCCGCGCGCCGGTCGCGGTGCGGCGGCGATGCGGTCGCTCGAAGCCGCATGCGATGAAGCGCTCGGCGAAGCCATCCTTGCGCTGGAACCCGCGCACGTGGTTGGTTTCGGCGCATTCGCCCGCGATCGCGCCGAGGGCGTGCTCGCGCAACTGCGCGCCGCCGACCCCGCACGCGCACTGCCAGCCCTTCACCAGGTGCTGCACCCGAGCCCGGCCAGCCCCGCCGCCAACCGCGGATGGGCACCGCAGGTGGACGCGCAGCTTGCGAAGGCGGGCATTGCCTTCGGCGCCGCACCTATCCTGCGCGCGTGCGCGTCGCCGTCCTCAACATCGTCGGGCTCTCGCCGGCAGTCTTCGCGCGCCGGAAGTGCCCGAAGCTCCAAGCCTTCGCGCAGCGCGCGGGCGGCATCCGGACGCTGACCACCGACCTGCCCGCGGTCACCTGCAGCACGCAGAGCTCCATGCTCACCGGCAAGCGCCCGGGCGAGCACGGCATCGTGGGCAACGGATGGTTCGACCGCTCGCTGCAGGAAGTGCATTTCTGGAAGCAGTCGAACCACCTGGTGGAAGCGCCCAAGGTGTGGGACACGCTGCGTGCGCGGGCGCGCGCCGCGGGGCGGCCGATGCCCACCATCGCCAACTGCTTCTGGTGGTTCAACATGCACTCCTCGGTGGACGTGGCCGTCACGCCGCGCCCGCAGTACCGCGCGGACGGGCGCAAGGTGCCGGATTGCTGGACGCATCCGCCGGAACTGCGCGACGAGCTGCAGCAGGAGCTGGGTGCGTTCCCGCTGTTCCACTTCTGGGGGCCGATGTCCGACATCCGCAGCACCGACTGGATCGCGCGCGCGGCCATGAAGCTGGAGGACCGCTCCCAGCCGGCACTGCAGCTGGTGTACCTGCCGCACCTCGATTACTGCCTGCAGAAGTTCGGTCCCGAGGACGCACGCATCGATCCGGAGATCCGCGAGATCGACCGCGTGTTCGGCGCGCTGCTCGAGTTCTTCGAGAAGCGCGGCGTGCAGGTGGTGGTGCTCAGCGAGTACGGCATTGCGCCCGTCGACCATGCCGTGATGCCCAACCGCGTCCTGCGCGAGGCGGGGTTCCTCTCGCTGCGCGTGGAGGATGGCCGCGAGTACCTCGACCCCGGTGCGAGTGCCGCATTCGCGGTCTGCGACCACCAGGTGGCGCAGGTCTACGTGCGGCGGCCCGAGGACACCGACGCCGTGCGCGCCGTGCTGGAGCACCATGCGGGTGTCGAGCGCGTGCTTGACGCCCAGGCGCAGCGCGCCACCGTCATCCACCACGCGCGCAGCGGCGACCTGCTGGCGGTGGCCGCGCCCGGCACCTGGTTCGCCTACCCATGGTGGAACGACGACGCCCGCGCGCCCGACTACGCGC
Source organism: Phycisphaerales bacterium (assembly GCA_044233905.1). Classification (GTDB taxonomy): domain Bacteria; phylum Planctomycetota; class Phycisphaerae; order Phycisphaerales; family SM1A02; genus UBA966. Next base: position 1,583 of record JBIIJH010000161.1, read on the forward strand.
GCACCGTCGACATCCATCGCAAGCCGGGCTACGACCCGCTCGAACTCTTCCTTGATCCCGCCATCAAGGCACCGCAGGCCTACGTGGCACGGCAGCTCCTGCTGCGCAAGATGGGCATGCGCGCGCTGCTCGAGACCGTGCCGCTCGATACCTCGCTGGTGCGCGGAAGCCACGGCCGCAACGAGGACGGCACGCCCTACGCGCCGGTCCTCATCGCCGACGGGCTGGACCACCTGGATGCCGGCCCGATGCACGTGACGCAGGTGCACGATGCGCTGGTCCACCTGGTGGAACGCGAGTGACGCCGCCACTGCGCGCGGCCCTACGATGACCACGTGCGAGCTGCCTGGACCGTTGCTGCCCTCGTGCTGATCGCCGCCATCGGAGCGTGGTGGTGGCCGCACGCCGAGCGCGCGGTGACCCGGGAGGCCGCGCCGACCACGCAGCCGCTTGTCTGCCCGATGCCGCCGACGGAGGTGGAGGTTGCGCCGTCAGCGCCGGTACAGACGCCACCCGCGCCAGCAGGCGCACCAGCAACGCCGGCGCAACCCGCAACATCGGCCGTGACCGCAGCACCGACAACCCCCTCCGCGCTCGACGACATCATGGGCGGATCCATCGCGCCCCGCACGAACGGTGCACCCGTCACCCCCACCGTCACGGTGGGCGAACGCGCCTCCATCGTGCGCATCGACGACCAGACCGTGCGCATCGACGGCAAGTACACGGTTCGCGGCAAGGGAACCGAGAACGACCCCTTCCAGATCACCTGGGAAATGCTCACCAGCGCTTCGGCAGGCGTGGATGCCGCCGCGGGCAAGTACGTGCTGCCCGGCCGCATCGCCGACCTGCGCGGCGCGTGGGTGCGCATCAGCGGCTACTGGGCGCCGCCGCTCCAGGTGTTCGAGGCCAAGGAAGCCATGGTGATGCTCAACAAGTGGGACGGCTGCTGCATCGGCCTGCCGCCCACGCCGTTCGATTCCATCGAGGCGGCGTTCGCGACACCGATCTCCGTGAAGGGCATGCACGTCTACCGCTACGGCACCATCAAGGGCCGCATGCAGGTGGAGCCCTTCGCGGCGGGCTCGTTCCTGCTCGGCTTCTACCGGCTGGAAGACGCGGTCATGGAGTCGTCGTCGTGAGCGCGCCGGCCACCGAGTCGAACCCCGGCCTGCGCGGCGAAGGCTTCCACATCGGCCCGCTGCGCCTGGAATCGCCGCTGCTTCTTGCGCCCATCGCCGGCCACTGCGACCTGGCCTTCCGCATCCTTTGCCGTGAGCAGGGCGGCGTGGGCCTTGCCAGCACCGACCTCCTCAACTGCACCGCCATCCTGCGCGGCGCCGCCAAGAGCGTGGAACTGGCGGCCACCAACGGGCTCGACCAACCCTGCGGCATGCAGCTCTACGGCAACTGGAACGACCCGCTGCCGGAGGCGGCGTGCTGGGCCATCGACAACGGGGCGCAGCTCATCGACATCAACATGGGCTGCCCGGTGGACAAGGTGGCGAAGAAGCACGGCGGTTCGCTCCTTCTCTGCGATGCCGGCAGCACGGTGAAGCTTGCCGAGCGCATCGTGGAAGCCGTTCGACGGCATTCCAACGGGCGCGTGCCGGTCACCGCCAAGGTGCGCCTGGGCTGGGATCCGGAGCATTTCGTGGCGCCGCAGCTGGCGCGCGACCTGGAGTCGGCAGGCATTGCCGCGGTCACGGTCCATGGCCGCTGGACGGTCCAGTTCTTCAGCGGCACCGCCGACTGGGAACGGATCGGGGAGGTGGTGAACGCCGTGCGTTCCATCCCCATCATCGGCAACGGTGACGTCACCGAGCCGGAGCACGTTCCTGCCCTCATGCGTGCCAGCGGCTGCCGGGGGGTCATGGTCGGACGCGGATCGCTGCGCACGCCGTGGATCTTCCGCCGGGCCCTCGAACTCCTCCGGACCGGCAACATGCCGCCGGAACCGAGCATCAACCAGAAGCTCGACTGCATCGCGCGGCACGTCCAGCTGCTGGAGCGCTACCACTCCCTCCAGCACGTCCTCCACTGCATGCGCAGCCGCATCAGCTGGTACGGCAAGTCCATGGGCCACGTGAAGGGGCTGAAGGAATCGATCCGGACGGCGACCGACGTGGCCACCATGCTGGCCGCGATCGATGAATGGCGATGCGCAGACGGTGAGCAGGTATCGCGAATTCCCGACAGCGAGTGGATAACCCGGGCGGCTCGATAAAGCCCGCGGAGGAACCCGGGAAAGGCCGCCGCCCGACCCCGTGGCTTGTTCCACGACCCCACGAGACGGGGGAGGATCCACGGATCGTCGGCCGCATCTGGAAGATTTGCTTGCCTCTGTCCAAATCCGGTCTATCTTCCGGTGCCGTCCATGTTTTCCCGACGGCATCGGTACAGGGATTAAAGGTCCAGGAACAACTCGAAGATCGGTATCGGCCTGAGGGAAAGGGTCGAACCGTGTCCCCTTAAGGAGGTGGGCACATGGTTTCTGTGAAGTTTTTGTCGGTGAATATCGTTGCAGCAACCGCTGCGCTTGCTCTGGGGGCAACCACTTCCGCGAATGTGGTGTCCGTTTCTCAGACGTTCTTCAACTCGTCGAGCTCTGCGCGAACCTTCACGTACTACCAGTACGCGAACGTCGCGGGCGGTGCCGGTGCTTCGGTCATGAGCGGGTCCATCACGGCCACCGTGACCGATCTCAACGGCAACGGTGCGATTCTCGGCGCGGTCGGCAGCATGCCGATCTACACGGCGACCATGAATGACGTCGCGATGCGCACGCTGTGGCAGCCGTTCTCTAATTTCAACGTCGGGCAGTTCCTGAGCCAGTCGACCGCACCCGGTGCCTTCACCAACGAAGTGATTCCCGGCGGTTCGACGTCTTCGGATGCGTTGCTCGGCATCGTCCTCAGGTTCACGCTCAGCGCAGGAGACGCCGTCTCCTTCGCCTCCACCTTCGCGGTCACCAACGTGCCAGGTCCTGGTGCTATGGCCCTGCTGGTGGTGTCCGGAGCAACCGGGGCTGGTCGGCGCCGCAGGCGCTGATCGGCCACCGGGGTGGTCCGAGGACGTCGGTTGGTGATGGTCTGGATGGTTCGGTCGGGCTGATTGATCAGGGAAGACGGTAGCTGGGGCAACGTTGCTTGCCTCGGACTCCCGCGCAATGGACAGTCCCAGGGTGTTGTTTGGGAATGAGGCATTGTCAAGGGAAAGGTCTGAGATGCAGTTTTGCCTCGCTTCAATCGTCGCCGGAGTGATCGCGGGTTCCGCGTTCGCCGGCATCCCCACCATGCAGATCTCCGTGAGCTCGGGCGGCGGTTCCTCTGGAACCGCTTCACCGGTCGGTTCGCCCAACGGCAATCCCGACCAGTACAGCTACACGGCCAGCATCAACCAGCCTGGATTCATCTCGACCTTCAACCTGATCGCCGCCGACACGTCGGTGGACGGGCGTGAGGTACTCGGTGGATCCATCCAGCTGGTCAACACGTCCGCCTCCGTGCAGACGTTCACCATCGACTTCGCCGCCAGCACGCTGGCGCAGGGCACGAGCAGCCTGACCGGCGGCTCGGTCAGCGGGGTGCTGACGGGCAGCTCCGACGGTGGATTGTTCGCCTCCGCGGGCAGTTCCATCTGGTCTGCCTACATCCAGACGGGCGCCAACAGGACCACGATTGCGTCGCTCCTGGCGTCGCCCTACTCGGTGACCACGCTCCCCGACCAGGTGTCGTCGATTCCCGGCGAGGCCTTCGGTATCCCGATCCCCAGCCAGCCGTCGATCGCCATGGGCGATGCAGCAGGCATCCGCATGGTGTTCCAGCTGGGTGCAGGCGACCAGGTCGACCTCTCGATGGTGTTCGTGATCCAGGCGATTCCGGCACCCGGTGCCGTGGCCGGCCTGGCTCTCGTCGGCGGGGGCATGCGTCGCCGTCGCCGGAACTGATTCACCCGACAACCCCGGTCAATGTCTCCGTCGGCGCAGCCCTCGT
>JBIIJH010000040.1:0-18375 GCA_044233905.1 Phycisphaerales bacterium
CCCATGTATCCCGAGGCGCCCACCGCCATCGCGCGCAAGTTCGACCTCGCGCGCGAGATCCCGGAGGCCGATGTCGAGCGCCTCCTCATCGATCTCCTCGACCACCCGGTGCGTGTGCCGCTCGCCGCGTTCCTCCGCGCCCGGCTCGGGCGCGCGCTCGAGCCGCAGGACATCTACTTCGAGGACGTGGCCGAATCGAAGCCCGCCGCCGAGATGAATGCCGCCGTCAAGGCGCGCTTCGCCGACGAGCACGCCTTCCAGGCAGCGCTGCCGCAAGTGCTCCGCGAGCTGGGCTTCCCTGCCGACGAGGCGGACTTCCTCGGAACCCGCATCAGCGTCGAGATCGCCAAGGGCTCGGGCCATGCCATGCGGCCCATGCTGCCGGGCTACGGCGCGTGGCTGCGCACCAATCGCCTGAAGGACGAGCTCGGCTGGGACGGCTTCGACACCGCCATGCATGAGCTCGGCCACAACCTGGAGCAGCTCTACAGCGCGTTCTGGGCGCCGCGCCCCGCGCTGCAGAACGTGCCGAACACGGCGTGCACGGAGGCGTTCGCGTTCCTCTACCAGTCGCTCGCCAAGCGCGTGCTGGGAATCGAGGACACCGCCGACGCGCAGCGCGCCCGCGACATCGACGCCATCGCCACCATGCTGGCCGCTCGCCAGATCGCAGGCCCCAGCCTGGTGGAGCTCCGCATGTGGCGCTGGATCTACGCGAACCCCGGCGCCACGCCGGCGGCACTCCGCGATGCGACGCTCGCGATCGCTGCCGAGGTCTGGACCAGCCACTACGAGCAGGACTTCGGCCCCGACCACACGCGCATCCTGGCCGCTTACCAGCACATGGTGGGGCATCCGCTCTACCTGGCCGACTACACGCTGGGCCACGTCATCAGCCACCAGGTGCGTTCGCACATGTACGGCAAGGACCTCGCTGCCGAGACCAAGCGCATCTGCTCCATCGGACGTGTCACGCCCGACCTCTGGATGCGCCGCGCCGTGGGCGCGGGCATCGACGTCGTGCCGCTCGCCGCGGATTGCGCGGCGGCGCTCGGGAGGATCGGCCGGTGATGCGTCGCGGTGTCGCAACGCTGCTGGCGGCGGCAGTGCCGGCGCTCGCCGGCTGCGAGTCACCGCGTTACGAGACCAACTGGAATCGCATCCACGCCGGCATGACGCGCGCGGAGGTCGAGTCCATGCTCGGCCAGCCTTCGTCCACCTATGTCCCGCCGCCGGCGGATCCGAATGCCGAGCGGCGCCGCAGCCCGGCGCGCGGCGAGCGCTGGCAGTACGGCGACACGCTGTCGAGCTTCGGCACGCGCGCCATGTTCCCCGACGAGGCCGACGAGCGCGCCTGGTGCGTGTTCTTCGGGCCGGACGGCACCGTCAGCGGCTTCCGGCCGGCGTCGTGGGCAACCAATGCGCGGTCGAAGGACCCGGTGGATGTGCCGGCACAACCGCCCGCGGCGGTGCCGGTGCCCGCGCGCTGACCGCGCGGCCGATCACGCCTCGAATTCATCGTTGCACCCAAGGCCCCGCGCGTTCACTGCGCGGGGCCGCGTCGCGCCGCAATCCAGAGCAGGCCGATGCCCGGACCGATCAGCATTGCGAGCGGTGCGCCGATCGGCAGCAGGCTGAGCCAGGCGGCGGCACCCTTGGCGGGGATCGCGGCGGGGGCGCCGACAGTCGCGGCAACAGGTGCAGTCGTTGCGCTCGCTCCCGGTGACACGGCGGACGGTGCCATCGGTGCCAGCCCGGCCGCGGGCGGGGCAGGCGGTGCGGGTGCAGGAGCGGGGGCCGCCGCGGCGGGCTCTGGCTCGCTCGGGGCTTCCGGTTCCGGTGTCTCTGCGGGCTGCTTCGGCTCGTTGGGGTCGCGCGCCAGGTTCTCACGTGCGTTGTCGGCGCGGCTCGGCCGCAACGTCGGCCGCTCGATCAGCCTGCTCGGGGCAGGGTTCTGCGGCGCCGGTGGCGCGTTGGCCGGCGGGGTCTGCAGCAGGAGAATGGCCAGGGCGGCGACGATCACCATGGACGCACCCTACCACCGCGCTGCGCGCATCGGAAGCGGGCCACTTCCGGGGGCGCCCGCAGCGCACGCGGGGGCGCGATCCGCCGCAAAAACACGACGCGGGACGCATCTGCGTCCCGCGTCGGGAGTTTCAGGTGGTTTCGGCCCGCGGGCGGCCGATCGCGGTTCAGACGGCCGCAGCCATCTTTTCCGCCTTCTTGCGCGCATCGTCGAGGGTGCCGACGTACATGAACGCGCTCTCCGGCAGGCTGTCGCCTTCGCCGTTGCAGATGCGCTCGAAGCTGTCGATCGTCTCCTCGAGGCTGGTGGTGACGCCGGGCAGGCCGGTGAACACCTCGCCGACGTAGAACGGCTGGCTGAGGAAGCGCTCGAGCTTGCGGGCGCGGGACACCGCGAGCTTGTCCTCTTCGCTGAGCTCATCGACGCCGAGGATGGCGATGATGTCCTGCAGGTCCTTGTACCGCTGCAGGATGCCCTGCACGCGGCGCGACACCTTGTAGTGGCGCTCGCCGACGATCTGCGGATCGAGGATGCGGCTCGTGGACGAGAGCGGATCGACGGCGGGGTAGATGCCCTTCTCGGCGATCTTGCGCTCGAGCACGATGAACGCGTCGAGGTGGGTGAACGTGGTTGCCGGCGCCGGGTCGGTCAGGTCGTCGGCCGGCACGTAGATGGCCTGCACGGAGGTGATGGCGCCGTCCTTGGTGGAGGTGATGCGCTCCTGGAGGGCGCCCATCTCGGTGGACAGGGTCGGCTGGTAGCCCACGGCGCTCGGCATGCGGCCGAGCAGTGCGGACACCTCGGAGCCGGCCTGCGTGAAGCGGAACACGTTGTCGACGAAGAGCAGGGTTTCCTTGCCGCTCTTGTCGCGGAAGTTCTCTGCCATGGTCAGCGCGCTGAGCGCAACGCGCAGGCGGGCGCCCGGCGGCTCGTTCATCTGGCCGAACACCATGGCCACCTTGTCGAGCACGTGCATCTTCTTGCCGCTCGCGTCGGTGTACTCGGCTTCCTGCATTTCCAGCCACAGGTCGTTGCCCTCGCGGGTGCGCTCGCCGACGCCGGCGAACACCGAGTAGCCGCCGAAGTTGCGGGCGACGCGCGCGATCATCTCCTGGATCACGACGGTCTTGCCGACGCCGGCGCCGCCGAACAGGCCGATCTTTCCGCCGCGGACGAAGGGGCAGAGCAGGTCGATGACCTTGATGCCCGTCTGCAGGATCTCGGTCTTCGGGTTGAGGTCGGCGATGGTCGGTGCGGTGCGGTGGATGGGCGCGACGTCCTTGGTGTTGACCGGGCCGCGCTCGTCGACCGGCTGGCCGAGGAGGTTGAACACGCGGCCGAGGACGCCTTCACCCACGGGCACCTTCACCGGCGAGCCGGTGTCGACGCACGCGGTGCCGCGGCGCAGGCCGTCGGTGGATGCGAGGGCCACGCAGCGGACCTGTCCGCCGCCGAGGTGCTTGGCAACCTCGCCGACGAGCGTCTGCTTCTGGCCGTTGAGCTCGAAGTCGACCGTGACCGCGTTGAAGATCTCGGGGATCGCGTTCTCGGGGAATTCGGCGTCGAAGGTCGAGCCGATGACCTGCTTGATCGTGCCAGTGCTGGGCATGTTTCGGTGGCTCCGTCTGGAGTCGTGCGGCGTCAGGGTTGAAGGGCCGGTCGCGCCGCGGCGGCAGGCCCGTCTGGAAAGTCCACGCCCCGTGTCGAGCACGGGGGTCGGGGATGATAGTGGGACGCCCTGTCGGCGGCGGCCTGCAGGGAAGGCTCCCGAGGAGTCAGGGACTCGATTTGGGGGCCGCGGGGGCCTCCGGGGTCGTTCCGCGCCCGCGGGATGCCGGGGGCGGGGCCTCCGGCTTGCGGACGGGGGGAAGCTCGGGACCTTCCACCGGGTTGTCCGAGGGCCGTGCCGAGGTGGGCGCCGCCATGCTGTACGCCCCGTAGCGGATGGCCTCGCCATTGCGCGGGCGGAGCGTGGTGATGTCCATCCCGGGGTCCGGCGAGATGTGCTGCGGCATTGCCTGGTAGCCGAAGGGCGCGCCGAGCGCCTCCCACGCCGTGGGCAGTTCCAGCGAGTACCAGAGGTTCTCCGCAAGCGTCACGGCGGTCGGCGGGATCCGGTCCGGATGCGGGCTGAACCTGGCGAGCGTCCCCGGGAACCAGAACGCGAGGCACCGCTCCACGAGCACCTGCTCCACGGTGCCGGCGTCCGCGGGGATGGAGTAGATCGCGGCGGTGGGGTTGACCACCGTGGCGCGCGAGAGCACCAGGTCGCGTGCATTGACGATCTCGAGGAGCTGGCCGGGGTCCTCGAACAGGCATCGGTCGATGCGCACCTGTTCCACCGGGCGCGCCGCGCCGCAGTCGCCGCCGGGGCACGGCGTGCCGACGCGCACGCCGGTGCGCACCACCTTGTTGAACGAGCATCCCGTGATCGAGACCTGCCCGGAGCTTCCTTGCACCTTGACGCCCACCGATTGCTGCATCTGCGTGGACGGCGCCATCAGCAGGCCGCGCACCAGGACGCGCCGCGCGTCGGTGATCTCCACCGCGGAATCGTTCCAGCCATCCACGCGCACCTGGTCCACGCGCACGTCGGAGACGTTGCGGATGCGCACGGCGTCCTGCTCCGGATCCTTGCGGGTGCAGGTCACCGTGCAGTTGCGCATCGTGAACTGCGCCTCGAAGAGCGCGGACGCGGCGCTGTCGCCGGTTCCGTCCACCACCACCGCGGCACCATGCGGATTGAGGAACAGGATGTTCTCGACGATCACGTGCCGCGGCCGCACGAAGATCCATCCGTCGGTCTCGCATGCCACGGCAGCCGGCACCGGGTCGCGGCTGCGCAGGAAGATCGGCCGTTCGGCGGTTCCCTGGAGGCCGGTGATGACCTGCGGCACGTGGAATCCGGCCGGGAAGATGATCTCGTCGCCGGGCTGGATCTCCTCGAGCAGGTGCTGCCACGTCTGGCCCGGCTGCACCAGGAACTGGCGCGCTCCGGTGATGTAGGGCGCAGGCATCGCTCCCGGCGTCGCGGTGCGGCGCGTCGGCTGCGCGCCGGCATCGGGAAGGAACGGCGGTGGGATGACGGCCGGCGCGGCAGGTTGCTGCGCACGCGGATTCGATTGGCCGCCGGGGCTGGGCGCGGGCGGTGCGGCCTGGGCGCAAGCGAATGACGGGCGAGCCAACGCAAGGCCCGTGAGGGCCACAGCCAGCATCAGGCATGCCGTCTGGTGGCGGCAGTCGATCGATCGGACGGGGTTCATGCGATGTTGCCTACGGATCCGAGGCCGTCGCGGATGCGCTGCGCCGGATCGGGCATCGTGGTGCGAAGAAGCAGGGACTCGGGCGACAGATCGATGGTGGTTGGCACCAGTTCCGCCGGCAGGAGCACGGTGTCGCCCGCGCGCAGGTGGATGGGTCGATGCCCCTCGGATTCCATCACCGCCTCGCCGCGCATCAGCATCAGCACCACGGGCGCGTGGTCGGTGACGCATTCCATCGGCGCCGCATCTCCCGAGGGCGACGCCTCGATCGCCTCGATCTCGAAGTACTCGTTGGCGCACAGCACCGCGGCACGGAGCCCATCGCTCCACGCGGCGCTGCTGCGCGCGACGCTGGTGATGGGCCGCTCGGGCAGCCGCTGCGAGGCGCCGAAGAGGATGCACGCCATCGCCTGCTCCACATGGAGCGGACGCGCGGGGTCGTTGCGGTTCCAGTCGAAGACGCGGAACGTGGTGTCGCTCGGGGTCTGCACCTCGGCCACCAGCACCCCGGCGCCCAGCGCGTGGCACAGTCCGCTCTCGAGCGGGATGCAGTCGCCGGCGGAGACCGTCTCGCGATGCAGCAGCTCGACCACCGTGCCTTCCGCGATGGCGCGTCGGAACTGCGCGGGCGAGACGTGCTCATGCACGCCGCGGTAGATGGCGGCGCCGGGCTCCGCGTGCAGCACCAGCCATGCTTCCGTCTTGAGGTGTGCCCCGGGATTCGCCGCCGCGTAGGCGGCGGTGGGATGCACCTGCACGGAGAGATTCTCCGCGGCGTCCAGGTACTTCACGAGCAGCGGGAAGCGGTCGCCGGCCATCCGCGCACGCCCCAGCAGCGCGTTCCGGTGGTGGCCGATGAGGTGGTTGAGCGAGTCGCCGCTGAACGGCCCATCCGCCACGTGCGATACGCCTTCGATCACCGGCGGTGCCAGGTCCGCCACCTCCCAGCTCTCGCCGATCGGGACGTTGGCGGGGAGTGGCTTTCCGAGGCGCTCCAGCGAGCGTCCTCCCCACGCGCGGGGCTTCAGAATGGGTGCAAGTCGAAGAGGAGGCAGCGGCATGGAAGGTCCACGGTACCGCGCAGCGCGGCACCGCTCAGAGGGTCATTCCCGTGATCTTGCCGTCGAAGACCAACTTGCCGTTCACCACGCCCTGGCAGTGGGAGACGAAGCGCCGGCGGTTCCACTCGATGAGGTTCGCCAGCAGGAGGAGCCGATCGCCGGGCACCACCTGGCCGCGGAAGCTCACGTCGTCGCAACGGGTGAATCCGAGGAAGCCCTTCACCCGGCCGCTCTTCGTGTTGAGGAAACTTGCCATCTGCGCGGCGGCCTCGATCATGAGGACTCCCGGCAGCAGGGGTCTTCCGGGGATATGTCCCGGCACCCAGAATTCGTCGTCGCGCACCAGCTTGTGGCCAACGCCCGCGGTGAATTCCTCGTTGTGCCAGAGCACGCCGTCGCAGTGGCGCATGTGGCCTGTCTGGGGCAGGTCGGCGTCCAGTGCCTCCGGGCCGAACAGCACCTTCGACAGGTCGAGGGAATCGAGGTCAACGACGAATTCGGTGGCCAAGGCGGGGTCTCCGGTGTCAGGTCTGGTGACGGTTCGGAGATGATAATGTGGGCTTTGGGCGAGGGTTGGGAAAATGAACCCCATTTGCAGCGCCGCAGGCGCGGTATTTTTGGCAGATCTGTCAGCCAAACCCCATCCCGCCGGGTACGCTGTGGGCGTCGTAGCCCCGTCCGGCGGCTCTGATCCACGAAGACCCCCGTCGCCATCCGCGACGGACACCCCCCACGACCCCTTCCAGAGGAGAACAGACATGGATGCATACGAGCGCATGAAGAAGCTCATCGCAGAGTGCGATGACGACATCAAGAAGGCCATTGGCGGCAACAAGGCTGCAGGCACCCGCGTCCGCAAGACCATGCAGGAGATCAAGGAGTGCGCCCAGTCCGTTCGACAGGCGGTTCTGAACCTCCGCGATGCGTCCGAGGGCGGCCAGGCCTGAACGGGCCTTGGCAGGAACGCTTCCTGAGACCGTGAACCATCCCTGACGCGCCCCCTGCGGGCGCGTCAGGCGTTTTTCGGGACCTGCTTGGCGATGGGCAGGATGTCCCGGAACAGGGGATGCGAGGCATCCCCGAGCAGCTCGTACATCGACGACAGCGTGCCGGTGGGCAGGGCACCTGCGCGTTCCATGCGCCGGAACGCAGGATCAACCTGGTCAGGCTGCCCGGCGGAGATTGCATCGGTCACGTGGAAGACGGTCCAGCCGGCAGCCACCAGGTCCAGCACCGACTGCAGCACGCAGACGTGGGCCTCCACGCCGCAGACGAGCACCGTGGGACGCCGCTGCGTCCGCAGCGTGGCGCGCACGCCGTCGACCAGCGCGCTGAAACGGGTCTTCTCGATGACCTCGGCGGTGGCGGGCAGCGCGTTGCGCACCGTGGCCACCGTGGGACCGAGTCCGCGCACGTACTGCTCGGTGCAGATCACCGGAATGCCCATGATTCCCGCTGCCTGCGCAAGCAGTGCGCAGTTGGCCTCCACGCGCGGTGCCGCGGCGATGGTGGGCATGAGCCGCTCCTGGACGTCGATGACGAGGAGGGCGGTGGATTCCGGGCGGAGTCGTGGGAGTGCCATGGTTCGGTGCCCGGAGTGGTTTCGTGGTGCTGGGGGGCGGTTCAGACGCGCAGGCTCGGCTCTTCGCCAAGCGCCTGGCGATAGCGCGCGCGCACCGGTTCGACGATGTTGGCGATGAACGCGTCCACCTGCGCGGGCGCGCGGCCGATGTACGCGGAGGCGTCGAGCAGGGTCTCGAGGTCCATGCCGGCGAACATCGGCTCGGTGCGCAGGCGCGCGAGCAGGTCGTTCGGCTTGCCTTCGCTCTTCACTGCGTGCGCCGCGGCCTGGCTGTGGCGGCGGATCACCTCGTGCGCCTCCTGACGGTCGGCGCCACGCTTGGTGGCGGCCAGGAGGATGTCCTCGCTTGCCATGAATGGAAGCTCGGCGTCCAGGTGCGCGCGGACCGTCGCCTGGTGGACCACCAGGCCGCCGAGCACGTTCGCCATGATGTCGAGCGCGCCGTCGAGCGCCAGGAACGCCTCCGGCAGCGAGAGGCGCCGGTTGGCGCTGTCGTCGAGCGTGCGCTCGAACCACTGCGTGGCCGCGGTGTCGAGCGCGTTGCCGGAGAGGTTCATCACGAAGCGCGCCAGCCCGGTGGCGCGTTCGCAGCGCATCGGGTTTCGCTTGTATGCCATGGCGCTCGAGCCGATCTGGTCCTTCTCGAAGGGCTCCTCCACCTCTTTGAGGTTGGCAAGGAGGCGCAGGTCGTTGCAGCACTTGTGGATGGCGGCAGCGGCAACGGCCAGGCTCGAAAGGACCTGCGCATCGACGAGTCGCGGATAGGTCTGCCCGCACACTGCCCAGGTCTGGCCCGCGGGCCAGCCGAGCTTGGCGGCGAAGCGACGTTCCAGTTCCTCCACCTTCGCGGCCTCGCCGCCGAAGAGTCCGAGGTACGAGGCCTGCGTGCCGGTGGCGCCGCGCAGCCCGCGCAGGCGGAGGCCGGCGATTCGCATCTCCACCTCCTGCAGGGCAATCGCAAGGTCCTGTGCCCAGAGCGTGGCGCGCTTGCCCACGGTGGTGGGCTGCGCCGGCTGGTAGTGCGTCCATCCGAGGGTCGGCAGGCTTCGGTGCGTGGTGGCGAACGAACCGGCGCGGTCGATGGCCCGCGCGAGCTTCTCCGCCACGATCTGCAGGGCATCGCGCATCACCAGGGTGTCTGCGTTGCAGACCACGTCCTGGCTGGTGGCGCCCAGGTGGATGATGCCGCGCGCGCCCGGGGCTGCGTCGCCGTAGGCATGCACGTGCGCCATCACGTCATGGCGCAGGCGCGCCTCGTGCGCATCGGCGGCGGCGAAGTCGATGTCATCGAGGTGCGCGCCGAGCTCCTTGACCTGCGCCGCGCTCACCGGCAGGCCCAGCTCGTGCTGCGCCTCGGCAAGTGCCAGCCAGATGCGGCGCCACGTGCCGAACTTGCGCCGCGCGCTCCATGCCGCGCGCATGCGCGGGCTGGCGTTGCGGGATTCGAGCGGCGACCGGTAGCCCCCGTGGACGTCGGTTTCGTTGGTTGCGGCGTGCATCACGCGGGGAATCGTAGTGCGTGGGCGGGCTGCCCGTGCGTTGCACGGCGCGCCTCTTCGGGGCCGCTCAGCGCTTGGTGCCGAGGCGATTTTCCTTGCCCGCCAGCAGGCGTTCGATGTTCGGGCGGTGCTTCCACACCACCAGCAGCGCCACGCCGCCCGTCACGATGATGGCCGGCAGCGCGTGCCGGAGGGGGAGCTCGCCGTCCGGGGTCCCGTCGCCGGTGCGGATCGCGGCGGCCGCGGCCACCGTGAGCGGAATCGAGATCGCCGCCGCCATGCTCGCGACGCTCATGTAACGCGTGGCGGCGAGCAGCACCGCCCACAGGCCGATGGCAACGAGGAGCGGCCCGGTCAGCGTGGGCCACACCGCCAGCATCGCGCCGCTGCCGGTGGCCACGCCCTTGCCGCCCTTGAAGCCGACGAACGGGCTGAACATGTGGCCGAGCACACTCGCGATGGGCATGAGGAGCCACCACCACATGTCCGCGGGGGCCACTTCATCCGCGGGCTTGCCGAGGATCCCGGCCATCGCGCCCGCTGCGAGCACCGGCGCCGCGCCCTTGATGGCATCGAGCACGTAGACGAGCACGCCCCACTTCCATCCGAGCGCACGCCCGACGTTGGTGGCGCCGATGTTGCCGCTGCCCACCGTGCGCAGGTCGATGCCCCGCAGGCGTGCCACGATCGGGCCGAACGGGATGCTTCCGCAGGCGAACGCGACCAGGGCCGCAACCGACCAGTGCATGGCAGTGAACATGGTGCGGATCCTAGGAAACCGCGCCGAATCGCGCGGTCAGACCACCACCGACTCGGAGCCCTCGTTGCTCGGCGCGGGCTCCGGGGTCCGGCCGTCGCCGAACCCGGTGCCGATGGCACGGGCCGCCTCGATGAGCGGATGGTTCGGCGGCACCAGGCGCTGCTTGCCGGCAGCATGAAGCAGGTCGACGTCGCCGAAGACATTGCCCTGGCGCATCACCATGCGTCCGCGCTTGCCTTCCATCAGCGTCTTGATGGCGTGGTAGCCGAAGTGCGTGGCCAGGATGCGGTCTGCGGGGATGGGCCCGCCGCCGCGCTGGATGTGGCCCAGCGCGCTCGCGCGCGTCTCCACGCCGGTGCGCCTGGCGATCTCGTCCGCCACCCAGCGGCCGATGCCGCCGAGTCGGATCGGATCGGGCGAGGTGTGGTCGACGCGGTCGACGATCTGCTTGCCCTCGCGCGGACGCGCTCCCTCGGCGGCCACGATGATGGCGAAGCCCGGGCCCTTCTTCATGCGGAAATCGATGTTCTCGCAGACGTGGTCCAGGTCGAAGGGGATTTCCGGCAGCAGGATGATGTCGCTGCCGCTCGCCACGCCGGAGGTCAGCGCGATCCAGCCTGCGTTCCGACCCATGACCTCGCACACCATCACGCGGTGGTGGCTGTCGGCCGTGGAATGCAGCTTGTCGAGCGCCTCGGTGGCGGTGTTCACCGCGGTGAGGAACCCGAAGGTGATCTCCGAACCGACGATGTCGTTGTCGATGGTCTTCGGCACGCCGATGATGTTGACCCCCGCCTCCACCAGCGGGGCCGCCGCGGCCATGGTGCCGTCGCCGCCGATCACGATGATGGCATCGAGCGCATGCCGCCGCGCGGTGTCCACGCATCGACCGATGACGTCCTCGAAGACCGGGCCGGTCACCGGGTCGACGCGCACGCAGTACTTGCGCGGGTTGCAGCGGTTGTTCGAACCCAGGATGGTGCCGCCGCGCGTCAGGATGCCGCTCACGTCAAGCGCGCTGAGCGGGCGCACGCGGTCCTCGATGAGGCCCTGGAAGCCGTCCTCGATGCCGACCACCTCGATGCCATGCTTCCAGATGGCGGTCTTCGTGACAGCACGGATGACCGCATTGAGTCCGGGGCAGTCGCCGCCGCCGGTGAGAACGCCGATTCGCTTGATGTTGTGTGGCATGGGTGGGTCGGGGTGAAGCCCCGCAAGCATAGCGATCCTGACGTAGGGAACCGCTAGGATGGCCCGCAAGCCCGTGACCACGAACTCGACCCCCTCGATGCAGCCCACACCCGACGCAAACCAGCAGCCGACGCCCGAGGACGAGGGAGCACTCGTCGCAGCGCGACGCGCGAAGCTGGAACAATTCCGCGCAACGTTGGGCATCGAGCCCTACGGTCGCCGCGTCGACGACCTCGACACCGCCGCCGCCGCCCGCGCGCGCTTCGACGAATCCGCGCACGCGGAGTTCGAGGCCTGCCAGCAGGCCCGCAAGGCCGACCCCGCCGCCGCAATCGTGGACCGTCGCGCTGGCGTGCGCATCGCCGGCCGCGTGATGCAGCACCGCGACCTCGGGAAGCTCGTCTTCTTCTGGCTGCGCGATTCCTCCGGCGACCTCCAGGTCACCGTGAGCAAGGCCAACGTCCCCGAGTCCACGTTCGCGCTTGCCAAGGCGCTCGATTACGGCGACATCGTTGTGGCCGAGGGCCCCATCGGCCGCACCAACAAGGGCGAGACGTGCATCTGGGCGTCCGCCATGGAACTCGCCACCAAGAGCCTCGCGCCGCCGCCCGGCAAGTGGCACGGCCTCGAGGACGCCGAGATCCGCTACCGCAAGCGCTACGTGGACATGTACTCCAACCCGGAGACGGTCCGCGCGTTCGAGCAGCGCTCGCGGATCGTGAGCCTCGTGCGCCGCTTCATGGAGTCGCGCGGCTACCTCGAGGTGGAGACCCCGATGATGCAGCCGATCGCCGGCGGCGCCGCGGCGCGTCCCTTCGTGACCAAGCACAACGCGCTCGACATGGAGCTCTTCCTGCGCATCGCGCCGGAGCTCTACCTCAAGCGCCTGATGGTGGGCGGCATGCGCAAGGTCTTCGAGATCAACCGCAACTTCCGCAACGAGGGCGTGGACCGCAGCCACAACCCGGAATTCACCGCCATGGAGGCGTACCAGGCCTTCGGCGACTACATGACCATGCTCGAGATGGTCGAGAGCCTCGTGCACCACGTCGCGTGCGCCATGGCAGGCTGCCCCGAGGGCGGCGATGGCCCGGTGCTTCCCTTCGGTTCGATGCAGATCGACTACCGCAAGCCCTTCGAGCGCGTGCGCTACGAGGACCTCTTCCGGCGCGCCTTCGGCTTCGACATGCGCGACGAGGCGAAGGTCCGCGCCGCGGGCAAGGAGCACCACGTGGAGAAGTGGGCCACGCTCGACCACTGGCTGCTGGTGAACGAGCTCTTCGAGGAGAAGGCCGAGTCGCTCATCGATCCGCAGCGCCCGACGTTCGTCCTGGATTACCCGAGCGCGATCAGCCCGCTCACGCGCCCCAACCGCGCGCATCCGGAGATCGCCGAGCGCTGGGACCTCTTCATCGCCGGCATGGAGATCGGCCCCGCGTACACCGAGCTCAACGACCCGGACATCCAGCTCGCCAAGTTCACCGAGCAGCTTGCCGGCGCCGACGACGAGGAAAGCACCTTCCGCACGCTCGACCACGACTTCGTGGAGAGCCTGCGCGTCGGCATGCCGCCGGCCGGCGGCATGGGCATGGGCATCGACCGCCTGGTGATGCTCATGACCAATTCGGAATCGATCCGCGATGTCATCCTCTTCCCGCTCATGCGCCCGCAGTGAATCCGGAACGCGCCGCGTGATGCTTGCAGGCATCCTCGCGTGCGTGGCCGGTGTTGCGTTGCCCGCCGTGCACGCCCAGGCACCGGCGGTCGCTGCGCTCGCCCAGGCACCGGCGGTCGCTGCGCGCCCGGCCGCGGAGGTGGTCGAGGATCGCTGGTACCGCCTCTCGCTCTGCGGGCAGCCGTGTGGCTGGTTCCACGACGCGCTCGAGCGCGAGGGCGATGTCTACCGCAGCATCACCGAGACCGAGATGACCGTCGGCCGCATGGGGCAGGGCGTGACCATCCGCACGCGGACGCAGTTCGAGGAGTCGGTGCGGGGCGAGCCCCTGCGCGCCGTGATCCGCAAGGATTCCGGGGCGGCACCCGTGACCTCCACATGGACGTTCGGCCCGGGCGGCATCGACATCGTCGAGGAGCAGGCCGGCCGGCGCACCACGCAGCATCGACCGCTTCCGCCCGCAGGCTGGCTGGCGCCGCGTGCCGCCGACGAGTTCGTGCGGCATCGCCTGGCGTCCGGCGCGAAGGAGCTCCGCTACGTCACGCTGGATCCGGAGAGCGGGCCCGAGGCCGTCGCGGTGCAGAGCGTCCTGAAGGGCCAGGCCCAGGCGCAGTTGGATGGTCGCACGGTGTCCGTCACCGAGTGGAGCACCAAGACATCGCTCATGGAGCGGCCATCGACCGAATGGATCGCCTCCGACGGGGTGCTGGTGCGCAGCAGCACCGACCTCGGTGTCGGGATGCTCGAATCGATGCTCACCACGCGCATGGCCGCCACCGCCAAGGTTGCGCCGGTGGAGGTGATGGCCCGCACGTTCATCATGCTGACGTCCGATGGCCGCGCGCTTTCTGGCTCGCGCCGGGCGGAGCTCGCCATGCGCGCCACGGACGGCACGCTCAGTGAGATCCCGAGCGCCGGCGCGCAGGTCTTCACGCGCACCGGCACCGGTTCCGCCACCGTCACGGTGGATGCCGATGCCGGCTCCGTGGCCTCCGAGGCGGACCGTGCCGACCCGCGCTTCACGCGCGCCAGCGTCATGGCCGATGGTGACGATCCTGCCATCCGCGCGATCGCCGAGAAGGCGCTCGCCGGCTGCGCGCCGCTCCCGCTCGCCCGCGCCGAGGCGCTGCGATCCGCGGTGTTCCGCCACATTTCCCGCAAGAACCTCGCCAGCGGCTTCGCCACCGCCAGCGAGGCCGCCAAGAGCAAGGCCGGCGATTGCACCGAGCACGCTGTCCTCCTCTGTGCGCTCCTGCGCACGCAGGGCATCCCCGCGCGCGTCGGCTCCGGGCTTCTCTATGTCCCCGAGGCGGGCGGCATCCGCAACGCCTACGGCTGGCACATGTGGACGCAGGCGATCATCGACGGCAAGTGGATCGACCTCGATGCCGTGCTGCCGCCGGACGGGCCGCGCTTCGATGCATCGCACCTCCTCACCGGCTGGAGCGCCGCCGATGGAGCATCGCTCGACACCGACCTCGCGCGCATCGTGGACCTGATGGGCGACACGGAGATCGATGTCCGCTCGATCAACGGCAAGCCCGTCGCTGTATCCGCCACTGCGCCCGCCACTGCGCCCGCCACTGCGCCCGCCACTGCGCCCGCCACTGCGCCCGCTGCCGGCGCGCCTCCCTCGGGGAAGCCCCGGTGAGCGAGCCGCTCCCGCCGATTCCAGTCCGCGATCCCGCGGGCCACAAGGGCACGTTCGGCACCGTGTGCGTCATCGGCGGCCACGCGGCGCACCCCACCACCATGCTGGGCAGCGTGGTCCTTGCCTCGCTCGGTGCGTTGCGCGCCGGCGCAGCGCTCTGCATCGCGGCGGCGCCGGAACCGCTCGTCCCCTCGATCCTCGCCGCAAATCCCTCGGCCACCGGACTGCCGCTCGCGGTCGACGGCGAAGGGCATCTCGTGCCCCACGCCGTTGCGGCAGCGATCGACGAACACGCGCGGCGCGCGGACGTCTTCGTCATCGGCCCCGGCCTCGGCACGGGATTTCCGGAAGAACAGGTGACCGTGCGCCTCCTCTCGCAGGACGACGGTCGCCCGGTGGTGGTCGATGCCGATGCGCTCAACTGCCTGGCGGCCACGCCGCGCTTCGACCTCGACCTGCGCGCTCCGATCGTGCTGACGCCGCATCCCGGCGAATACGCGCGGCTGGCCAAGGCGCTCTCCATCGACGCCGACCCCATCGATCCCGTCGCGCGACCCCACGCCGCGGAACGTCTCGCGCAGCGTCTCGGCTGCGTGGTGGTCCTCAAGGGCCACGGCACCGTGGTCTCGGACGGGCACCGCACCTGGACCTGCGCGCACGGCAACGATGCGCTGGCTGTCGGCGGCAGCGGCGACGTCCTCTCCGGCGTGGTGGCGGGGCTCCTCGCGCAGTTCGGTCCGAAGCTCGGCCTTTACGACTGCGCCCGGCTCGCCGTGGAGGCGCACGCCATTGCCGGCGAACGCTGGGCGGTGCGTGCAGGCGGCACCGCCGGGATGCTGGCTGCCGAACTTGCGGCGGAGATTCCCGGCGCACTCGGCACGCTGCGTACACTCGCGCGTCCATGAGCCAGGCAACAACCCAGCCCTCCGGACCCGGCGCACCGCGCCCGCATGTCCCGGTCGACCAGATCCGCCCGCACACCTACGTGGATGGCGTCTACTCCATCGTGAACCCGCAGGTGGGCACGGCCAAGAACGGCAAGCATTTCCTCAAGGGCATCATCCGCGATGCCACCGGGGAACTGGCCATCCGCCAGTGGACCTTCGACGAATCGCAGCTCGGCGAGCTTGCCGCCACCGGCTTCGTGTGGCTCGGCGGCCAGGCGCAGGAATACAACGGCCAGGTGCAGATCGTGGTCGACTCGATCAGCGCAGTCGAGGTCGATGTCGAGGACCTGAAGCGCCTGCTCCCTGCATCGCGCAAGGACATCCCGGTCATGGAGGACGAGCTCCGCCGCATCATGGGCTCGCTCTCGCACCCGGCCATGCGCGCGCTCGCCGACGCATACCTCTCCAACGAGGCCTTCATGGCCCGCGTTCGCCAGGCGCCTGCCGCGGTGAGCGTGCACCACGCGTGGATCGGCGGCCTGCTCGAGCACACGCTCCAGCTCCTCAACCTCGCGGAAGCGATGCTTCCCCTCTATCCCGGGCTCAACCGGGACCTCGTGCTCATGGGCCTCTTCCTCCATGACCTCGGCAAGACCTCCGAGCTCACGTGGGAGCGCGGATTTGCCTACACGACCGAGGGAAACCTGATCGGCCACACCGTGAAGGGCGTCATCATGCTCAGCGCCATGGCCAACAAGATCAGCCGCGATGAGGCCACGCGCCTGCCGGCGGATGCGCTCCTCGTGCTGCAGCACATCGTCCTCAGCCACCACGGCTCGCTCGAGTTCGGCGCGGCCAAGGTGCCGTCCACGCCCGAGGCCATCTTCGTGGCCATGCTCGACAACCTCGACGCCAAGACCACCGTGGCCATCCACGCGGTGCAGCGCGAGAAGACCATCGGCCCCGGCCAGGATTTCACCGATCGCGTGTGGAGCCTGGATACCCGGCTCTTCCGTCCCGATCCGCTGGCCTGACGCGTTTCGTGCGCGATCGTCCGCGCGGCGCGTTCTCCGCGCGGTGTCATGCGCCGCGCGTGTGTGCCTGCACCCGCAGCGCCTCCGCAAGCCGCACCAGCGACTCTCGCGGATGCAGCACGGCTGCCCAGGTGCGATCGGCGCGGAGCAGGGCGGCGCGTGCACGTTCGCGGTCGGCGGCGGCGCGTGCGTCCAGTTCCATGAAATCGCATGCGTGCGCATTGCGTGAGCGTGCCAACTCCTCGTGCATGGCGCGCCATGCGGCGCGGCGCTCGGCGCTTGCACGCGGTGCGCGCGCAATGGCTTCCAGCGCGGCGCGCTTGCGATCGCTCATCGCGCCATGCGCGGACTCCGGGTCAAACCAGCGCGCGCGTCGCTCGGTGGGCGTGACCGGAGGAGGGCCGTCATCCGGGGCAAACGGAAGCCGCAGCGTGGCCGTGGCCATGTCGAACGCGGGCAGCGTGGCGCCCAGCCACGATGCCGCGAAGGCCTCGGTGGCCCGCTCGTAGGTTCCACCCCCCGTGCCATGGACGAACCGGTCGCAGAGCGCGGCGCGCGCGATGGCGCTCGTGAGGAATGCGCGCGGCCAGAGCGGCGCACCGCGTTCGCGAAGCGCGGGAAGCTCGCTTGCTCGCACGCGGGCGCGCGTTCCGTCCGCGGCCATGGTCCAGAAGGGAAGTTCGGCCCCCAACGGCCCGTCTTCCGCAAGGGGTTGCGCAACGCGCGGCACCAGCCGCACGGCATCGTTGAAGGCGCGTGCGCATCCGGCAGGGTCGGCGGCCGCGCGCGCAACGATGGCTGCTCCCAATGCCGTCTGCAGCAAGGCCGACGTCCGCACCGTACAGGCGGGCGCGCCGATCGCGGGTGTCGTCTCGCGCAGCGCGCCGATCACCTGTTCAGTGCAGTCGGCGGCTCCGGCGTTCGCCAAGAGCGCGTCGTGCGCGTTGCGCACGCCCGTTGCCGCCGACGTGGGAACGGCCACACTGCGGAGCGCTTCGAATGGCGCCGGTGCATGCGCATCGCGCCCGCATGCCGGCGTCCCCTGCGCGGCGCGCGGGCCGAAGCGGTGCGTCACCGCTTGCAGCTTTCCCTCTGTTTCCACGGGGACGCGCAGTTCGCGCGGGTCGCGCACGTCGGTGTCCACCGCCAGCCAGAGTACCGCCGCGCCGTCCGGGCCTGCGAGTGCATCTGCCCACATGAATTTCGCCACGATGCCCGGATGCCACCACTCCACCTGGTGCCCCGTACCGGCCACCAGCCCCGCAGGAACGCCGAGCTCCGCGCGCATCGCGGCGCGCCATTCGCGGAGCGGCCTTCCCAGCATCTCGCCCTCCGCGGCGCGCAGCGCGCCCGCGCTCCGGACGGTGCATTCTGGCGCTCCAGCCGGCGCGTTCACGCGAGATCCTTGCCCGCCATCCGCAGGCGTCCCTCGCAGTGCGCGAGCTCGCGCGAAAACGTGGCGCGGTAGAGCGCAAGCCGACGCGCCGGATCATCGAGCCCCGTGCCGAACGAGCGGTTCGGGTCGACATAGATGCGCGGCACCGGGATCTCGTCCACGCGCAGTCCGTGCGCCACCGCCTGCACCCAGAACTGCAACGGGAAGTCGTACCCGTCCACGTCCAGGCGCAGGCCGCTCAGCGACGCCACGCGGTACGCCTTGAATCCGCAGAACGCATCGGTGAGCCCGGGGCCCAATGCCAGCCGCGTGCCGCTCGCCGAAGGCAGGCTTCCAAGGGTGGCGTTGAT